>DATIQL010000194.1:0-12141 GCA_035470905.1 Casimicrobiaceae bacterium
AACGTGCGCCCGATACCCAGGCGGGCGATCTCCCACGGCGGCCGCGATCCGATCGACACGCCGCGAAACGCGATCGCACCCGAGCTCGGCGGCAGCGCGCCGCTGATCAGGCCGAAGGTCGTGCTCTTCCCGGCGCCGTTCGGACCGATCAGCCCGAGGATCTCGCCTTCGTGGATGTCGAACGAGAGGTCGTTGACGGCGACCAACCCGCCGAAGGTCTTGCGCAGGCCGCGCAGCTCGAGCAACGGCCCGCCGGTGCCGGACCCGCGCGCCCGGGCAGGCAGCGCCGCCGTGCCCGCGACCGGCGGTGGCGGATGCCGCGGCAGCAGCCTCGCGATCCACGGCCAGAGCCCTTCTCGCGCGAACTGGAGCAACAGGATGATCAGCACGCCGAAGACGACGTTCTCGAAATTTCCGCTGCGTCCCAGCAGCGCCGGAAGGATGTCCTGCAGGACCTGCTTCAGGACCGTGATCACCGAGGCGCCGACGATCGCGCCCCACACGCTGCCGGCCCCGCCAACCACCGCCATGAACAGGTACTCGATCCCCTGGCCGATGCCGAAAGGCGTCGGATTGACGAAGCGCTGCAGGTGCGCGTAGAGCCATCCCGACACGCAGGCCAGCAGCGCGGCGTAGACGAACGCGACGATCTTGAGCCTCGCACCGTCGACCCCGAAGGCCTCGGCCATCTCGAGACCGCCCTTGAGCGCGCGCAGCGCCCGCCCCGGCCGCGAGTCGAGCAGGTTCCGCGTTGCCCACAGGGCGGCCAGGGCGATCGCCCAGATCAGCAGGTAGAAATGGCGCTCCTCGCGCAGGTCGAAACCGCCGAAGGACAGCGGCGGGATTCCGGTGATGCCGGTATGGCCGCCCAGCGATTCGAGATTCCCGAACAGGAAATAGAGGCTGATGCCCCAGGCGATGGTCGCCAGCGGCAGGTAATGCCCCTGCATCCGCAGGGTGATGAACCCCAGCGCCAGCGCCACGACCAGGGTGATCGCGAGTCCCGCCGCCAGCGTGATCCACGGCGAGGTCCCGTAGCTGGTGGTGAGATATGCAGTCGTGTAGGCGCCCAGCCCGACGAAAGCGGCCTGGCCGAACGAAGTCTGCCCGGCGACGCCGGTCAGCAGCACCAGCCCCAGCGTCACGATGCTGTAGAGGCCGATGTAGTTGCCCAGCGTCACCCAGAACTGGGGCGCTGCCGCCGGGATCGCCACCAGCACGACTGCGAATGCGGCCGTCGCGAGCCGCGACCCGGTCAGCGCTTCGCGCATCGCGCCTACTCGTCCTCTTCGTGATGGTGGGTCGTCAGGCTGCGCCACAGCAGCACCGGGATGATCAGCGTGAACACGATCACTTCCTTGAACGCGCTTGCCCAGAACGACGAGTACGATTCCAGCAGCCCGACCAGCAGCGCGCCGACGGCCGCGAGCGGGTAGCTGACCAGGCCGCCGATGATCGCCCCGACGAAGCCCTTGAGGCTCACGAGGAAGCCCGAGTCGTAGTAGACGGTGACGATCGGTCCGATCAGCACCCCCGAGAACGCGCACAGCAAGGCGGCCAGTGCGAACGTGAGCCCGCCCGCGAAACTGGGCGAGATGCCGACCAGCCGCGCACCGACGCGGTTGACCGCCGTCGCGCGCAGGGCCTTGCCGTGGAGCGTCGCGCCGAAGAACAGGTAGAGCGCGCCGATCAGCACGAGGCTTGCGAGCACGACCAGCAGGCTCTGCGCGCTGAAGGCGAGATCGCCCCACTGCAGCGACGCCGAGGAGAACGCGGGGGTGCGCGAGCCCTCCGCCCCGAAGAACCACAGTCCCAGTCCCGTCAGCGTCAAATGCACGGCGACCGAGACGATCAGCAGCACCAGGACGCTGGCATCGGCGAGCGGCTGATAGACGATCCGGTAGTGCAGCGGCCCCATCGCCGTCACCGCGGCGAGGGTCAGCGCGACCTGCACGGCCAGCGGAAACTGGTGCGGCGCAGCCCACCACACCAGTGCCGCGATGAGCGCCGGAACGCCGACCCAGAGCACCAGACGCAGCGGCAGCCGCGCATATTCCCGGCGGCGCAGCGTCGCGACCGCCTCGACGGCGCCGGCAAGGACCGCGAGGCCCACCAGCAGGCCGACGGTGCCCGGCGGCTTCCCGAGCTGCAGCCCGGCCAGCGTCAGCGTGCCGTAGGCGACGAATTCCCCCGCTGGAACCCAGATGACGCGGGTGACGGTGAACACCAGCACCAGCGCCAGCGCGAGCAACGCGTAGATGGCGCCGTTGGTGATGCCATCCTGAGCGAGCAACGCCGCAATCGAGAGATCCATCGCCGGAAGGTCATCGTCGGGGTGTCGGGCGCCCGCCCGCAGGCATGATCGCGGCGGTCCATGCCAAACGGGCCGGAGGGAGCGCTCCGGCCCGTCGGACCACCGCGTTCAGCGTGCGCCTACTTGACCAGCACCCATTTCCCGTTCTCGATGCGGATCATCACCCGCGCGCGATTGTCGAGACCGTTGTGATCCTGCGCTGTCATGTTGAATACGCCGTGCGTGCCGACGACCGAGGTCGTTTCCAGGGCGTCGCGCAGCGCCGCGCGAAATTCCGGCGTGCCGGGCTTCGCCTTCTTCAGCGCCTCGGGCACTGCCTTGGTAAGGAGCAGATAGGCGTCATAGGCGTGACCGCCGAACGTTGCCCGCGTGCCCGCACCGTACTTCGCCTCGTAGGCAGTCACGTAGCCCTGGGCGACCTTCTTGATCGGGTTGCTGTCGGGGAGCTGCTCCCAGACGAGCATCGGCCCGATCGGCAGCTCCGTTCCATTGCCCTCCTTGCCGAGCACACGCAGGAAATCGGGATTGGCCACGCCGTGCGTCTGGTAGATCCTGCCCTTGTAATGACGCGCGATCAGCTCCTTCTGCGGCGTGGCGCCGGGCGTGCCGGCGGCGCCGATCAGGATCGCATCCGGATGCGCGGCCATCAGCTTCAGCACCTGCCCGGTGACCGACGCGTCGTTGCGGTTGTATTTCTCCTCGGCGACCACGCGGATGCCGGCGGTCTGCGCCGAGCGGCGGATCTCGCCGAGCCAGCTGTCGCCGTAGGCGTCATTGAAGCCGATGTAGCCCAGCGTCTTGACGCCGTTCGCCTTCATGCTGACGGCGATCGCGTCGGCCATCAGCGAATCGCTTTGCGGCGTCTTGAACACCCAGTGGGTCCTGGGATTGGCGGGATCGACGATCCGGGCGGAAGCCGCCATCGAGATCATCGGCGTCTTCGCATTGGCGACGATGTCGACCATCGCCAGCGAGTTCGGCGTGATCGTCGAGCCGACGATCACGTCGGCATGGTCCTCGCTGATCAGCTTGCGCGTGTCGGTGACGGCGCGCGTCGTGTCCGACGCGTCGTCGAGGACGATCCAGTCGACCTTTTCTCCGGCGATCGATTTCGGGAGCAGCTCGATCGTGTTGCGCTCCGGAATGCCCAGCGATGCCGCAGGCCCGGTCGCGGACACGATCACCCCGATGGTGATGTCGGCCGACGCCGGCTGCGCAGCGCCGAGGCAAAGCACAGCGGCGACCGCCGGAACGATGATTCGCTTCATTCGATTTCCCCCCGTCTCTGGTTGTGGTTGCATGCTGCCGGCACGGCACCCCGGCCGCGCCTGTGGTTGGTCCTAGCGCTTGACCGAATCGCGGATCTCCCGAAGCAGCACGATCTCCTCCGGGGGCGCGGCCGGCGCCGGCGGCGCCTCGCGCTTCAGGCGGTTGATCTGCTTCACCATCATGAAAATGATGAACGCGAGGATCAGGAAGTTGATCGCGACGGTGACGAAGTTGCCGTAGGCGAACAGCGGGACGCCGGCCTTGGTCAGCGCTTCATAGGTCATCGGCCCCGCGTAGCCGGCGGGCGGCGCCTTCAGCACGATGAAGTAGTTGGAGAAGTCGAGCCCGCCGAAGATCCTGCCGGCGACCGGCATGATGAGGTCCTTGACCAGCGAATCGACGATCTTGCCGAATGCCCCGCCGATGATCACGCCTACCGCCAGATCGACGACGCTGCCCTTGACCGCAAATTCCCTGAACTCGCTCGCAAACGACATGGACTGGCCTCCTGGGTCGAATCAAGGCTGTCCCCGGCCGTCACGGCGGGGGCCCTCCGCTTCAGACTTCAGACGGCGGCCTCGCCGGATTCCCCGGTGCGGATGCGCAGCACCTGGTCGACTGCCGTCACGAAGATCTTCCCGTCGCCGATCTTGCCCGTGCGCGCCGCCTTGATGATCGCTTCGATCGCCCGCTCGACCAGCGCGTCGGCGAGCACCATCTCGACCTTCACCTTGGGCAGGAAATCGACGACATATTCGGCACCCCGGTAAAGCTCGGTGTGCCCCTTCTGCCTCCCGAAACCCTTGACTTCGGTCACGGTCAACCCGGTGACGCCGACCTCGGACAGTGCCTCGCGCACCTCGTCGAGCTTGAACGGCTTGATGATCGCTTCGATTTTCTTCATGGGGATGCCCGGTGCGGGAACAGGATTGCCCGGCAAAGGATACACGAACCGGGGTCCCGCGCGCCGCGGCTGCGGGGCGCGACCGCTATGGCCCGCCCACGCTCTCCCACTCGTTCCACGCCGACGTGATCGGGTAGCGCCAGTCCTTGCCGAAGCCCCGCGGCGTGATGCGGATGCCGACGGCGGCCTGGCGGCGCTTGTATTCGTTGACCTTGATCAGGCGCACGACGCGACGAACGTCGACGGCGGGATAGCCCCGGGCGACGATGTCGGCCGGCGCCAGGTCCTGCTCGACGTAGGCCTCGAGGATCCCGTCGAGCACGTCGTAGGGCGGCAGCGAATCCTGGTCGGTCTGGTTCGGCCGCAGTTCGGCGGAGGGCGCGCGGGTGATGATCCGCTCGGGAATCACCCGGCCCAGGCCGTTGCGGTAGCGGGCAAGGCGGTAGACGAGGGTCTTGCTGATGTCCCGAAGCACGGCGAAGCCGCCGGCCATGTCGCCGTAGAGCGTCGCATAGCCGACGGCCATCTCCGACTTGTTGCCCGTGGTCAGCACGATCGATCCCGACTTGTTCGACAGGGCCATCAGCAGCGTCCCGCGGATGCGCGCCTGGATGTTCTCCTCGGTCGCGTCGACCGGCAGTCCGGCGAACGCGTGCGACAGCGACTCGAGAAACGCGCCGAACATCGGTCCGATCGGCAACTCCTCGTAGCGCACACCGACGATCCCGGCCATCGCGCGAGCATCCTCGAGACTGATCGATGCGCTGTATTGCGATGGCATCATCACCGCACGCACGCGGTCGCCGCCCAGCGCATCGACCGCGACCGCGAGCGTCAGTGCCGAATCGACGCCGCCGGAAAGACCGACGATCACGCCGGGAAACCGGTTCTTGCCGACATAGTCGCGTACGCCCATCACCAGCGCCTGGTAGACATGCGGCTCGAGCGCGGGATCGAGGCTGCCGCGCACCGCCTTCGGCGCGCCATTCTCGAACGCGGCGAGCGCGACCGTCTCGTGCCAGGCCGGCAATTGCTGCGCGATGCCGCCGTCGGCCCCCACCACGAACGAAGCGCCGTCGAACACCAGCTCGTCCTGGCCGCCAACGCGGTTGACGTAGACGATCGGCAGTCCCGTCTCGCGCGCACGCGCCGCGACCTGCGCAACGCGCGCCGCCTGCTGCCGCGTGTGGAACGGCGATCCGTTGGGAACGACGATGAGCTGCGCGCCCGCGGCCCGGGCCTGCGCCGCAGGCTCGGGATGCCAGCAATCCTCGCAGATGATCGCGCCGACGCGCAGTCCCTCGACCTCGAACACGCAAGGCTCGCCACCGGGCGCGAAATAGCGCTCTTCGTCGAACACCGTGTAATTGGGAAGGCGCTGCTTGCGATAGATGCGGTCGACGCGCCCATCGCGCAGCACGGCGAGCGCGTTGTGGCGCCGGCCTTCCACGCGCTCGGGAAATCCGACCAGCGCGGCGATGCCGGTCACCTGGGCTGCGAGTGCCTTGAGTTCCGCCGCACAGGCATCGAGGAAGGCCGGCCGCAGCACCAGATCCTCGGGCGGGTAGCCGCACAGCGAGAGCTCCGGGGTCACGACCAGCGATGCGCCTGCGTGTCGCGCCTGGTTGACCGCTTCGAGCAGCGCCTGCGCATTGCCCGAGAGGTCGCCGAGCCTCTGGTTGAGCTGCGCGAGCGCAATCTTCATCGGAAAATGTTAGCACGCGGGTTGCAGCCGCGACCTGCGCTCGCGACGCTTGAGCGCGCTGCCGGCAACGGCGACAATCGGGGCACCATCATGCACCTGCCGGTTCCCTGCTCACCTTCACGACCGCCGGTCACCGCGTCCGCGCTGATCCGCGACGATGCCGACCTGGCGTCGATTCCCCCCGCCGACTGGGACCGGCTCGCCGGCGCGGGCCCGCTGCTGTCGCATGCCTATTTCTCGGCGCTGCACGAGTCCGGCTGCGCCTCGCCCGAGACCGGATGGACACCGCGCTTCCTGACGGCATGGAACCGCAGCGAGCTCGTCGGCGCCATGCCGCTCTACGCGAAGGCGCACAGCTACGGCGAATACGTGTTCGACTGGGGCTGGGCCGACGCCTACCGCCGCCACGGCCGGCGCTATTACCCGAAGCTCCTCGCCGCGATTCCTTTCACGCCGGTGTCGGGTCCGCGCATTCTCGCGCCGGAGCCCGGGACACGGCGCGCATTGCTCGACGCGGCGCTGTCCGCGCTGCGCCGTGGCTATTCGTCGCTGCACGTGCTGTTCACCGACGAGGTGCAGGCGCGCGAGGGCGTTGCGGCGGGCATGGTGGAGCGCGACGGCGTGCAGTTCCACTGGCGCAACGACGGTTATCGCGATTTCGCCGATTTCCTGTCGGCGTTCAACCACGACAAGCGCAAGAAGATCCGCCAGGAGCGCCGCCGCCTCGACTCGGCCGGCGTCGCGTTCACGCGCAAGCGGGGCCGCGAGATCACCGCCGCCGATTGGGCGTTCTTCTTCGAGTGCTACGAGCGGACCTACGCGGCGCATCACTCGACGCCGTACCTGTCGCTCGAATTCTTCGAGCGCATCGGCGCGACGCTTTCGGATCATCTGCTGCTCGTCCTGGGATCGCGCGAAGGACGTCCGCTGTGCGCCGCGCTCGACGTCCACGATTCCGCGACGCTGTGGGGACGCTACTGGGGCACACGCGAATACGTGCCCGGCCTCCACTTCGAAGCCTGCTACTACCAGGCGATCGAATTCTGCATCGAGCGTCGCATCGAAAGCTTCGAAGGCGGCGCGCAGGGCGTCCACAAGCTCGCGCGCGGCCTCCTTCCTGCGCCTACGCGCTCGCTGCACGCGATCGCCGATCCGGCGTTTGCGAGGGCCATCGCCGACTACTGCGCGCGCGAGCGCGCCGATGTCGCCCATTCGATCGACGAACTCGAGACCAGCACGCCGTTCAGGAGCGGCCCCCCATGAAGCCATCCGACGAGCACGACACGATCATCCTCGCGCGCTCGGGACCGGTCGCGACACTGACCTTCAACCGTCCCGCGGCGCTCAATGTTCTGGACATCGCGATGATGGACGCGCTGATCGCGCATACGTCGGCGCTCGCCTCCGACGCTTCGCTCCGGGTCGTCGTCCTGCGCGGCGCCGGGCGTCATTTCATGGCGGGGGGCGATCTGCGCACGTTCGCCGCCAGGCTCGCCGGCGAGCGGACGAACCTGCGGCGGGATTTCGAGGACATCGTGCTGCGCGTGCAGACTGCGGTCGAGCAGCTGCACCGGATGCCGCATGCGGTGATAGCCGCGGTCCAGGGTGCCGTCGCCGGATTCGGATTGTCGATCGCCTGCGCCTGCGACCTCGTCGTCGCGGCGGACGACGCCGTATTCGCGTCCGCCTACCGCAACATCGGCCTGACGCCGGACGGTGGCGGCACGTGGTCGCTGCCCCGGATCGTCGGCGTGCGCAAGGCGCTCGAGATCTACCTGCTGGGCGAGCGCTTCGGAGCCGACGACGCACTGCGCATCGGGCTCGTCAACCGCGTCGTCGAAGCGGGAAAGCTGGACGCCGCAGTGGAGACCTGGGCGCGGTCGATCGCCGAAGGTCCGAAGCTCGCATTGCGCAACGTCAAGCGCCTGCTGCGAGATTCGCCCGACCGCACGCTTGCGCAGCAGCTCGACGCCGAAGCGCGGAGCTTCGGCGCGTGTGCGGCGACCGGCGATTTCGCCGAAGGAATCGATGCGTTCCTCGGCAAGCGCTCGCCGCGCTTCGAGCCCTGATCCTTCAGCGAGCCCCTTCGGGCTTCACTGATCGTCGTCGTGGTGGACCGGCTTCTCGCCCGGGGGCGCGACGTTGCCGTTGACTTCACCACGGGGGGGTTGCGGACGACGCTGCGCATGGCCGCCCGGTCCGGCATGGCCCTTGCCACCCGGTCCTCCGGGCCGCCTGGCGGGACCATGCGGCTTTCCGAAGCCCTGCCCGGCCGCCTTGTGCGCCGGCGGACCGGCGCGATGCCGGGGCCGCGCATCGCCGCCGTAGCCGTGTGGCCTGCCGCCGGGCGCACCGTGCGCCGTGCGACCGAACGGCAGCGCGTTGGCGTTGCTCTGCGGCTGCACCTCGTCGAAGTTGTGGCGCTCGCGCGGCGGACGCTCCGGCCGCGGACCGGCCCCGGCCGCAGCCGGATGCGCATGCGCCGGGAAAGGCCCTCGCTGCTGATCGTGCGGCGGACGCGGACCTTTCTTTCCCTTGGGGTGCCCGGCCCCTCCCGGACGTTTTCCCGGTGACCGCGAACCCGGCGCGTGCCCCGACGGATGCGCTCCCGGATGGGGCTGGGGACGTCCGCCCGGGTGGCCCACTCCGGGCGCGCCTCCGGGGTGTTGCGGTGGCCGTGGCCCGCCGGGACGCGCGCCCTTGCGAGGGTCGTGGCGACCGCCGCGACCCTCGCCGCGCTCCTGCTGCTGCGGACGTCCCGGTCCCGCCGCACGCAGCCCGGCGGCTGCGACGATGGTGCTGACGTCCTTGGCCTCGAGCTCCTCGAGGTCGCCGCGCTTGAGGCGCGTCGGCATTGCCAGCGCCCCGTAACGGACGCGGATCAGCCGGCTGACCATGATCCCCAGCGCTTCGAACAGGCGCCGCACCTCGCGATTGCGCCCTTCCTTCAGCACGACGCGATACCAGTGGTTCGAGCCGTCGTCTTCGCCGCCGCCGTCGACGACGCTGTCGCAGCGCGCGGGGCCGTCTTCGAGCTCGATGCCGGAGGTCAGCGCCTGCATCTGCTCGTCGGTCAGGCGCCCCATGACGCGAACCGCGTACTCGCGCTCGACCTCGTAGCGCGGGTGCATCATCCGGTTCGCGAGCTCGCCCGAATTGGTGAACAGCAGCAGGCCCTCGGTGTTGTAGTCGAGGCGCCCGATGTTGATCCACTTGCCGTTGCCGATCGACGGCAGCTTCTCGAACACCGTGGCGCGGCCCTCCGGATCGTCGCGGGTGACGATCTCGCCGGTGGGCTTGTGGTACATCAGGATCCGCGCGCGCGGCTCGGCGAAGCGCACCTTCACCAGTTCGCCGTTGATGCGAACCTCGTCCCCCGGGCCCACTTTCTGGCCGACCTCGGCCGGCATCCGGTTCACGGTGATGCGCCCGGCGAGGATCATTTCCTCCATCGCGCGGCGCGAGCCGAAGCCGCAGCTCGCCAGCACCTTGTGCAGGCGTTGCGGCTCGTTGAAGATCTCGTCAGTGGAGCGTTTGTGTTTCGGAGGCGGCAGGCTCTCCGCGATCCGTTGCAGCGCCAGACTCGGCTGTTGGATCGGACCCGAGGATCGGGCTCGCGAGTGCGCTTGGCGCCTCGGCGGCCTTGGTGGGGGCATCAGGCATCTCCAGAAGGTGGGAGGAATCGAGGTCGGCGAGCGGGGGCAGCTCCGCGATCGAGCGCAGGCCGAGATCGTCGAGGAAGGCGCGGGTCGTCGCGTACAGAGCGGGACGACCCGGGGTTTCGCGATGACCGACGGCCTCGATCCATTGCCGGTCCTCGAGCGTCTTGATGACGTTCGTCGACACGGCGACACCGCGGATCGCCTCGATGTCGCCGCGGGTGACGGGTTGCTGGTAGGCGATGATCGCCAGGGTTTCCATGACCGCACGCGAATACCGCGCCGGCTTCTCCGGCGCGAGCCGGTCGAGATAGGGCTGGACCTCGCGCTTGCCCTGGAAGCGCCAGCCCGATGCGACCTGCACGAGCTCGACCTTGCGCGGGCTCCATTCGCGGGCGATCTCGTCGAGCAGATTGCGCACCGTCCCGGAGGTCAGCGGCGGATCGAACAGCTTCGCGAGCTGGGCGGCCGGCACCGGCTCGCCGGCGACCAGAAGCGCGGCTTCGAGCACGCCGCGGGCTTCGGCCAGATCCGGCATGGAGGACAGCTCCTGTCCGGCCGGCTCGGGTTGCACCTGCCCGGGCTGCGCCGGTTCCTGTTCCGCCGGGTCCTGCGGCATGTCGCGCGGCTCCTGGTCGCCTGATTGCATTTCGCTCATTGCTGGTCACCGTCGAGGGTGAACGGCTTCTCGCCGCGCAGCTGCACGTGGATCGGCGCATAGGGCTCCGCCTGCGCGATGCTCACCAGCTGCTCGCGGGTGAGCTCCAGCAGCGCCAGGAACGTCACCACCAGATGCGGGACGTCGGCATGCTCGGCGAAGAGGGCCGTGAATTCCATGTAGCGGGCCGGCTGCAGCAGCTTCAGGACCCGGCTCATCTCGAAGCGCACCGAAAGCTGCTCGCGCGTGACCAGATGATGGCGATTGGCCCGCGCCCGCGCAACGAGACCGGCCCACGCCGTGCGCAGATCGTCCGGGGACACCTCGGGCAGCCGCAGCGCGGCCATGCGGTCGAACCAGATGCGGGTCGTCGAGAAATCGCGCTCGGCGAGCGGCAACGCGTCGATGTCGCGGGCGGCCTGCTTCATCCGCTCGTATTCGAGCAGCCTGCGCACGAGCTCGGCACGCGGATCCTCGGCTTCGACGCCCGGAGGCGCGGGCGGCCGCGGCAGCAGGAGCCGCGACTTGATCTCGATCAGCACCGCCGCCATCAACAGGTACTCCGCCGCGAGCTCGAGCTGCGTGCGGCGCATCATCTCGACGTAGCCCAGATACTGGCGCGTCAGCTCCGCCATCGGGATGTCGAGCACGTTGATGTTCTGCCGGCGGATCAGATAGAGCAGCAGATCGAGCGGTCCCTCGAAGGTCTCGAGGAAGACCTCGAGCGCCTCGGGCGGGATGTAGAGATCCCGCGGCAGCTCGTTGACCGGCTCGCCGTAGACGCGCGCGAGCGGCTTGGGCTCGGGCGACGGATGGGAGAGGTCGAGCTCGGCCGCGTCGCTAGTCATAGGAAAGGCCCATCGCGTCGCGCACGTCGCGCATCGTCTCCTCGGCGAGCTTGCGCGCGCGCTCGCAGCCGTCGGCGACGATGTTGCGCACCAGCACGGGGTCGTCGACGTATTTCTGCGCACGCTCGCGCATCGGCTGCTGCTCCTGGATGATCGCGTCGATCACCGGCTGCTTGCAGTCGAGACAGCCGATGCCGGCCGTCGTGCAGCCCTTCCACACCCAGTCGCGCGTTTCCTGGCTCGAATAGATCTGGTGCAGCGGCCATACGGGGCAATGCTCGGGATTGCCCGGATCGCTGCGCCGCACACGCGCCGGATCGGTCTGCATGGTGCGGATCTTCTGCGTCACCGCCGCCGGCTCCTCGCGCATCAGGATCGCATTGCCGTAGGACTTGGACATCTTCTGCCCGTCGAGACCCGGCACCCGCGGCGTCTCGGTCAGGAGCGGCTGCGGCTCGGGCAGGATCATCCGCCGCGCACCCTCGAGGTAGCCGAACAGCCGCTCGCGATCCCCGAGCGACAGGTTCTGCGTCTCCTCGAGCAGCGCACGCGCCGCCTCGAGCGCCTCGCTGTCACCCTGCTCCTGGAACGCGGCGCGCATCGTCTCGTAGCGCTTGGCCTTCGCCCTGCCGAGCTTCTTCACCGCCTCGCGCGCCTTTTCCTCGAACCCGGGCTCGCGCCCGTAGATGTGGTTGAAGCGCCGCGCAAGCTCGCGCGTGACCTCGATGTGCGAGACCTGGTCCTCGCCCACCGGGACCTTGTTCGCCCGGTAGACGAGAATGTC
>DATIQL010000195.1:0-13362 GCA_035470905.1 Casimicrobiaceae bacterium
TCCGACTGCGGCTGCACGCCGCCGACCGAGTCGTAGACCATGCATGCGCCGTCGAGCACGCGCATCGAACGCTCGACTTCGATCGTGAAGTCGACGTGGCCCGGCGTGTCGATGATGTTGATCCGGTGCTCGGAATAGGAGCCGTCCATCCCTTTCCAGAAGCAGGTCGTCGCGGCCGACGTGATCGTGATGCCACGCTCCCGCTCCTGCTCCATCCAGTCCATGACGGCGGCGCCGTCGTGCACCTCGCCCATCTTGTGCGAGACGCCGGTGTAGAAGAGGATGCGCTCGGTGGTCGTGGTCTTGCCGGCATCGATGTGCGCGCTGATGCCGATGTTGCGATACCGTTCGATGGGGGTAGTTCGGGGCACGTTGTCTTCAGCCAGGAAAACGCCGCTGCCCGATCGGTGCTGGGCCGCGCGCGGATTCCGTCCTGTCCTGTTGCTGTCTGGGTTGTCGGGTCTCTCGGGGTTCTCAGAAGCGGAAATGCGAGAACGCCTTGTTGGCTTCCGCCATGCGATGCACTTCCTCGCGCTTCTTGACCGCGCCGCCGCGGCCCTCGGAGGCCTCGAGCAGCTCGGCCGCGAGGCGCTGACCCATCGACTTCTCGCTGCGCTTGCGCGCGGCTTCGCGCAGCCAGCGCATCGCGAGCGCCATCCGGCGGACCGGACGCACTTCGACCGGCACCTGGAAGTTGGCGCCGCCGACGCGGCGGCTCTTCACCTCGACCATCGGCCGCGAGTTCGCGAGCGCCTGGTTGAAGACTTCGAGCGGATCCTTCCCGCCCTTCTTCGAGATCTGCTCGAACGCGCCGTAGATGATTCGCTCGGCCACCGACTTCTTGCCGGCGGTCATCAGCACGTTGATGAACTTGGCGACGTCGACGTTCGTGTACTTCGGATCCGGAAGGATCTCGCGCTTGGGGACTTCTCTGCGTCTGGGCATCGTGGACTCCGTCAGCGTCAGGACTTGGGCTTCTTCGCGCCGTACTTCGACCGCGCCTGCTTGCGGTCCTTGACGCCGGCCGTGTCGAGTGCGCCGCGCACCATGTGGTAACGGACGCCGGGCAGGTCCTTGACGCGACCGCCGCGGATCAGCACGACCGAGTGCTCCTGCAGGTTGTGCCCTTCGCCGCCGATGTAGCTGATCACCTCGAAGCCGTTGGTCAGCCGTACCTTGGCGACCTTGCGCAGAGCGGAATTGGGCTTCTTGGGTGTGGTCGTGTAGACACGCGTGCATACGCCGCGCTTCTGCGGGCTCTGCTCCAGCGCCGGGACCTTGCTTTTCGAAACGGCGGGCTCACGGCCCTTCCGCACGAGCTGATTGATGGTTGGCATCTAAGTTGTTCCGCTCTGGTTTTCCTGAGTGTGCGGCGTCCGTCGCTTGCGCTCGGAACCGCAGGGCTCATGCCTCACAAATCAAAGTGGCCCAGGCAACCCGCCCCGCGCGATCCGCGAGGCGCCGGCCCAGGCCACCTTCGTGCGCCGCGGGCCGCGTCAGTCGACGCGACCAGGGTACGCACACCCCCGGACGCCGATCATTCAGGACAGCCGGTGGGGGGAAAAGACTGCGATTATAGGCCGATCCGGCCAGGATAGTCAACGCCAGCCTCGACACGTTCGCCAAGGCACGAACCCTCGACCTCGGCCTCCGATGCCGAGTCCGGGCACCTCATCCCGTCCCTGCCCCGGGGTGCGCCGACCCGGGGCCCATCGGCACCCGATTCGCGCAGGAGCGCCGATCCCCGAGAAAAAACCGCGGCCGGCCGGCTGTGCCGGGCGACCGCGGGAATTCCCCAATGCGCAGCGGAAGGGAGGTGCTTCCGGCCCTGGGGAATGGACCAGTGGATCAGTGCTGCAACGGTGAACCGGAGCCTCAGCAGTTCCGCCAGTCCAAAGAGCAGTAGGTCATCGGCGTGTTCGCGACATAGATGCCCGCCCAGCCGGTGCTCGTGATCGGCTCGACCATGCTCGCGGTGATCGACAGGTAGCCCTCGCGGAACCCGTCACGCTCGATTCCGATCGCCGTCACGAGCGAACCTGCCGGGGCCAGCGGATCGATCTTCGTTCCGCTGGAGCCCAGCTCGGCGACGGTCACGAACGGGGCCCACTTGTTCCGGTACATGTAGATGCCGTCGACGCTGCCGTTGGCACCCAACCGGTTCGCCTTGTAGGCAACGCGGACCGCGTACGGGAACTTGCCCGAGATCGCGGCGAAGGGCGACGCCCGCCACCGCGGCGGTTCACCTTCGCCCTCGTCGCCCCCGCCGACTCCGGGAGGCGCGCCCGAGAACACCCAATAGATGAAGTCCTGCAGGCCGTTCCTGCCGGTCTTCGCGACCGCCGTATTGGTGTTGGTCCGCGTGTCGTAGACGAAGATTCCCTGGTGAACCGGAATGTTCGCCACCGTGCTTCCGCTCGGATAGAGTTGCCAGCAGTAGGTGATCAGATCCGCGTTGCCGTCCTGCGGGCAGGAAAGCGTCTTGGGTGTGGTGTCGGTTCCCCATGCTCCCCAGTACGCGACATAGCGGCCGTCGGAACTCACCGACAGGCCCTCGCCGAACTGGTTGAAGCCGGTGCCCGCCGCTTCACCCGGGACCTGCGAGGCGATGCCCACCAGCGTCTGAAGCACCGGCGGCTGCGCGATCCGCGCCCGGTAGATGCCCCCCATCGTCGGCGCGTCTTCATTGTCCAATCCGACGAAGAACATGTAGCCGCCGCCAGCGCTCGGAGGCGCGGTCGATCCGAACTTGACCGTACCGGCTGCCGGCTGGTTGGGGATGCGGGTATTGCTGTTGGCAATCAGGTAGATGGGGCTCGTTCCCCAGTTCGCCGACACGTTCCTGTAGTAGACGCCCGTCATGCCGAGAGTGGTGACCGGGTCGGTGTAGTTCCCCTTGAACGCGATCGTCGTTCCCGCGGTCACCGCAGCCGATCCGGGAAACTGATCGAAGCGCGTGCCCGCCGGCGCTCCCGGCACCTGGAAATACGGGAACACCAGAGCGCCGTTGGGCCGGGTCACGGCGCCGAGCAGGCTCGCGCCGGTTACGAGCGCGCCGCCAGGGTTCGCATAGACGCCCGCGGTCCCCACCCGCGTTTCCGTGCCGTCGGCGAGGAGGTAGGTCCAGACCGGCTGCGACTGGCCGCGCGTGGCGATGGTGGGCGAGAGCGCGTCGATTCGCGGAAACGCCGGAAACTCGTTGAACTGGGCAAGTTCGCCGTTGTAATACGTGTTGTTCGGCTGAGGCACCGCCGAGCCGACGCTGGTGACCTGGATCAGGGGTCCATTCACGCGCATGTCGCGCTCGTAGATGCCGCGCGCCGGCCCACCGCCGCCGCCGCCACCGCCACCGCCACCGCCGCCGCCACCACCGCCACCGTCACTGCCCTTGCTGCGCGCACGGAACACGACCATTCCGCTCGCGTTGACCGAAGGCTGGTTGTAGCTGTTGAACAGTGACGTCGAACCGGGCATCGTGTACCCGTTGTTGACCACTGTCTTCCAGTTGAACGGCTGCGCCTGCGCTGTCGCGAGCGCGCCGCACACGCCAAGGCCGATTGCCAGTGTCAGCCCGGCATGAAATCGCGTGTTCATGAACTGTCTCCGCTCCAAGTTTTTTAGATATGAATGCTCGTCGACTCCAGGTTTCCGCATCCACCATCAGCTGCGGGATACCGAAACCGATCATAGTGACCCCAGGGGTGCGGGGTTTGAGCCCGGTCAAACATTGACGAACCAATGCCGACGGACGGCGGCTCCGGGCAACCCGCATGAAAAATTCACTGAACGCGACGGGGACCGAACGCGACGGGGACCGAACGCGGGGAGCGTCGGATCGCGACATTTGTCGCCGCCGCGACCGCTGGCGCGCGCGCGGGCGATCAATTATTCTAAAGGCGCCAAACCATCACGCTTGGAGTGCAAGTCGATGCCAAAAGCCATTTCCTTCGTCGCCGGCGCCCTGCTGGCGCTCGCTACGGCCACAGCGGCAGCCCAACCGAGCGGGAATGCCGACGAGGCATCCCGATCGATCAATCCCTACGTCTACATGAGCGACGCGCACGGCAACAAGGTGCTGGTCTCGACGACGTTCTGGCGCAATGACCAGGAGTACGACGTGCGCTCGCTGCGACGCCTTTATGCGGTCATGTCCGATCTTGAAAAGCTGGGCTTCAAGAAGAACGACCAGGCGAGCATCGACTGGAACAAGAAGGAGAGTGTCATCCGCTGCGCGATCTACCTCGAAAGCCGCCAGGCGGGGCGGGGCGGCAAGACCGGCACGCGCGTATGGTGCGACGAAAGCGGGCTCAGCGAATTCACCGTGAGCCCGTCCGACGAGCCGAAGCATGTCGACCTGGTCATGAAGCGCTTCGACACGCAGTACGCCGGAGCGAAGCGCAACCTGACCAAATGACGCGACGGGGGGCCAGCGCCGAGGCGCGGACCCCTCGCCCGCTCGCTGCCGCCCGTCATCCCGATCGCGGCTGCCTCGCCCCGCGCGGCGCCGACCGCCGGTCCGGCCGGGCGGTCCCGGGTCGGAACCCGGTCAGAACGTCGGGATCGGCTCTCCCGACTCGGGCGCGTTCATCTCGTTGACCTCGAACTTGTGCGGGAAGTAGTACGCCTTCGCCTGCTCCCATTTGGCCGGATCGCTGTTCGGATCGACGTATTTGACGTCGAACGGGCCCATGCCGTAGATCTCGACGACCGTCTTCTTCTTGGTGAACGTGTACTGCTGCGCCTTTGCGGGAAGGTAGAGGAACCCCCCCTGCTTCACCGCGCGCGCGTACTTCTTGTTGTAGGTCGCGTCGTTGGCGACGAAGAGCTCGCCCGAGATCACCGTCAATTGCTCGGGCTGCGTGTGCCAATGGAACGGGATCCTGTACTTGGCAGGCAGCAGCACGCGCATGACGAATGGCCCGGCCGCCCCCGGGTCCCCGTAGAGGACGGCAACCTTGGCGCCCTTGGGAAGCGACGGGGGTGCATCGCTCCAGCGGATGCTCGTCGCGTTGATCAGCACCTGCTCGGGCGGCTGCGCGGCCTCGGCGAACGCGAGTGCCGGCAGGACGGCCGCGATGGCACCGGAAGCCAGCAACGAAAGCAAACGGCATCGAGACAGCATGACTACCTCCTTGTGCCGGCAGATCGTTCGGGAGCATGCGTCCCGGTCCCCGGCCCTTGCCGCACCGGCTCCGGGAACGTGCGGCTAGCATATAGACGCGCCCCGGCGATCGCAACGGCGCCGCGGACGCAGGCGAGCGGCCGACGTTCGGACCCCCGCCGCGTCACGGTCGACCGAGGTAGAGATATGCGCTCCGGTTGCCGTCCGCGGCGCGCCCATAGCCGAGGTACAGGGGCCCGAGCACGCTGTCGAAGCCCAGGAACACCGAAGCCGACTTGAGGAGCCCGGTCGGGCTGCCCGGCACCAGGGGCTGCTCCATCCGCCCCGCTTCGAGCGACCCGCCCGCATAGAGGCCGTCGAACAGCAATTTCGGATCGAGAAGCCGGTACGTGTAGACGAGGCGGCCGTAGGTGAGCTGGCGTCCCAGCAATGCGCCCTGCGGATAGCCCGACTGCTGCAGGAACCCGCCCCACTGGAACAGGTCGTACGCCGGCAGCGTGCCGTTGCCCAGCGCGCCGCCGGCCCTGACACCGGCCTGGAGCGAGTGCCGGCCCAGCGAGTGGGCGCCGACGAAGTTCGCGTCCCATCGGGTGTAATCGTCCTGCGCGCCAAGGGCGGCGCGCGAAGCGAAGACGTTCGCGGCCGCCAGGTATCCGGACCGCGGGAAGTTGGCGCTGTCGAGCTGGTCGATGATCGCCCGGGCGACGAAGCCGGCCTGCGGGGTGTTGCCCGCGGGCGGCGCCAGCGCCTCGGGGCCGGTGTCGAGCTTGGCATTCACGCTGCCTGCCAGCAGACCCGCGCGAATCGCACCGTAGCGCTGCAGGTTGATCCCGAGATCGAGCTCCCCCTGCACGGTCCGCAGGTCGTAGCGCGCGACGCGCTGCGAACCCTGGTACAGGTCGAATGCCCTGCGCTCCACCTTCGCGTTGGGGGCGACGAACCACGTGCCTTCGACCGAGAGCGGCTGATAGAACTCGCTCGCGAGGCGACTCGTTCGCCCCATCTGCACGTCGGTGCGCCATTCGGCGCCGAGACTGTTCAACCAGGTCCGCTTGTAGCTCGCAGCGAGATTGAAGAACGCGTCGCCCTGCAGGTCCGTTCCCAGGCCCAGGCCGAAGCGCAGGTAGTCGGGACCCCATGATTTCTCGACGGCGTCGATATCGAGCACCCGGCGCCCGGCATCGTCGAGGAAGTGATAGCTGACGTGCTCGAAATCGCCGGTGCCCTGCAGGCGCAGCATGTCACGGTCGAGCAATTCCTGTCCGACCGGCTCGCCCACCTTGGTCTGCATGTCGCGGCGCAGGACCTCGGGATTGACGCGCGCCATCGGCTCGAACCGGATCTCGTCGATCGGACGCGCGTCGGGCGGCAGCGCGAGACCCTGACGCGCCCGCAGCGCGGCGTACTCCTCGGGCGGCAACGACAATGCCTCGAGCTTCGCCTCGACCTGGCGCGCGGCAGCTTCGCCAATCGGGACCGCCTTGGGCAGGTCGTCGAAATCGGCGGCCGAGAAATCGCCCAGCGCAGGCTCGATCAGGATGTCGCCGGGTTTCAGCGACGCGAGCGACTTGCGCACGTTCTGCTCGGTCAGGATGTTGATCATCTGCCCGGTGACGCCGACGATCGACTGCAGCTCCTCGCGCTTCATCAGCGGAGTACCGAGGTTGACCGCGATGACGACGTCGGCGCCCATCGCACGCGCCACGTCGACCGGCAGGTTGTCGGTCAGCCCGCCGTCGACGAGGATGCTGCCGTCGAGCTCCGCCGGCGCGATCGCGCCGGGAACGGACATCGATGCGCGCATCACGTTCGCGAGATTGCCGCGATCGAAGACCACCGGCGATCCGGTGACGAGATCGGTCGCCACCGCACGGTAGGGAATCGGCAGGTCGTCGAAGTTCCGGTCGCCGGGCGCGAGAACCAGCTTCCGCAGGACGGTCTCGAGCTGCACCCCGCTCACCAACCCCTTCTGAAGTTTCAGGTCGCCGTCCTTGAGTCCGACCTCGAAACCGAACAGGATCGAACGATCGTCGATCTTGCGCCGGATCGTCTGCTCCTGGCGTGGCGGCTTCTCGTGGAACAGCAGTTTGGTCGACATGCCGCGCAGGAGCTTCTGCATGTCGGCGGTCGACATGCCGCTTGCGTAGGCCCCGCCGATCAGCGCGCCCATGCTGGTGCCGGCGATGCAGTCGATCGGCACCCTGAGCTCCTCCAGGACCTTCAGGACGCCGACGTGCGCGGCACCGCGGGCTCCGCCTCCGGACAGCACCAGGCAGACGCGGGGACGTGCGTCGGCAGGAGCCGCAACCGCGAGACCCAGCATCAGCGCGATGCACGCGGCCGCGGCGCGCATGCGGCAGATGAACATCGACATAGGCTTCACCCCGGCGACCCGGCTCGGACGTCGGCAGATGTTACGCGCAGTCGGCGCACGCCGCACACGACCGGTGGGTCAAAAAAAAGAGACCGGCGATCTCTCGCCGGTCTCGACCTGCTGCAGCAGCGTCTCGGTTACGCCGCGTCGGCGGACACCTCCGACGTGGGCACGGCCGGCGCTTCCTCGCCTGTCCCCAGCAACGCCGCATCGGGCCCGAGGAGCTTCTGGCGCCGGCGCGCGTTGTGGTAGGCGAGGCCCGTGCCGGCGGGAATCAGCCGGCCGACGATCACGTTCTCCTTCAGGCCGCGCAGTTCGTCCCGCTTGCCCATGATCGCCGCCTCGGTCAGCACGCGCGTGGTCTCCTGGAACGATGCTGCGGAAATGAACGAGTCGGTGGACAGCGACGCCTTGGTGATGCCGAGGAGCATGTGCTCGTAGGTCGCCTGCTGCTTGGTCTCGTCGTTCTTCATCCGGTCGTTCTCGTCCAGCAGGTCCGAGCGCTCGACCTGCTCGCCCTGGATGAAGCGCGAGTCGCCGGCATCGCTGACCTGCACGCGGCGCAGCATCTGCCGCACGATCACCTCGATGTGCTTGTCGTTGATCTTCACGCCCTGCAGCCGGTAGACGTCCTGCACCTCGTCGGTGATGTAGCGCGCGAGCGCCTCGACGCCGAGAAGCCGCAGGATGTCGTGCGGATCCGCCGGCCCGTCGACGATCATCTCGCCCTTGTTGACCACCTGGCCATCGTGCGCCGTGACGTGCTTGTCCTTCGGGATCAGGTACTCGTGGGCGACACCGTCCAGGTCGGTGATGACCAGCCGCTGCTTGCCCTTCGTGTCCTTGCCGAACGAAACCGTGCCCGTGACTTCCGCCAGCGTTCCGGCGTCCTTGGGTGCGCGCGCCTCGAACAGCTCGGCCACGCGCGGCAGGCCGCCCGTGATGTCGCGCGTCTTCGAGGTCTCCTGCGGAATCCGCGCGAGAACCTCGCCGACGGCGACCTGCTGGCCGTCCTTCACCGTGATGATCGAGCCCAGCTGGAACGTGATGTTGACGGGCAGGTCGGAGCCCGCGAGGTGGATCTCGTTGCCATCGGCATCGAGCAGCTTCACCTGCGGACGCACGCCCTTGGCCGTCGAGCCCGCGCGCCGCTTCGGATCGATGACGACCAGCGTCGACAGGCCGGTCACCTCGTCGACCTGCTTGGCGACGGTCACGCCGTCCTCGACGTTCTCGAACTTCACCGTGCCCGCGTACTCGGTGATGATCGGCCGCGCCGTCGCGTCCCACTGCGCCAGCACCTTGCCCGCCTTCACCGTGTCGCCGTCCTTCACCTGCAGCGTCGCGCCGTAGGGAACCTTGTGGCGCTCGCGCTCGCGACCGTTGTCGTCGTGGATCATCACTTCGCCCGAGCGCGCGATCACGACGAGCTCGCCCTTGGCGTTGGTGACGTAGCGCATCAGCGCCGAGAAGCGCACGGTGCCCGCCGACTTGGAATCGACCTGTGACGCCGCCGCCGTACGCGACGCCGCGCCACCGATGTGGAACGTCCGCATCGTCAGCTGGGTGCCGGGTTCGCCGATCGACTGGGCGGCGATGACGCCCACCGCCTCCCCGACGTTGACGAGATGCCCGCGGCCCAGGTCGCGGCCGTAGCACGCGGCGCAGAGGCCGTAGCGGGTGTCGCAGGTGAGCGGCGTGCGCACCTTGACCTCGTCGATGCCCAGGAGCTCGATCTGCTCGACCTCGTCCTCGCCAAGCAGCGTTCCCGCCGGATAGAGGGTCTCCTGCGTTTCCGGATTGACGATGTCGGAAGCCGCGACACGGCCGAGGATGCGCTCGCGCAACGGCTCGATGACCTCGCCGCCTTCGACCAGCGCCTTCATCGCGACGCCATTGCGGGTCTCGCAATCGTGCTCGGTCACCACGAGGTCCTGCGTCACGTCGACCAGGCGGCGCGTCAGGTAGCCGGAGTTCGCGGTCTTCAGCGCCGTGTCAGCCAGACCCTTGCGCGCGCCGTGCGTGCTGATGAAGTACTGCAGCACGTTCAGGCCCTCGCGGAAGTTCGCGGTGATCGGCGTCTCGATGATCGACCCGTCGGGCTTGGCCATCAGGCCGCGCATGCCGGCGAGCTGCCGGATCTGCGCAGCCGAGCCGCGCGCACCCGAGTCCGCCATCATGAAGATCGAATTGAACGAATCCTGCTTCACCGTCTTGCCGTCGGCATCGGTGACTTCCATCGTGCCGAGCTGGGCCATCATCGCCTTGGCGATGTCGTCACCGGCTCGGCCCCAGATGTCGACGACCTTGTTGTAGCGCTCACCCTGCGTGACGAGACCCGACGTGTACTGGGCCTCGATCTCCTTCACCTGCGCCTCGGAATCGGCGATGATCTTGTGCTTCTCCTCCGGCACCAGCATGTCGTCGGCGGCGAACGAGATGCCGCCGCGCGTGGCCAGTCCGTAGCCCGCCTGCATCAGCTTGTCGGCGAAGATCACCGTTTCGCGCAGGCCGCAGCGGCGGAAGCTCGCGTTGATGATGCGCGAGATCTCCTTCTTCTTCAGCGGCTTGTTGATGTAGGAGAACGGCAGCCCGGGCGGGAGGATCTCGGACAGCAGCGCGCGCCCGATCGTCGTGTCGTAGCGCGTGACCTTCTCGACCCGCTCGGTCTGTCCGTCCGGACCGGCCCTGAGCTCCACTTCCTTGATCCGCACCTTGACCCGCGCGTGCAGCTCGGCCTGGCGAGACTCGTAGGCACGCGCCGCTTCCGCGACGTCGGCGAACGCCGCACCGTCACCCAGGGCGCCGATCTTCTCGCGCGTCGCGTAGTAGAGGCCGAGCACGATGTCCTGCGACGGCACGATGCAGGGCTCGCCGTTCGACGGCAGCAGCACGTTGTTCGACGCGAGCATCAGCGTGCGCGCCTCCATCTGCGCTTCCAGCGACAGCGGGACGTGGACGGCCATCTGGTCGCCGTCGAAGTCGGCGTTGAACGCCGTGCAGACCAGCGGGTGCAGCTGGATCGCCTTGCCTTCGATCAGCACCGGCTCGAACGCCTGGATGCCCAGGCGATGCAGCGTCGGCGCGCGGTTCAGCAGCACCGGGTGCTCGCGGATGACGTCTTCCAGGATGTCCCAGACCACCGGCTCCTGGTTCTCCACCATCTTCTTCGCGGCCTTGATCGTCGTGGCCAGCCCCATCGTCTCCAGCTTGTTGAAGATGAAGGGCTTGAACAGCTCGAGCGCCATCAGCTTCGGCAGTCCGCACTGGTGCAGCTTGAGCTGCGGGCCGACGACGATGACCGAGCGCCCCGAGTAGTCGACGCGCTTGCCGAGCAGGTTCTGGCGGAAGCGGCCGCCCTTGCCCTTGATCATGTCGGCGAGCGACTTCAGCGGGCGCTTGTTGGCGCCGGTCATCGCCTTGCCGCGGCGGCCGTTGTCGAGCAGCGAGTCGACGGCTTCCTGCAGCATCCGCTTTTCGTTGCGGACGATGATGTCGGGGGCCTTCAGCTCGAGCAGCCGCTTCAACCGGTTGTTGCGGTTGATGACGCGGCGGTACAGGTCGTTGAGGTCGGAGGTGGCGAAGCGGCCCCCGTCCAGCGGGACCAGCGGGCGCAGCTCCGGCGGCAGCACCGGCAGGACCTCGAGGATCATCCACTCGGGCTTGATCCCCGACTTGTGGAAAGCCTCCAGGACCTTGAGCCGCTTGGCGATCTTCTTGATCTTGGTGTCCGATCCCGTCGACTCGAGCTCCTTGCGCAGCTTGTCGATCTCGCGCACGACCTCCAGGCTCTTCAGGAGCTCGCGGATGCCCTCGGCACCCATCGTCGCCGAGAAATCGTCGCCGTACTGCTCGAGCTTGGCGAGGTAGTCGTCCTCGGTCAGCAGCTGGCCGCGGTTCAGCGGCGTCAGTCCCGGGTCGGTCACGACGAACGCCTCGAAATACAGCACGCGCTCGATGTCGCGCAGCGTCATGTCGAGCACCATCCCCATGCGCGAGGGCAGGCTCTTCAGGAACCAGATGTGCGCAACCGGGCTCGCGAGCTCGATGTGGCCCATGCGCTCGCGACGGACCTTGGCGAGCGTCACCTCGACGCCGCACTTCTCGCAGATCACGCCGCGGTGCTTCAGGCGCTTGTACTTGCCGCACAGGCACTCGTAGTCCTTGACCGGCCCGAAGATCTTGGCGCAGAACAGGCCGTCGCGCTCTGGCTTGAAGGTCCGGTAGTTGATCGTCTCTGGCTTCTTGACCTCGCCGTACGACCACGAGCGGACCTTCTCCGGCGACGCGAGGCCGATCTTGATCGCGTCGAATTCCTCTTCCTGCGTAACCTGCTTGAACAGATCGAGCAATGCTTTCATGTGTGATTCCTCAGTCGCGATCCATGTCGATGTCGATGGCCAGTGAGCGGATTTCCTTCACCAGCACATTGAACGACTCGGGCATCCCGGCCTCGATCCGGTGCTCGCCCTTGACGATGTTCTCGTACACCTTGGTCCGGCCGTTCACATCGTCTGACTTGACGGTCAGCATCTCCTGCAGCGTGTAGGCGGCGCCGTAGGCCTCGAGCGCCCAGACTTCCATTTCGCCGAAGCGCTGGCCGCCGAACTGCGCCTTGCCGCCCAGCGGCTGCTGCGTGACGAGGCTGTACGGCCCGGTCGAGCGCGCATGCATCTTGTCGTCGACCAGGTGGTGCAGCTTCAGCACGTGCATGTAGCCGACGGTGACCGGACGGTCGAATGCCTCGCCGGTGCGCCCGTCGTGCAGCGTGACCTGGCCGCTCTTCGGCAGGCCGGCGAGCTCGAGCATGCTCTTGATCTCGACCTCGGTCGCGCCGTCGAACACCGGCGTCGCGAACGGCACGCCGCCAGTCAGGTTCTGCGCGAGCTGCACGATCTCCCCGTCGTCGAGCGCACCGAGATCCTCGGGGCGTCCGGTGCCGTTGTAGACCTTCTCGAGGAACTTGCGCACGTCGGCCGCCTTGGCCTGCGCCTTCAGCATGTCGGAGATGCGGTTGCCGATGCCCTTGGCCGCCCATCCCAGGTGGACCTCCAGGATCTGCCCGACGTTCATCCGCGACGGCACGCCCAGCGGATTCAGCACGATGTCGACCGGCGTGCCATCGGCCATGTACGGCATGTCCTCGATCGGCACGATCTTGGAGACGACGCCCTTGTTGCCGTGGCGTCCCGCCATCTTGTCGCCCGGCTGCAGGCGACGCTTGACCGCCACGTACACCTTGACCATCTTCTGCACGCCCGGCGGAAGCTCGTCGCCCTGGGTCAGCTTGCGCTTCTTCTGCTCGAACATCTGGTCGAACTGGATGCGCAGCTGGGCCAGCGAATCCTTCATCGCTTCGAGCTGGCGCGCCGAGTCCTCGGCGGCGAGCCGGATGTCGAACCAGTCGTGGCGCGCGACGCCGTCCAGATAGTCCTTCGTGACCTTGGCGCCCTTGGCGAGCCGCTTCGGTCCGCCGTTCGCGACCTTGCCGAGCAGGAGCTTCTCGATCCGCGCGTAGGCGTCGTTCTCGACGATGCGCAGCTGGTCGTTCAGGTCCTTGCGGTAGCCGCGGAGCTCGTCGTCGATGATCTGCGTCGCACGCTTGTCGCGCTCGATGCCCTCGCGCGTGAACACCTGCACGTCGATGACCGTGCCCGAGATGCCCGACGGAACGCGCAGGCTGGTGTCCTTCACGTCGGAGGCCTTCTCGCCGAAGATCGCGCGCAGCAGCTTCTCTTCCGGTGTCAGCTGGGTCTCGCCTTTCGGCGTCACCTTGCCGACCAGCACGTCGCCCGCCTCGACCTCGGCGCCGATGTAGACGATGCCGGCGTCGTCGAGGCGGCCCAGCTGGGCTTCCCCGAGCGAG
>DATIQL010000196.1:0-9430 GCA_035470905.1 Casimicrobiaceae bacterium
GTCCTCGCCCATTACGGGCGCGCGGTCACGCTGATGGGCGGGCCCGGTGCAGGCCAGCTCACCAAGATGGTCAATCAGATCTGCATCGCCAGGCTGGTGCAGGCGCTGTCGGAAGGCATCAATTTCGCGCAGCGCGCAGGCCTCGACGCCGAGCTCGTCCTCGACGTGATCAGCAAGGGCGCCGCGCAGTCGTGGCAGATGGAGAACCGCGGCAAGACGATGGTCGCCGACAAGTTCGATTTCGGCTTCGCCGTCGACTGGATGCGCAAGGACCTCGGGATCTGCCTCGACGAGGCGCGGGCGAACGGGGCCGCGCTGCCCGCGACTGCGCTGGTCGATCAGATGTATTCGCGCATCCAGGCCCGCGGCGGCGGCCGCTGGGATACGTCGAGCCTCATCCGCCTGCTGCGCGACAAGGCCTGAGAAAACCGCTCTGACCGTGTCTCCGGTTACGGCCGCGGCGCCGGCGGCGACCCTGCGTCCACGCGGTCGCCTTCGATGATCGCCACTTCGTAGGTGATCTCGACCGAGCGCTCGAGCATGGTCGTCGCCGAGCAGTATTTCTCCTTCGACAGCTTGACTGCCCGCTCGACCTGACGCGGGTCGAGGCCGCGCCCCGCGACCGCGTATTTCAGGTGGATGCGGGTGAAGACCTTGGGCTCGACGGCAGCGCGCTCGGCTTCGGCCTCGACGACGCAATCGGCGACCGGCTGACGCGCCTTCTTCAGGATCCAGACGACGTCGAAGGCCGTGCACGACGCCGCGCCGGCGAGCACGAGCTCCATCGGGCGCATCCCCAGATTCCGCCCGCCGGCGTCCGGAGCGCCATCGACGACGACTGCGTGGCCGCTGCCCGTTTCCGCGACGAACGACACGCCCTCGACCCACTTGACCCGAGTTTTCATTGCTACCCCGCCTGGCAGGCCGCAACGCGGCCGGATTGATCGATGCCGATGCGCAAAAATTTGGTCGGCGGACTTGCATTGTGCGCCGCAATATGGAATCCTTGTAACCGTTCGCGGCCCCGCCGCCTCCTCCTTCGGCACCGCGGACACATTCCTCCATTCTCCTCCTATGGCGGAATCCTCGGCGCGATCCTCTGGATCGCGCCTTTTTTTTGCCTTTTCCTGCCGTAGTGCGTTGCACCATCCCGAGTCGGATCCCCGCCCCGGACCGGCATCGGCCCCGGCAGTCCCGTCGTACCCTCGGAGTCCTTGCCGGCGCCCACACCGACATTGACGCAAAGTACCGACGAATAGTATACTTATCGACTTTGCTGAATCTGGCCGCCCCGAATACCCAAATAAGCGCGGCGCCGGCGCGGCAAATGGAAACAGCAGGGCAAAGCAGGACACACGAACACGCAGGGCAGGATGGACACGCCGGGCACCGCGAGCGGGGCCCCGCGAACACGATCTGCCAATGCATCCGACGGGACGCTGAATCAAGATGAAGACCTTTTCCGCCCGGCCTCGCGACATCACCCGCGGCTGGTATGTCGTCGACGCCTCAGACAAGGTGCTGGGCCGGCTCGCGACCCAGATCGCCGCCCGCCTGCGCGGCAAGCACAAGCCGATCTACACGCCGCACATGGACACCGGCGACTTCATCGTCGTCACCAACGTCGACAAGATCCGGGTCACCGGCAACAAGGTCGACGACAAGCTCTATCACCGCCATAGCGGATACCCGGGCGGCATCACGACGACGACGTTCGGCGAGATGCAATCGCGCTTTCCCGGACGCGCGCTGGAAAAGGCGGTCAAGGGCATGCTCCCCAAGGGGCCGCTAGGATACGCGATGATCAAGAAGCTGAAGTGCTATGCGGGCCCCTCGCATCCGCACTCGGCCCAGCAGCCCGTCACGCTGGACCTCTGACCGGGTTCCCGTCGCGCGCCCACCCACTCTCCTTCGACTGCACCCTTCGACTGCGATGATCGGCAACTACTACTACGGCACGGGACGGCGCAAGACTTCGGTCGCGCGCGTCTTCCTGAAGAGCGGCGACGGCAAGATCGTCGTCAACGACAAACCGATCGACCAGTTCTTCACCCGCGAGACGGGCCGGATGGTCGCCCGCCAGCCGCTGGTGCTGACGAGCCACGAGAAGACCTTCGACATCATGGTCAACGTGGTCGGCGGCGGCGAATCGGGACAAGCCGGTGCGGTGCGTCACGGCATCACCCGCGCGCTGATCGACTACGACGCGCAACTGAAGCCCGCGCTGTCGAAGGCAGGTCTGGTCACGCGCGATGCGCGCGAGGTCGAGCGAAAGAAGGTCGGCCTGCACAAGGCGCGCCGCCGCAAGCAGTTCTCGAAGCGCTAGACGCGTTTTCGAGCAGCAAGCGAAAAAAGGCCGCCTCCTGCGGCCTTTTTCATTTCCCTCACCCCACCCCTCTCCCGCAAGCGGTAGAGGGTGCCGAGGGGTGCCGAGCGACCGCGAGGCGGGTGAGGGTGCCGAGCGACCTTTTCATTCGGCGCCCCGTTCCACGGACTTTTTTTCGTTCCCCGGCTTTTTTCATTCTAGAATTCCCCTGACAACTCGGGTCGGACTCCATGATCAAGATCGGCATCGTCGGCGGCACCGGTTACACCGGTGTCGAACTGCTGCGCATCCTCGCCCAACATCCGCAGGCGGACGTGCGCGCCATCACGTCGCGCAAGGATGCCGGCACCCGCGTCGCGCAGATGTTTCCCAGCCTGCGCGGGCACTACGACCTCGCGTTCACCGATCCGGGCGAGGCCGGCCTCGGGTCCTGCGACGTCGTCTTCTTCGCGACGCCGCACGGGGTGGCGATGGCGCAGGCACGCGAGCTCCTGTCCGCGGGCGTGCGGATCATCGACCTCGCCGCGGATTTCCGGCTCGCGGATCCGGCCGAGTTCGAGCGCTGGTACAAGATGCCGCACACCTGCCCCGACCTCCTCGCCGAAGCGGTATACGGCATTCCCGAAATCAACCGCGAAGCGCTGCGCAAGGCGCGCATCGTCGGCAATCCGGGCTGCTATCCGACCGCCGTCCAGCTCGGACTTCTGCCGCTGATCGAGGCAGATCTCGTCGACACCACGCAGCTGATCGCCGACTGCAAATCCGGGATGTCGGGCGCGGGTCGCAAGGCCGAGCTGGGCCTCAGCTTTTCGGAAGCGTCGGACAACTTTGCCGCCTACGGCATCGCCGGACACCGGCACCTGCCCGAGATCGTCCAGGGATTGAATCGCGCATCGCGCAAGCCGGTGCGGCTGGTGTTCACGCCGCACCTGACGCCGATGATCCGCGGCATCCTCGCGACGCTCTACGCGCCGCTCACCGACACCACGGTCGACCTCCAGGCGCTCTACGAGAAGCGCTATGCCGGCGAGCCTTTCGTCGATGTCATGCCGAAGGGATCGCTGCCCGACACCCGCAGCGTCCGCGCATCCAACATGCTGCGCATCGCCGTCCATCGGCCGCCGGACTCCGACCTCGCGCTGGTCGTCGCAGTCGAGGACAACCTCGTCAAGGGTGCCGCAGGCCAGGCGGTCCAGAACATGAACCTGATGTTCGGCCTTCCGGAAACCACGGGCCTCGAGGCGGTCGCGGTCCTGCCCTGACGTCCCGGCGGATTCCCGGTGGCACAACCCGCCTGGTGGCGACGGGCACGCGCCCAGTTCGGCATCCGTGCGCCGCGGATGGCAGTGCGTACCCACCTTCCGTGGTGGGGGCGGACGCTGGCCGCTGCGGCGCTTCTCGGCCTCGTCGCCGGCATGTGGTGGTGGGGATTCGACTTCGGCCAGATCTTCGGCGGCCTTCGCCACAACGAGCTCCAGCAGCGCCTTGCGAGCCTCGAAGCGGAGGCAGCCGAGCTGCGCCGCGCCACCGCGGCGCTCCGCGAGCGCAACGCCCAGCTCGAAAGCGACCTCGGCATCGCTAGCGGCAACGCCCAGGCACTCGAGAGGCAACTTGGTGCGTTGACTTCAGATAATGAGCAATTGAAGGAAGAAGCAGCGTTTTTGCGTGAGTTGGTCGCAGATACCAACACCAAGCCAGGCTTGAGCCTACCCCGGCTTTCGGTCGAGCGCCAGAGCAATGACCTCTGGCGCTATCGCCTGCTGGTCGTCCGGGGCGGCAAGCCCAAGGACGATTTCGCAGGCCACGTCGTGCTGCAAGCGACACTCGCATCCCAGGATTCCGACGGCGCGCCCATGCGCACGCTGACGCTCCCGGATGACCAGCCCGAGACGGCGCCGGCCCTCGAGCTCGCCTTCAAGTACTATCAGCGGGTGGAGGGTACGTTCCGCGTCCCGCCCGGCAGCCGGGTGAGCGTGCTGGTTGCCCGCGCGTTAGAAGGCTCGGAGAGCACGCCGCGCGCGAGCCGGACGGTCACGAATGCATTGCCGAACTCCTGAGGAGACCCCATGTTCCGGAGCAAGAAAGGACATGCGCCACCCCAGAAGCGAATCGACAGCCTGATCGGGGCCGGGACGGTCGTCCACGGCGACGTCGAGTTCCGCGGCGGCCTGCGCATCGACGGGCAGGTGCAGGGCAACGTCGCCACCGCGGGGGGCGAATCCGGCACGCTGGTGATCAGCGAGCAGGCGCGTGTCGACGGGGAAGTCACCGCATCGCACGTGGTCATCAATGGCGTCGTCAACGGTCCGGTGCGGGCCGACAACTACCTGGAATTGCAGGCCAAAGCCCGGGTGATCGGCGACCTGCACTACCGGACGCTGGAGATGCACCTGGGCGCAGTGGTCAAGGGTCGGCTCAACCACGCCGAACCCGAGGCGGCGGCAGTGGTCGAACTGCGGCGCGCACCTGCGGAATGACCGAGTGCCGCAGTCGGACTCTTTGACGGACGCCTGCGGCATGGGGATAATGATCGACATCGAGGGACAGGAACTGGAGCAGACATGAACGCAATGAATGAAATGCCGAGCCCGCTGGTCTTCACCGACGCTGCGGCGGCCAAGGTGAAGGCGCTGATCGACGAGGAAGGTAATCCGGAGCTCAAGCTGCGGGTGTTCGTGTCGGGCGGCGGCTGCTCGGGCTTCCAGTACGGATTCACGTTCGACGAGGTCACGAACGAGGACGACACGGCGATGCAGAAGGACGGTGTGACGCTGCTGATCGACCCGATGAGCTATCAGTACCTGGTCGGCGCCGAGATCGACTATCAGGAAGGTCTCGAAGGCGCGCAGTTCGTGATCAAGAATCCGAACGCGACGACGACCTGCGGCTGCGGATCGAGCTTCTCGTCCTGAGCCGGGGCGTCGTCCCCTCCAGCGGGTGAAAAGAAGGGCCCCTCGGGGCCCTTTTCCATTTCCCTCACCCCTCCCCTCACCCCACCCCCCTCACCCCACCCCTCTCCCGCACGCGGGAGAGGGTGCCGAGCGACCGCGAGGCGGGTGAGGTTGCCGAGCGACCGCGAGGCGGGTGAGGGAGCCTCAGCGCGGGTAGATCGCGCCCAGCACCCGCGGCCCGTTGGCGCCGGTGACCGCAGGAAGGTTGCCCGCCCGCCCGGCGATCGTTTCGCGTGCGAGCCAGGCGAATGCGAGCGCCTCGACCTGCTCGACGGGCACGCCCTCGTCGGCGGTCGTCGCGACCCGCTGCTGCGCGAGTTCGCGCGAAAGCTCGCCCAGCAGCGTCTGGTTGTTGGCCCCGCCGCCGCACACCAGGACCTCCGCAGCGTCCGCGGCCGTGGCACGGATCGCATCGGCGATCGTGCGCGCGGTCAGCGCGACCAGCGTCGCCTGCACGTCTTCGGCTTCACCCCGGGCGCCGGCCCGGGCCAGTCGCTCCTCCAGCCATTCGAGGTTGAACCTGTCCCGGTGCGTGCTCTTGGGCGGGGGCGCGGCGAAGTAGGAGTCGTCGAGCAGCACCGCCAGCAGCGCCGCATCGATCCTGCCGGTCGCCGCCCAAGCGCCCTGCGCATCGTACGGGGTCCCGCGGTTGCGCGCGCACCAGAGGTCGGACAGCACGTTGCCCGGGCCGGTGTCGAATCCGCGTATCGGGCCCTCGGGAGGCAGGTCGGTGATGTTGGCGATCCCGCCGACGTTGACGATGACGCGATGAAGGTCGGGGCGTCGGAACAGCGCCGCGTGGAACGCCGGCACCAGCGGTGCCCCCTGCCCGCCAGCCGCCACGTCGCGGCTCCTGAAGTCGGCGACCACCGCAATCCCGGTGCGCTCGACGACGCGCGCCGGGTTGTTGAGCTGGAAGGTGAATCCGCGGTCCGGACGGTGACGCAGCGTCTGGCCGTGGACGCCGACGGCCCGGACCCGGTGCGCGGCGAGACTCGCTGCCTCGAGCGCTTTCGCGATCGCTTCGGCGTAGAGCTCGGCGAGGATGTTCGCTGCGGCGCCGGCACGCGCCAGCTCGTTGTTGCCCGGCAGCTGGAGCGCGAGCAGCTCGTCGCGCAACATCGTCGGATAGGCGACATGCGCGGCGCCCAGCGTCTCGCAAGGCGCGCCGGACGAAGGGGAGAAATCGGCGACGACCGCGTCGACGCCATCGAGGCTCGTGCCGGACATCACGCCGGCGTACAGCTCGCCGTCCATCGCGCTGGTGCAGGACCGCGGGCAGCTCTCCGCTACTCGGCGGCCACCATCTGCGTCACGGGAAACTGGTCGGCGACCGCGAGCTCGCCGGCGAGCGGCGCGACGTCCGCGAGGAATTCACCCTTCTCGTCGGGCGTGATCGGGGCTGCGGCCGGCAACGCGACCTTCATCGGGTCTCGCGGGACGCCGGCGACGCGCATTTCGTAGTGGAGATGCGGCCCGGTCGCCCAGCCGGTCATGCCGACGAAGCCGATGGTGTCGCCCTGATGGACCCGCTCGCCGACGCGCAGCCCCGGCTCGAAGCGCGACAGGTGCGCATACACGCTCGTGTACCTGGCGTCGTGCCTCAGCATGATGACGTTGCCGTATCCGTTCTGCCTGCCGACGAACTTCACGACGCCGTCGGCGGTCGCGTGCACCGGCGTTCCGATCGGTGCGGCGAAATCCGTGCCGGTGTGGGCGCGCCATAGGTGGAGGAACGGGTGGAAGCGCGCGAGCGTGAACCCCGACGTGATCCGGGAGAAGGTAACCGGCGAGCGCAGGAAGGCACGGCGCAGGCTGCGGCCGTCATCGGTGTAGTACGACTCGCTGCCGTCGGGCGCGCGCCACAGGAAGGCGCGATGCGCGACGCCCTGGCTGTCGAATTCCGCCGCGAGGATGCGTCCGGTCGCCACCGGCTCGCCGTCGACGTAGCGCGTCTCGTAGATCACCGCGAAGCGGTCGCCGCGCCGGATGTCGTGATAGAAATCGATGTCGCCGGCGAACACGTCGACCAGCGCCAGGGTGATCGCATCGGGGAGCCCCGCGGCGTCGGCGGCGCCGAACAGCGACGACTGGATCTCGCCGGTCCGCAGCGTCACGCGAACGTCGGACGGCTCGCCGCCGCTCGCGACGTGAAATCCGGCAGCATCGCGGGTGACCGAGAACATCTCGCCGTTGGACGCGAGGAAGCGCAAGCCGACGAGCTTCCCGTCCTCGTCGGTGGCCACGCGCAGCGCGCGCCCCGGACGCAGCTGGTAGAGCGGACGCGCGGCCGGGTTGGTTCGCAGGAATTCCATCGCGGCCGCATCGTCGACGTCGGCGCGCGCGAGCAGGCTGCCGATGGTGTCGCCGCGCCGGACGCGCTCCTCGTGCCAGTACCGGTCGTCTGCTGCGACCTCGGGCGCGAGCTGCGGCAGCTCCAGCGCCCGGGTGATGTCGCGCGTCGGCGTCGAATCGAGCGTCGTGCCCGGCGTGATGCCGAAGGCGGCAACGCCCGACAGGCACAGGATCGCGAGCGCAAACGCCTGCCCCGGCGACATCGCGCGGGGAAGTATGCGCATCGACTGCGCTAGAATCCGGAGTTTGTGCGTAATCAACGGAAATTGCTGCGCGCGAACGACATCGGCGCCGCGCTTGCCAAGAACATGAGCTTCGAGCGATTTGCTGCAGAAGGACGACCCCAAGGGGGCCGCCCCGGGGGGGATTGTAGCAGGCATTCCCCCCATGCCAAGCGGGTAAAACAGCCGCCCGTCCGGTGCCGATGATGGGATTCGACATCGACCGGCATATCGGCGTGTTCCGGCGCGGGGCCGACGAGCTCCTCGTCGAGGCCGAGTTGCGCAGCAAGCTCGCCCGCGGCACCCCGCTCCGGATCAAGGAGGGTTTCGACCCGACCCGGCCCGACCTGCACCTCGGTCACACTGTACAGTTCAACAAGCTGCGCCAGCTGCAGTACCTGGGCCACCACATCGTCTTCCTGATCGGCGACTTCACCGGGCTGATCGGCGACCCCACCGGGCGCAACGTCACGCGGCCGCCGCTCTCCCGCGACGAGATCGACGCCAACGCCAGGACCTACACCGACCAGGTGTTCCTGATCCTCGACCGCGAGAGGACCGAGGTCGCATTCAATTCGAAGTGGCTCTCCGCGCTGGGCGCGGACGGCATGATCCGGCTCGCGGCCAAATATACGGTGGCGCGGATGCTCGAGCGCGACGATTTCGCCAAGCGCTACAAATCCGAGCAGCCGATCGCCATCCACGAGTTCCTCTACCCGCTGGCGCAGGGTTACGACTCGGTCGCCCTCGGGGCCGACGTCGAGGTGGGCGGCACCGACCAGAAATTCAACCTGCTGGTCGGCCGCGAGCTGCAGCGGCACTACGGCCAGGAGCCGCAATGCATCCTGACCCTGCCGCTGCTCGAGGGGCTCGACGGCGTCAACAAGATGTCGAAGTCGCTCGACAATTACGTCGGGATCACCGAGGCTCCGGCATCGATGTTCGGCAAGCTGATGTCGATTTCCGACACGCTGATGTGGCGCTACTACCAGCTGCTGTCGTTTCGCCCCGAAACCGAGATCGCGGCGCTCAAGCGCGAATGCGACGAAGGCCGCAACCCCCGCGACGCCAAGGTCATGCTCGCGCAGGAAATCATCGCGCGCTTCCATTCGCCGCAGGCGGCCGTTGCGGCGCTCGCCGAGTTCGAGGCGCGCTTTCGCGAAGGCGCATTGCCCGAGGACATGCCGGAGGTGACGCTGCATGCGAACGGCGTGGGCATGCCGGTCGCCCAGCTTGCCAAACAGGCTGGGATCGTCGCCTCCACATCCGACGCGCTGCGGCTGATCCAGCAGCGGGGATTGAAGATCGACGGCGACGTCGTCGCCGACAAGGCGCTGGTCGTCGCCTCGGGCACGACGGTGGTCGTGCAGGCAGGCAAGCGGCGGTTCGCGCGGGTGACGGTGAAGTAACCCCCTCACCCGCCTCGCTCTCGCTCGGCACCCTCTCCCACGGAGTGGGAGAGGGTTGGGGTGAGCGCAAATCCCCGCTCCCGCAAGCGGGAGAGGGGGCCGAGCGAGAGCGAGGCGGGTGAGGGTTCGGGTGAGGGCTGCTACGCCATGCCGGGATCGTTCGTGATC
>DATIQL010000197.1:0-41975 GCA_035470905.1 Casimicrobiaceae bacterium
ACCTGCCGGAGTACGGATCATGAAGCTCCGGTGGAAAGCGCTGGCGCCGCATGCCTTCGGCGTGACCTGGATGCCGGCAAGCCGGTGACGGCTCGACCGCGTCACTTGAGGCGCGCGCCCGTGCTGTCGTAGACCTCGACATCGACGTCGATTCCCTGGCGCACGCTCTGCGCGACCGTGCAGAACTCCTCGAACTGCCCGAGCGCGCGATCGAGGTGCTCGAGGGTCGATGCGGGGACGCCCAGCGTCATCCGCACGGCGATGCGCTGCACGCGCAGCCGGTTTTCCGGATTGCGCCCGACGCTGGCCTCGACGACCGTACGGACCGGCTCGGGTGACTGCTTGAACTTGCGGAGCGCGAACAGCAGGCTGTCCGAAAGGCAGTTGCCGACCGCGGCCGCGAGGAGCTGGACAGGGGTCGGACCCGCGCCCTTGCCCAGCGGCGACGATTCGTCGGCGTCGAGCGCCGGTATCGAATCGCCAAAGTGGATCTTGAAGTGATAGTCCTCCTGCTGCTCGAGTTCGACCGGCGCGCTCATCGATTGTCTCCGGAACGTTGAAGCGCCGTCGTCAGCGGGACGGCGGCGCGGTGACGGGACCTGCAACGATCCGACCGTTGCGAGCGACGACGAGTTCGCCCTCGGCGAGCGCACGCCAGCCGGGTTCGTCGGTCAGTGGTACGCTCGCCGCGAGCAACACGTCCTGATGCGCGCGGGCGGCGACGCTGACGCCTTCCGCGTGCCAGGCGCCGGGGTCGCCCGCGCAATGCCGGGACAGAACGTGCAACCCCGGCGGATGCGGGGCGAGCCCGTCGCCGTGCATCCGGCGATGGCCGTGCACGAACAGTGCGTCGCCGTCGGCATAGATGAAATTCGCCGGACCCAGCGCGCGCACCTCCGCTGCGAAGTGCAGCACGACGTCGCGCCGCGCTTCGAGCGACGGCGGGTCCGTTGCCCGCCACGAGGGCGCCAGAAGCTCGAGCAGCGCGCAGAACGCGTATTCCGAATCGGTGTCGCCGACCGGGCGCCAGGTGCCGAGCTGCAGGCGCGATCGAAGCGCCACCGGATCGAGGTCGCCATTGTGCGCAAACACGTGCATGCGCCCGCCCAGCTCGCGCGCGAACGGCTGGGTGTTGCTCATCGACGGCACGCCCTGGGTCGCCCGCCGGATGTGGCTCACGACGATCGACGATGCGAACGGATGCTCCTGGAGGAAACGCACGCACGCGCTGTCGTCGGCGGGCGCCGGCTCCTTCAGCAGCCTGACGTCGTTCTCCTGGTAATACGCGACGCCCCAGCCGTCCTTGTTCCGCCCGGCAAGGCCGCCCCTGCGCGCGAAAGCCTCGAAGGAAAACCGGACCTCGGTCGGAATCCGGCTCGACAGGGCGAACAGTTCACACATGAAGGTCTGGTCCAACGGCGCCCGCTGCGATCGCACGGGCGGAACGATGATGACACGCCGCGGGGGATGGTGTCGGTCCCGCCGTGCGGTAATCTTTGGCCGCCCTCGGGTTTCGTTGTAGGATCGGATCCAGAGAGGTCCATTGATGCCGGTGAACGCCCACCGCCCGCTCGCTCGCGGGCTTGCTCGTGCATTGCGTGTTTCCGAGTCATGGCTGTTCGCCCGGGAGCTGCTCAACCAGCCGGCGGCGATCGGCGCCATCTGGCCCAGCTCGAGCCGGCTGGCAACGCGCATGGCGGCCCGTGTTCCCCGCCATCGCGACGGGTTGGTGGTCGAGCTCGGCGCCGGCACGGGCGCGGTGACGCAGGCGCTGCTGAAGGACGGCATCGCGCCCAGGCGGCTCGTGGTCATCGAGCGTTCCGCCCGGTTCGTCCGCTACCTTCGTTTGCGATTTCCCGGCATTCGCGTGCTCCAAGGCGATGCGGCCCGCCTCGCCGACCTCCTGCCTCCGGGTCACCCGATCGACGCGATCGTCTCCAGCCTGCCGTTGCGCTCGTTGCCGCCGACCGTGGCTGCCGCCATCGTTGCGCAGTGGTGGACGCTGCTGCCGGTGGGCGGCACGGTGATCCAGTACACCTACGACCTGCGCGCCCGCGGCCTCGCGTCGCTGCCAGGCTTCATGGAACGCGCAAGCGACATCGTGTGGGCCAACCTGCCGCCCGCGCGCGTGCTGGCGCTGGAGTGCCATTGCGCAAGCCCGCAAGTGGGCGGCGCGGTCGGCGATTGAAGCCGGCCGGCTTGTTGCGCCGCAGCATGAGAAGCGCGATCGTGGTAGAATCACCGGCTGCGGCGCTCTGCAAGTCCAGGACTTCATCGAAGGTTGCCCGCCGCAGCATGCAGTCTCCAGGCAACCGGTTCATCGGTCACTGATCTTTCCGGGCGAATCCGCTTCGCCCGTGTCTCTGCCCCGGGGCCAGAAGGCCTCCGCGGCGGCTTCCGGTTGGCGACGATGGCTGTGCAGCACTTCTGACCCGGTTGCCGCCGTCCGCAGTCGCCTGCGCCCGGTTTTCCACCGGATTTTCAGGGCGCAGACCGTCCGGGATACGGCCGCTGCGAACACGCCCATTCGTGCATCGTCGCGAGCCAGGCTCGCGCAGGCACGTTCGTCCCGACGGGAAATCGACATGCGTTTCGAAGAATTGAACCTCGCGCCCGCGCTCCTGCGGGCACTCGAAGAATGCGGTTACGCCGAGCCGACGCCGATCCAGGCGCAGACGATTCCGCCGCTGATCGGCGGACAGGACGTGATCGGATCGGCGCAGACGGGGACCGGCAAGACCGCGGCATTCGTGCTTCCCGCGCTCCATCGCCTGGCGTTGTCGGCGGGCGCAGCACCGCCGCCGAAGCGTCGAAGTGCCGGGATGCCGCGGGTCCTCGTGCTCGCCCCCACCCGTGAACTCGCGCAACAGGTCGCGCAGCAGGCGGTCCGCTACGCACAGCACCTGCGCGTGCGCGTCGTATGCCTGTACGGCGGCGCGCCCTATCCGCATCAGATCCGCGAGCTGCAGCACGGCGTGGATGTCCTGGTCGCGACGCCGGGGCGGCTGATCGATCACATCGAGCGCGGCCGGGTGGACCTCTCGGGACTCGAGATGCTCGTCCTCGACGAGGCCGACCGCATGCTCGACATGGGGTTCTCGGAGGACGTCGAGCGCATCTGCGGGCTGACACCGGCATCGAGACAGACGGTGCTGTTCTCGGCGACGATCGACGGCCCGATCGCTCGCCTCGCCGGCAGGTTGACGCGCGACGCCGTGCGCATCGACGTCAGGGCCGCCGGCTCCGGAGCGCTGGCGATCGACCAGTGCGTTCATTTCGCCGACGATCGCGCCCACAAGCACCGACTGCTGGATCACGTGCTTTCCGACGTGTCCCTCAAGCAGAGCATCGTGTTCATCGCCACCCAGCGCGACGCCGAGACGCTCGCCCTTCGCCTGCAGGACGCCGGCCACGCCGTCGCGGCGCTGCACGGCGGCATGAGCCAGCGCGAGCGCAATTCCACGCTGACGAAGCTGCGCCGCGGGGGCGTGCGCACGCTGGTGGCCACCGACGTCGCCGCGCGCGGCATCGACGTCGCCAGCATCACCCATGTCATCAATTTCGACCTGCCGCGCCAGGCCGACGACTACGTTCACCGCATCGGCCGCACCGGACGCGCAGGCGCCACGGGTACCGCCGTGTCGTTCGCGAACCACAGCGAGCGGGGCACGCTGCGCATGATCGAGCGCGCGGCAGGCCAGCCGATCCCGGCTCGCGTCATCCCGGGGCTCGAGCCCCGTGCACGCAGCACGGGCCGCGACGAGGCGCGCCGGCCCGGGTTCGCCAAGGCCGGCGCCAACCACCGTCACGGCAAGGGCGGCCAGGCTGCCGCGCGCCGGTCTCCGAGCGCCTCGAGCCAACCGCGCTGGCGCGATCGCTAGGCGGTACGCAGCCCTCGGCCTCCTCGTCGCCTGCTCGGCCCGCTAGTCCTGCAGCGGCATGCCGGTGCGGGGATCGAGCAGGAGCTTTCTCGCATCCCCGCCGTGCCGGTCGAAGTCGAACATGTTGGTCAGCGGGCCAGCGTCGACGTCGAACGAGCCGCCGCCGATCCTGCCGGTGTTCCAGTTGTCCTCGATGAAACGCAGGATCGAGCTCTGGTCGGTCAGCGTGCCGTCGACGAAATTCGCCTTGGCAAAGGGCGAGATCACCATCAACGGCAGCCGCGGGCCATAGCCGCAGCGCCCCTCGATCGGATTGCCGCCGTCGTCTGCGAGCAACGGCCCGCGGCCGCAGCGACCGGCGCCGTTCAGCTGGTCGCTGTTGCGGGTGTCCGCCGCGTTGTAGACCGCCGATGCGTTCACGACCGGGCTCATCTGATGGTCGTACCAGCCGTCCGAGTCGTCGTAGGCGATCACGATCGCCGTGGACTTCCAGTACGGGGATTTCATGATCGCGTTGATCGTCTCGACGAGGAACGCCTGCTCGAGCAGCGGATCGGAATAACCGGCGTGACCGTCCGCATAGGCCGGTGCCTTGAGGAAGCTGACCGCGGGCATGTTGCCGGCCGCGAGCGCATCGAAGAAGTCATGGAGGTCGTATTCATGGTTGGCCTGTCCGTCATGCCCGATCTCCGCGACCGACGCCGGGCGCGTGTGTTGCGCGTTCAGCGTCGATGCCCAGTACTGGAAGGACGCGTGGTGCGGGATGTAGTCCCTGTTCGGGCCGCCGTTGGCTGCGGTCGCAGGGCTTTGCCGCTCACAGCCGCTGCTCGAATCCGCATTGGTCGACGTGAGGTCGAATCCGCCCATGAACGAGCCCCAGGTGACGCCCCTGGCGCTCAGGAGGTCGCCGATATTCCTGCCGCCGAGCTGAACGGTCGCCCCCTTCGAGCAGAGATCGCCGGTCGGGTCGAGGTCGCCGACGAGGGTCCCGGTGCCGTTGGCGGCTACCGGCCCGCTTCCCGTCACGACTTTGGGTGAGGCGCCCGTCAGCGTCGCCGGATAGGTGTTGCCGGCGACGAGGTTCAGCACGCCGGGCGTCGAGGGCCCGAAAGTCGTCCCGTAGGAGTTGTCGCTCATCGCGAAGTGCTGCGCGTAATTCCACAGCGCGGTGACCGTGTTCCCGTCGTAATACCCCATGACCAGACCCTTGTCCCTGCCCCAGGCGTAGGTCCCGGCGCAGTACGAATTCCCGCCGACGCCGACGCTGCCGGGGAAGAAATCCATCAGTCCCTGGTCGAAGGCGAGCTGCTCATGGCCGTAGTTGTGATCCTGGTCGCAGGTCGAGGCCTGGCTGCGGTCGAGGCGGAACGGATTGATCGCGTCGCTTCCATTGGCCGGATTGCCGGCATTGGGGTTGTCGGTCAGCAACACCCCCGAAGGCGCCCCGCCGACCAGCGTTCCCAGACCGTTCACGGCCGGCGTTCCCCGGGCGGCCGTGAATGAAGGCTGGCCGTCCGGATTCATCGCAATCGGATAGGTGGCGAAGTAGTGATCGAAGGAAACGTTTTCCTGGAATATGACGACCAGGTGCCCGATCGGTGTTGCAGCGGACGGTTCGCCACGCGCCGCCAGCGCGGCCGTGGGAAAGCCCGCGCTGCCCGCGAGACAGAGGGCGCCCGCGATGGCGGAAAGGCGAAAGATGGAAGACAGGTGCCGGTGGTGTTTCATCAGGATCCCCTTGCGATGGCGTTGGACTGCGGCGCCATTTCAGCCGGGCCCCGTTACGCGGCCATGAATCCTGCGTGATCATTTTGTGACGTTGCCGCTGGCAAGGTAATTGCCGCGCCGAAGGGATGCCGGAAATTTCGCTCGCCGAAAGGGCGGATCCCTGCCGTCGACCGTCACTTCTGATCCACGAGCGCGTGGGCGGATCGACCGGATCACCGCTTGCCGAGGGACCCGCAGGGGCTGCGGCAGCTGCGGGAGCTGCGGCTTCCGCCGCGCGGACAGGTGAACTCGCCGCGGTCGGCGATGCCGGCGGGGAGCCGTCGCGGCCCGCGGCCACGGATCGCCGGCGCGAGCTCGCATTCGTCGAAACGGCCCACCGGATGCGCACGCTCGGTCTGGCCGTCGGTTTCGTCTGCGTCGCCTCGGTGCTCCGGTTGCACCGGCAATCACCCGGCTGGTGGGCGCTCCTGTTCGCGGACGGATTCATCTGGCCGCATGCAGCCTGGCTGCTCGCGAGGCGAAGCCCCGAGCCGCGGCGCGCCGAATTCCGGAACCTGCTGGTCGATTCCGCGCTGGGCGGCGTGTGGATTGCCGTGATGCGGTTCAATCCGCTCGCCAGCGTGCTGCTGGCGACGATGCTGTCGGTCGACAAGATCCTTTCGGGGGGCCGCGCGCTGCTCCTGCCCGCGTCGGTCGTGCTGGTCGTCGCCTGCGCGCTGACCTCTGCCGCGCTGGGTTTCCCGGTCGACCTGGCGACACCGCTGTCGGTCGTCGTCGGCAGCATGCCCTTGCTGATCGTCTTTCCCATCGCCATCAGCAGCGTCACCTACATGCTGGCCTCCGAACTCGCGCGGGCGAACCGGCGCCTCGATACGCTGGGCCGCACCGACGAGCTGACGGGACTGGCAAACCGCCGCCAGGGATTCGCGCTCGGGGAGGTGGAGCTCGAGCGCTCTCGCCGGAGCGGGCGGCCGGCGGTGCTGGTGGTCCTGGACATCGACCATTTCAAGCACATCAACGATCGCCATGGACACCCGGCGGGAGACGCGGTGCTTCGCGCGATTGCCCGGGTCCTGCGTGAATCCTGCCGCAGCACCGATGTCGTCGCCCGCTATGGCGGCGACGAGTTCCTGCTGGTCCTTCCCGACCTGCGATTGCCGGCGGTCGAGGTCATCGCCGATCGCATTCGTCACCGCCTCGACGCCATGATCGTCGAAGGCGCACCTGGCGCGCGGTGCACGGTCAGCCTGGGGGCTGCCGAAGCGATGGCGGACATGGCCGACGTCGAGGACTGGATCCAGCAGGCCGACGCGGCCCTCTACCGCGCCAAGGCTGCGGGTCGCGATCGCTTCATCGGCACCGCGATTCCCGCGCCATGATCCGCAACGCGGCGGGATTCGCCGACGCGCAGTCCCGGGCGGCTCCCCCGCGCACTACACCGCCTGACCTGCGGCATGGCCCGAGGCCCATGCCCACTGGAAGTTGTAGCCCCCCAGCCATCCGGTCACGTCGACGACCTCGCCGATGAAATGGAGGCCGGGAACTCGCGTCGCGGCCATCGTCTTCGAGGACAGGCCGCGCGTGTCGACCCCGCCGAGGGTGACCTCGGCCTTGTTGTAGCCGAGCGTGCCCGAGGGCAATACCTCCCATCGGTGCAGCTGCGCAACGATGGCGCGCAGCTGATCGTCGGCGAGCGTTCCGACCGGCACCGCAATGCCATGGGCGGCGCACCATTGCTGCGCCAGGCGCTTCGGCAGGCGTTCGGCGAGAACGTTGTCGAGCCTCGCATCCGGACGTCCTCGCGCGCGCAGCCAGCCGATGGCATCGAAACCCGGCAGCAGGTCGATCGCGATCGGTGCGCGGCCGTCCCAGTACGACGAGATCTGGAGGATCGCCGGGCCCGACAGCCCGCGGTGCGTGAACAGCAGGTTCTCCCGGAACCGGGCGCTGCCGAACGCGACCTCGGCGTCGACCGAGATTCCGGACAGATCGCCATAGCGCGCCAGGGCATCGGGCGCGAACGCGAGCGGCACGAGCGCCGGCCGCGTCGGGACGACGGCCAATCCGAACGCCTCCGCAACGCGATATCCGAACGGCGTGGCCCCGATCTTGGGCACGGTGAGGCCGCCGGTGGCGATCACCAGCGATTCGCAGCGCACGCCGCCCTGCGAGGTGGCAACCGCGAAGCGATCCCCCGCGCGCGCGATGTCGTGCACCGCACACGGCATCCGCCACTGCACGCCACCGCGCTCGCATTCCGACTTGAGCATCGCGATGATGTCGAGCGCGGAGCGGTCGCAGAACAGCTGGCCGAGCTTCTTTTCGTGATACGCGATGCCGTAGCTCTCGACCAGCCGGGCGAAATGCGCCGGCGTGTAGCGCGCGAGCGCCGAACGGCAGAAATCCGGGTTCTGCGACAGGTAGTTCGCAGGCCCGGCGTTGACGTTCGTGAAATTGCAGCGCCCGCCGCCCGAGATCTGGATCTTCTCGCCGACGACGTCGAAATGCTCGATCAGCAGCACCCGGCGGCCCCGCTGGCCGGCCTGCGCTGCGCACATCATGCCGGCAGCGCCGGCGCCGATGACGACGACGTCCCAGGTGGCGGCGGTCACGGGACCCAGTGCAGCACGGACCCCATCGTCCACAGGATGGCGCTGATCGTGACGAACGAGCTCACGGTGGCGACGAGCAAGGCGGCCGCGCAAAAACCTTCCTGTCCGTATTTCTGCGCGAGGATCGGATAGATGCTGAGCATCGGCGCGGCCGCGTAGGCCACCGCTGCCGCCCGCAGCCTGCCGTCGATCGGCGGCATGACCAGCAGCAGCGCGAACACCGCGAGCGGATGCAGCAGGAGCTTGCCGAATGCGACGGTCGCGACATCGCCCAGGCGCCCCGAGAGCTCCAGGCCGACCAGCGATCCGCCGATCACGAACAGCGCGAGCGCAGTGGAGGTCGCCGCCAGCAGGCCGACGGCCTGCGAAATCCATGCCGGCACCTCCACGCCCGACAGCGCGACCGCGAATCCGAGCAGGATCGCGACGATCATCGGGTTCCTGAGCATGCGCCCCAGGGTCTTCGCGAGCGCCCGCTGCCAGGTGTCCCCGTGCGCGCCGCCGCTCTCGGCGAATGCCAGCGAAAGCGGAATCATCAGCAGGTTCTCGACGGTCATGCACATCGCCAGCGCGATCGCCGCCGGCGGACCCAGCCATTGCAGCACGATCGGGTAGCCGACGAAGCCGCTGTTCGACACCGACATGCCCATGCCGACGAGCGCGCTGTACGAAGCGTCCTTGCTGCGCGCGAACCTCGCGAATCCGAACGCGCCGAGCAGTATCGCGATCGAGGCCGTTCCGTAGGCAAGCATATAGCCGGGATCGAAGATCTCGCCGACCGGCCGTTGCGACAGTGTCTTGAACAGCAGCGCCGGCACCGCGAAATTGACGACGAACTTGCCCAGCGCCCGCAACTCGGGCCGCGAGAACAGTCCCAGCCGCCCGCCCAGGAATCCGAGGGCGATCAGCAGGTAGATGGGGCCGGTGATGACCAGTATGTCGAGCATCCGATGCAGGGACTATATCCGGCTGCGACCGGATGGGTGACGGGCACCGATGCTACGTCATTCCTGCCGCTCGAGGAACGTTCCCAGCCACGCGAGCATCCTCTCGCGCGCGGGACGCCGCAGCCATTCCCGGTAGTCGATGCGCCGGCTGGTGGCGAGATCGCGAGCAAAGTCGTCCAGCAGGCGCGCGGCGAGCGGCGGATCCATCACCGCCATGTTGACCTCGTCGTTCAGCGCGAACGAACGGCTGTCGAAATTCGTGGAGCCGACCACCGCCCAGGTCCGATCGACGACCAGGATCTTGGCGTGGATCATCGATGGCCGGTATTCGTGGATCTCGACGCCGCCGCGCAGGAGGTCGCCGTAGCGCCTCCGGCTCGCGCGCCGCGCGGTCGGATGATTGTTGGCTGCCCCCGGCGTGATCACCCGCACGCGAACCCCGCGCGCGACGGCTCCGATCAACTCGCGGCGCACGCTCGCGTCCGGCACGAAGTACGGGGAATTGATGTCGATCGAATGGCGCGCCGAAGCGAGCAGCAACTGGAACAGCACCCGTGCGCGCGATGACCGCGCCGGGGAAGGCACGCTGATGACCGTCAGCGCCGGAGAGCCCTCGTCCGCGGCAGCCGCCGGGGGGAAAGTGTCGGTTCCCGCCAGGATCTCGCCGGTGGCTTCGAGCCAGTTCTCGATGAAGCAGGTCTGCAGGGCGGCCACGACGCTGCCGGTCACCCGCAGCATGGTGTCGCGCCAGGGCGCCTCCCCTGCTTCGCCCGTGTCCCAGTGGGCGCTGATCCCTGCACCACCGATGAAACCGACCGTCCCGTCGACGACGATGACCTCGCGATGGCTGCGGTTGTTGAAGCGCTTGAGCGTGTACCAGCGGATCGGCTGATACCAGACGACCTCGCCTCCGGCCGCCCGGAGCCCCGCGAAATAGGCATCCGGGGTCGGCATGCTCCCGATCGCGTCGACGACGACGCGGACCTTGACGCCGTGACGGGCACGCTCCGTCAGCGCGGCGACAAAGCGATCGGAGATGGCACTCGGGTGGAAGATGAACGCCTCGACGTGCACGCTGATCTTCGCCGCCTCGATCGCCGCCAGCTCCGACGCGTAGAAGGCCGGGCCGTCGGTCAGAACCTCGTGCGAGCCCGCGCGGCGCACGCCCGAATTGGAGACCACCCCCAGCAAGCGGACGAACTCGGGCGAGTCGAGCGGAAGCCGCGGCGGCGCCACCCGGTAGTCGAGCCCGGGCTCGAACAGGACCAGCAGCGCCAGCGCGCACAGCAGCACGATGGCGGCGGTCTCGAGAATTTCCAAAGCCATGGCTCCCGGCAGCGCGACGTTCGACTGCTGTCGTCAGGGCAACGACGCGGGTGGCGCCATCGGCAATCCCGCGCTCGAATCCCCGAAGAGATCGGTCTCCTCGAGCCGGTTGCGCATTTCGCCGATGCCCGCGCCCACCGTGACAACTTCGTCGCCCGCCTCGAGGAACAGCGGCGGAGTGCGGGCGTGTCCGACCCCGCCTGGCGTGCCCGTGAGCAGCATGTCGCCTGGCATCAGCGTCGTCCCGAACGACAGCTCGGCGATGAGCTCGGCCTCGTAGTCCCACCTGGCCGAGATGCGCGGATCGCAGGCAATGGAATCGTACGGACCGATCACCGAGTCCGGGCCCCTGGTGAAGAAGGTCGGCGCGACCGGCCGCGCCGCCTCCTGGCCATCGCGCTTGCCCACGCCTTCCTCGAAGTGATCCCAGTAATTCCAGCCGGTGCACAGCACGTCGCGCCGAAAGCGCCGGATGGGTGCGAGCAGCGCTGCGCCGGACAACGGCACCGACTCCGCAGCCGGCGAGGCGCACTGGCGTCGGGCCTCCTGCAGGGCCGGCGGGCCGGCGGCGATCAGCGCGACGAGGTCGTCCACCCGGGGCGGAAGAAGGCGGATCGTGTCGTCGCAGACCACGCCGAGGCGGATGGCGCCGGCATGGCGAAGGGAGACGAATCGGGAAGTCATGGTCGGCGGAACCTGTGGATGGCGTCGACGTGCTCGATGTCGCCGACGAAGACGTCGACGCGATGCATCGTCAGCGGCGCGGCGTCTCGGCGATGCAGAAGTCGGCGACCTCCCCGAGCAGCCGCTGCAGGGCGACATTCGCCGCGACCACCCCGCCTTCCGCGTCCTCGCGCGGGGCGTTCTCGACCTGATCGAACACCTTCGTGGCGATGACCCGCCTTTCGCGGACGTCGACCAACTGCGCGCGCAGCGTGAATTCCACCCGGCTCGGTTGCACGGTGAAATCCTGCTGCAGGCGGACGAGCTCGGTATCGAGCCGGACGTCGGCAGGCACGAGGCCCGGTGCGCGAATGACGGAGCGGAAGCTCCCGGTCTGCTCGAGCGCGCGCGCGAGCAGCGGCTGCAGCATCCGTGCCGGGGTATCGGCCCAGCGGCTGGCCGCATAGTAATCGACCTCGTAGGGATGCCTGACGTAAGCCATCTGCTCCGTGCCGAATCCCGGCCAGGCGCGCGGCGACGCGATCTCGACCACCGCGTCATGATGCGGCCCCGTCGCCCGGGGCAGCGGCTCCGCGGCCAGGATGTAGAGCGTCGGGACCTCGACCCGCGGCGGCTGCAGTGCCGCGCAGCCCGCCAGCAGCGTGGCCAGCGCCAGCGCGGCGAAGCGCCGGCGACCCGCAGGACGGTTCCGGTGCGCATTCATGGCATGCTGGACACGTCGCTGCGTGCCGTTGTCGCTTCGGGCATCGTCTTTCATCCTCTTCACTCGCCGGGACCGCGTCGCGCCGGAGGGCGCCCCCACAGCAGCACGCTCGGATTGCGCTCCACTTCGCCGCCCACGCTCTGCAGCGTGCTCGCGACGTCCCGCAGCTCGTTCACCAGCTGGCGCACTTCAGGCAGCCCGACGCTCGTGAACCGCTCCAGGTCCGCGCGGGTGCCGTCGAGGGTCCGGGTCGCGCTCGTTCCCGCGCTGGCGACCGCGTCCGCCATGCGGTCGATCGAATCCGCGCTGCCCTGGATCCGCTGCAGGAGGGCCGGCAGCTCCGCGGAGACCCGGGCCGTGTTGCGCGTCGTGCGCGCGAGATCGACAAGGCCGGCATCGATCGCGGAAGACCGTGCGGCGAGAGTCCGCGAGACCTGCTGCAGGTCGGCGAGCGTCTTCGCGACCGCCTGCAGGTTGTCCTGGTTCAGCAGCGCGTTGAGGTTGTCGCTCGCACGCGTCATGCTCGCGATCAGCGCGGTGACCGCGCCGTCGAGGCGCGCGAAGGTGGAGGGTCCGGACTCGATCACCGGATATTCCTCGCCCGGCCCCGCCTTCAGCGCAGGCGAGCCCTGCCGGCCGCCGTTGAGCTCGATGTAGGCGATGCCGGTCACCCCCTGGACTCCCATCACCGCCACCGTGTCGCGCTTGACCGGCGTCCCGCGCAGGACCGCGAGCGTCAGCTCCACCCGCTCGGCGTTGCCGGGGTCGAGCCTGATCTCGCGCACGAACCCGACGTCGACGCCGTGGTACTTGACCGGCGAGTTGAGCTCGAGCCCGGCGACGGATTCCTTCATGTAGGTCCGATAGACGGCGTAGCTTCGACCGTAGTACTGGCCGCTGCTCAGCCACAGGGCGCCGCCGACCAGCGCCGCGCCCAGCACGAGCACGAAGATTCCTACGACGGTGTAGTTGAATTTCGCTTCCATGCCTGCTCGCGCGCGGCTCTCCCGCGCGGCCCGTGGAAATATTCGCGGATCAGGGGATCGGCGAGATCCGAAAGCTCGGTCATCGAGCCGGTGCCGATGATGCGCCCCTGCCCGAGCACCGCAACCCGATCCGACGCGCGCCACAGCAGATCGAGATCGTGGGTCACCATCATGATCGTCAGGCCCAGGACATCGCGGAGATTGCGCACCAGTTCGTCGATCCCGCTCGCGCTCAGCGGGTCGAGCCCGGCGGTGGGCTCGTCGAGGAACAGCAGCTCGGGGTCGAGGGCGAGCGCGCGGGCGAGCGCCGCGCGCTTGCGCATGCCGCCCGAGAGCTCGTTCGGGTATTTGGGCCCCGCGTCGGCCGGCAATCCGGTCAGGGCGATCTTCAGCGCGGCGATCTCGCCCGTCAGCCGGGGCGAGAGGCGCGTATGCTCGTCCAGGACCATCGTCACGTTCTCCGTGACGGTGAGCGAGCTGAACAGTGCACCACGCTCGAACACGACGCCCCAGCGACGGCGCAGCGGCAGCGCCTGCTCGTCGCTCAGGCCGATCACCTCGCGACCGAACACCCGGATCGAGCCCGAGGCGGGAGGCTGCAGCAGGATCACTTCCCGCAGCAGCGTGGACTTTCCGCAGCCGCTGCCGCCGACGATCGCGAAGATCTCGCCCCTGCGCACCGACAGGCTCACGTCCTCGTGCACGACGGCATCGCCGAAGCGCGTGGAGAGCCGCTCGATCTCGACGATCGCGTCGACGGATCCGGTGTGCGCCGTCATCGCGTCAGAGGTCGAGCATGTTGAAGACGACCGAGAACAACGCGTCGATCACGATCACCAGGAAGATCGACTGGACGACCGAGATCGTCGTCTGCCGACCGACGCTGTCGGCGCTGCCTGCGGTCTGGAAGCCTCGGTGGCACCCGACCAGCGCGATGATCATCGCGAAGACCGGGGCCTTGGAAAGCCCGGTCAGGTAGGTCGACATGACGATCGCCTGGTCGAGACGGTCAAGGAAGACCCGGTAGCTCAGCCCGAGCTGGGTCCTGGCCATCAGCATGCCGCCCAGAACGCCGGTGATGTCGGTATAGACGGTGAGGAGCGGCAGGACGACGACCAGCGCGAGCATTTTCGGCAGCACGAGCAGCTCCTGGGGCACGACTCCCACCGTGCGCAGCGCGTCGATCTCCTCCGTGACCTTCATCGTGCCGATCTGCGCAGTGTAGGCGGATCCCGAGCGGCCCGCGACGATGATCGCGGTCATCAGCGGCGAGAGCTCGCGCAGCATCGCGATGCCGACCAGGTCGACGACGTAGATGTTCGCCCCGAAGCGCTGCAGCTGGTCGGCGCCCTGGTAGGCGATGACGACGCCCATCAGGAACGACAGCAGCCCGGTGATCGGCAGGGCGTCGAACCCCGCGGTCTCGATGTTGTGCAGGATCGCGCGCCAGCGGATGCGGCGCGGCTGCAGGATGGAGCGCCACAGGACCGTGAACGACTCGCCGACGAAAGCGAGGAAGTCGATGACCTCGCGCGCCTCGGTGAAGGTCTTGCGGCCGAGGCCTTCCAGCATGCCCGGCCGGCCCACCGGCGCACCGCCCGCGGAAGCCACCCCGCGGGACGCGATCAGCTCCACCAGGGCGTCGAACTCGGGGCGCAGGCCGATGAGACGGACGACGAGGCCCCGCGCTTCCAGGTCCCGCACCGTCCGCTGCAGCAGCCAGGCGCCGGCCGTGTCCAGTGCCACGATCGCCGACGCGTCGATTGCGACCTCGCCTTCCGCCGGCCACTGCAGCGCGTCGATCCGGCGCTCGAGTCCGGTGATCCCCGCGACGGTCCACACCCCCGTGCAGCGCGCAGGGTTCGCTGCGCTGCCGGTGCCCGGCGCCGCGGCGACGGTCAGCGCGGCGGGACCGCCCGCCTTCATCGCCTCCGGCATCGATGCGTTGGCGGCCGGCAAGCTCAGAGCAGCGGCGGGCGCCGATCGGCGCCCGGGGCTTGGATGGCGGTTGGGGTCATGCGCTCGGCCTGGGTCACCCAGCCCCCGCCCATGGCCTTGTAGATGTTGATGCCGGACACGTAGAGCGAGGTGCGAATGGCCGCCAGGCTGATTTCCGCGGGGAACAGGGTTTGCTCTGCTTGCAGCACCGTCGAATACGGCGCGTAGCCGCCATCGTACTGCAGGCGGGCGAGACGCGAGTAATCCTTGAGCGAACTCACGAGGCGCTGCTGTGCGGCAAGCTGCTCCTTCAGCTTCTGCTGCGCGACCAGCGCGTTGTCGACATCGGCAAACGCATTCTGGATCGCCAGCTCGTAGCTCTCGAGCGCGGCCTGCTGCGCGGCTTCGGCCTGCCGCACCTGGCCGCTGATCGCGCCGAAAGTGAAGATCGGGCCCGTGAACTGTCCGGCGTAGCTCCACACCCGCGCCGGCCCCTTGAACAGGTTCGACAGATCCGCGCTCGCCGAGCCGAACGCGCCGGTGAGCGAGATCGTCGGGAAATACAGCGCCCGGGCCGCGCCGATCTGCGCATTGGCGGCGATCAGGTTCTGCTCCGATTGCATCAGATCGGGCCGCCGCTCGAGCAGGCTGGAGGGCACGTCCGCCGGGACGTCGGGCAGCGCCAGCTCGTAGATCGTCTTGCCGCGCCTGATCGGGCCGGGATTGCGGCCGAGCAGCACCGACAATGCGTTCTCCAACTGCACGATCTGCGCTTCGATCTGGGGAATCTGCGCGGCGGCGGTCTCGTACTGCGATCGCGCCTGCGCCACGTTCATCTGCGAGACCTGGCCGTACCTGAACTGCAGGTCGAACAGGCGGACGGACTCCGCATAGTTCGCGAGCGTCGAGCGCGCGACGCCCAGCTGCTCGTCGAGGCCCCGCAGCTGGACATAGTCGGCAGCGACCGCCGCGACCAGCGACAGGATCACTCCCCGCCGCGCCTCGTCGGTGGCGAGGAGGTTGGCGCGCGCGGCTTCGCTCAGGCGCCTGATCCGTCCCCACAGGTCGAGCTCCCAGGTCGCGCTGAGCGCGGCCTGGTAGGCAGTCTGCGGATTCGGGAGGGCGCGCGCCAGCTCGGGGCTGGCGCCCGATTCCGACGCGCGTGCGCGCTCGGCGCTGCCGCCATAGCCCAGTTGCGGGAAGAGTCCCGACCACGTCTGCGTCAGCACCGCGGCCGCCTGCTCGACGTTCGCTGCGGCGATCCTGACGTTGCGGTTGCCGACGAGCGCCTCGGCCACCAGATCGTCGAGCACCGGATCGCCGACCTGCTTCCACCACTCGGCGTCGGCCGTCCCGATCGCATCGGCGGGCGCATTGCCGAATGCCGCGGGCGCGTCCACATCCGGGCGCCGGTAATCGGGCCCGACCACGCAACCCGCGGCGAGGAGCGCAGCCAGCGCGACGAGGTGGCGCAGGCTGCGCATGTCAGTCGCCCTCGTGGCGCGGCTGCAAGGCGGCGGGCAACGGACTCCCGCCTTCGCGATCCGCTGCGCCCGCCGCGTGTGGCTTGGCGGCCTTGCGTTCGGCAAGGCGGTCGAACAGATAGAAGAGCAACGGCACGTAGAGCATCGCCAGCGTGGTTTCGCCGATCATCCCGCCGATGATGCCGGTGCCGATCGAATGGCGCGCGTTCGCGCCGGCACCGACCGCGAGGGCCAGCGGCAGGCAACCGAAAGCGAAGGCGAGCGACGTCATGATGATCGGCCGCAGCCGCTGTTCGCCCGCCAGCACCGTCGCCTCCATGATCGACTTGCCCTCGCGACGGAACTCGACGGCAGCGGAAACGCGCAGCACCGCGTTCTTGGCCCCGAGGCCGATCAGCACCAGCAGGCCGATCTGGAAATAGACGTCGTTCTCCAGGCCGCGCAGCCAGTTCGTCAGCAGCGCGCCGAGGATGCCGAACGGCACGGCCGTCATCACGGCACCGGGCAGCGTCCAGGATTCGTACTGGGCGGCCAGCACGAGGAACACGATCACGAATCCGAAGACGAACGCGATCGCCGAAGTGCCGCCGGATTTCTTCTCCTCGAAAGCGAGGCCGGACCAGGCGAAGCTGTACCCGGCCGGAAGCGTCTCGCGGGCGACCTGCTCCATGGCGGCGATCGCGTCGCCCGAGCTGTATCCGGCCGCGGCATTGCCGTTGACCTTCGCCGCCGGAAAGCCGTTGAAGTGCGGCAGCAGGTCGGGACCCGCCACCCATTGGGTCGTCACCAGCGCCGACAATGGCACCATCGCCCCGTCGCGCGAGCGCGTGTACAGGCGTGTGAGATCCGCCGGATCCTGGCGGAAGCGGGCATCGGATTGCACGATCACCCACCAGCTGCGGCTGAATTCGTTGTACTGGCTCGCGGTCAGCGAACCGAACTGCGCCTGGATCGCGCTGTAGACGTCCTGCACCGGCACGCCGAGCAGCGTCGCCTTGTCGCGGTCGACGTTGGCGCGCACCTGCAGCGTATTGGCGCGGAAGGTGCTCGACAGGCTCGCCAGCTCGGCACGCGCGCGGGCTTTCGCAAGGAAGTCCTGCGTGACCTGCTCGAGCCGCGCCGGATCGGCGCCAATGGTGTCCTGGATCCAGAACTCGAATCCTCCGGTCGTGCCGATGCCGGGTATCGGCGGAGGCGCGACCGGGATCACCACCGCTTCCCCGATCTTCCGGGCCTCGGCGTACACGTGCGTCAGCACCGCGCGCGCGTTCTGCGCCCGGGCCGAATCCGCCGACGCGTAGCGCTCCTTGAAATCCTTCAGCGTGACGAAGAACGTACCCGCATTGGGCTTGAAACCCTGGTCGAGCAGACTGTAGCCGGTGATCATCGAGCGCGCCTCGACCCCCGGCGTCTTGGCGAAGATCGCGTCCACCTTCTCCGCCACGGCCTGCGTGCGGTCGATGCTGGCGGCATCGGGCATGACGATCGCGGCCATCACGTAGCCCTGGTCCTCGTTGGGGACGAAGCTCGACGGCAGCACCATGAACAGGTGATAGACGAGATACAGGAAACCGGCGAACAGGACCAGCGCGACGGCCGCGCGCCTGATGGTGAACTCGACGGCGTGGCCGAAGCCCCGCGTCACCGCGTCGACCTGGCGGTTGAACCAGGCGAAGAAGCCGCGCTTCGGGGGCGGGCGCTGCTTCAGCATCAGCGCACACATCGCAGGGGTCAGCGTCAGCGCGACGAATCCCGACACCGCAACCGAGACGACGATCGTGATCGCGAACTGCTTGTAGAGCTGACCCGTCGTGCCCGGGAGGAATGCCGCGGGGATGAACACCGACGCCATGACCAGGACGACCGCGACCAGCGAGCCCGCGATCTCCTCCATCGAGCGGATCGTGGCGTCGCGCGGTGCGAGACCGTGCTCGTGCATGTTCCGCTCGACGTTCTCGACGACGACGATCGCATCGTCGACGACCATGCCGATCGCGAGCACCAGTCCGAACAGCGTGACCAGATTGATCGAGAAGCCGAGCGCGAGCATCCCGGCGAAGGTCGCGACCAGGGCGACGATGATCGCGACCGTGCAGATGACGGTCGTGCGGATGCTCTGCAGGAACAGGTAGACGACCAGCACGACCAGCGCGATCGCCTCGATCAGGGTCTTGACGACCTCCTCGATCGACAGCCGCACGAAGTCGTTGGTGTCGAGGGAGACGGCATAGTCGAGGCCGGCCGGAAAGCGCGCCTTCAGGTCCTGCAGCGTCTTGCGCACCCCCGCCGAGACCGCGAGCCCGTTCGCGCCCGGCTGCAGGTAGACCGCGATGGCGGTCGCCGGCGTGCCGTTGAGCTTGGAGTCGACGATGTACTGGCGCAGGCCGACCTCGGCGCGGGCGACGTCGCCCAGCCTCACGATCGCGCTGCCGTCCTGGCTCGCGCGCAGGATGATCTGCTCGTACTGCCGGGGGTCGGTGAACGGGGCCTGGGTGACCACGGGGAACGTGAGGTCGACCGGTCCGGCAGTGGGTTGCTGCCCGATCTGTCCGGCGCCGAACAGCGCGTTCTGCGCCTTCACCGCGTCGGCGATGTCGCTGGTGGTGATGCCCAGCGAAGCCATCCGGTCGGGGTTCATCCAGATCCGCATCGCCTGGTCGGGCACCCCCATGATCTGCGCCTGCCCTGCGCCGGGGACGCGCTTGATCGCGTCGAGGACGTAGACGTTCGCGTAGTTCGCGACGTACTCGGCCGTGTAGCGCTGTTCCTTCGCGAAGATGCCGATCAGCATCATGATCGACGACGAGCGCTTCTGCACCGACACGCCCAGCTGCGTCACCGCGCTCGGCAGCTGCGGCAGCGCGAGATTGACCCGGTTCTGCACCTGCACCTGGGCGGTGTCCGGATCGGTGTCGAGGGAAAAGTAGACGACCAGCGTCAGCTGGCCCGTGGCGGAACTCGTCGACGACATGTAGAGCATGTTGTCGACGCCGTTGATCTGCGCCTCGATCGGCGCCGCCACCGAATCGGCGAGGGTCTTCGCGTCGGCGCCCGGATAGGTCGCCGACACCGTCACCTGGACCGGCGTGATCGTCGGATACATCTGCACCGGCAGCAGGTACATCGCCACGACGCCGGCGATGCAGATGATGATCGCGACCACCGCGGCGAAGATCGGCCGCTCGATGAAGAACCGGGAGAACATCGAGGTCGGCGCCCTCTACCGGGTCGCTTCCGCTCCGGACGGAGGGTCCGCGTTCCCGCCAGCCGGTGGCGGCACGTAGGGGACCGCATTCACGCTCGCGCCGGGTGCAAGCCGCAGCGTGCCGTCGACGACGACCCGGTCGCCTGCGTTCAATCCGTCGTTGATGAACCAGTTGTCGCCGTACCAATCGCCGACGACGACCGGGCGCGGCTGCACCTTGCCGTCGGCACCGATCACCCAGACGAAGCGCCCCTGCGCTCCCTGCTGGACCGTGCGCTGGGGAACGAGGATCGCATTGGGTCGGATTGCGCCGAGCAATCTCGCGCGTACGTACTGGTTGGGGCGCAGCACCCCCTCCGGGTTCTGCACCGAGGCACGGATCAGGAAGGTTCCGGTCTGCGGGTTGAAGGACGGATCGGCGAAGGTGATCCGCCCGGTGTAGGGAAAGAGACTCCCGTCCGCCATCTCGATCTGCACGATGAAGCTTGCCTGGTCGGGCAGGCGCACCCGTCCTTTGGCGACGTCGTCGCGGATGCGCTCCATCTGGTTCTCGGAAACGCTGAAGTCGATCCACATCGGCGAAAGCACGGAAACGGTGGTGAGCTGGCTGTTCGTCGCGTTGACGTACGTGCCCTCGGGCACCACTGCAGATCCGGTGGCGCCGGTCACCGGCGAGGCGATCGTCGTGTAGGAGAGATTGAGCTTCGCCTCGACGAGTTGCGCCTTTGCCTGCTCGACCGTGGCCGCCGCCTGCTCGTAGCGTCCCTGGGCGTCGTCGAGGTCTTTCTGCGACAGCGCATTCAGCTCGGTGAGCGGTCTCGTGCGGGCGAGATTGGCCCTCGCGACATCGAGGGCCGCCTGATCCCGCTGCAGTGCGGCGGCGGCGGCGTCCACCTGCGCCTGGAAAGGCTTCCTGTCCATCTCGAACAGCACCGTGCCGGCCTTGACAATCGAGCCCTCGGTATACGTGCGCCTGTCGAGAAAACCGGACACGCGGGCCTGGATGTTGACGGCCTGCGAGCTCTGCGTCTGCGCGATGTAAACGACCGACTGCGGAACGTCGCGGGGCACGATGTTCATGACCCTGACCTCGGGCGGCGGACCCGCGGGTGCCTGCGCAGTCTCCTTCCCGCAACCGGCGGTCGCGAGCGCGAGCAGGGCGGACAGCGTCGCGAGCGCGAGTCGAGCCGCCGGAGCCGGCGATATTGGGTGGGCCGAAGTCATCGTGCGCGGATCGCGGCCCCGCCACAGCGGGCACACCGGGCCCTGCCGCCGTCTCCGCGATCCGGACATGAAATAGCACCGGCCGCACCCGCCGTTCTTGCGCCAGGTCAAGGAAGGTCGCGCCGGCGCCGTACGGCTGGCCGGTGGCGCAGGCACCAACCGGGCGTCGCCCTCGCCGCCGGCTGCGCCGCCTCAGGGCGCGGGCGCGAGCACCCGCAGCAGCCGCTGCTCGGGGACCAGTTCCAGGCGCGCGCCCGATGCCAGCGCCGACGTGATGTCGCAATCGAAGCCGGCGAGCATCGTCAGATCGGCGAGCGCCGTCCCCTGCGCGATGATCGGATTGACCGAATTGAAGACCAGTGCGAGCGGGGTGACGCCCCGCGCCTTCATCTCGTGCAGCATCCATGCCGACGCCACGCCCCCCTTGGCGGTGTCGAGCACCAGGATGCGGTCGCGGTACGACTGGCCCGCGAGCTTGTGCGCAGGCCGCGAGAACACGCCCTGTATCCGGTCGAGATCGTAGCGCGCGGAAAAACCGTCCTTCGCGACCAGCGCGACACCCTCGACCCGCGACCCCATCGCGTGCGCCGCGACGAATTCCTTCGCGCTCATCGCAGCCTCCCCGTGCATCCGGCGTCGACGCATTCCTCCATCGAAGCGAGCATCGGCCGGTAGCCGTACCCGCCAAGGATGTTGACCATCTTGGCGCTGTTGGTCACCAGGTTCTTCCAGCCGTTGGCTTCCGCGATCTCCCGCGCGTACGACTGGTAGAAGCACATGCCCGCGAGCACGGTGCCGCCCGCATCCTCGATGCGCGCGGTGATGCCCATGCGGTCGGCATCGGGCTTGATCTGCGGACTGGTCACGGCGAGCACCGGCACGGTGAACCGCCGGCCGTCGCACAGGTCGGCGAGCGCCGCGAGCTCGATCAGCGACAGCTGGGGCCCCGAGAACACGACGACGTCGACCTTGTCGTCGCCGCGATACGACCCTTGCAGCGCCATCGCGTCGGCGCGACCGACGCGATGCCGGGAAATGCCGGCGCCTGCGACGTCGCGAAGATGCGCCGCCTCCGGCGTCACCCCGGGCATGTGGAACAGCGCGATCGAGCCGAAGCTCGCCATCGCCGCGCCGAAGTGCTTGAGCTCGTCCGAGCTCGGGGCACGGTCGATGCCTTCGATGACCGGCACCGCCCAGTAGTTGCCCGCCAGGCGGCCGACGACCCCGCCCAGTGCGCCCCACTCGTTCAACGTCGCCGGTGTCCAGTCGGTGCGTATGCCGAGCGTCGCCTGCCTCCGGCTGTCCAGGTGAAAGCCGTAGCGGGGTGTGCGGCCGGTGAGCCCTGCCGCAAGCGCCGAGGGGCCGCCCTCGAAATTCGAGCGCGCGCCTCCGACCGAGTTGGTGTAGATGACGACGCCGGTGTCGCCGAAAGCCACATGCTCGCCGCGGGTGGCCGCCAGCACCGTCTGATAGTTGATGCAGGTGTCGGTCATCATCACGCCCAGCTTGACGAAGGCATCGATCGCGCGCTGCTCGAGGTCGAGCATCCAGAGCGCCTGCTTGAGCAGCGCGGCCTTGGTGAAGTCCGTGCCGCGAGGATCGGTGATCGTCGGAATGCGGACGCGGCGCTCGGCAACCGGATGACTGGCGAGCTTCTCGAGCCAGGCGACTCCCGCCTCGCCCAGGCTCTCGCTGTCGGCCATGATGTGCGCCTGGGTGACCGGCACGAAATCCTCGGCGCCGAAGAAATCGCCCACCTTGATCTGGTGCTGCAGCGCGATCTTCCGCACCGGCCCCGATTCGCCGGCGAGCATCGCCTGCTCGTGCTCGGTGAGGCGCATGTCAGTCGACCGAAGCGCCCGACTCGCGCACCGCCTTGCCCCACTTGACGAGCTCATGCTGCTGGAACTGCGCGAATTCAGCGGGCGTGTCGCCGCTCACGGTCACCCCCTGCGGCACCAGAAGCGCGCGAAAGCCCTCGGTGCGAACGACCGCATTAATCGCCTCGTTGAGCTGCGTCACCATCGCCGGTGGAAGACGGGCCGGCCCGAAAACGCCCCACCACGCGGTCGCCTCGAAGTCCTTGAGCCCGGACTCGGCAAACGTCGGCACCTCGGGCGCGGCGGGAGAGCGGAGCTTGCTGCTGACGGCGAGCAGCTTCAGCCGACCGGCGCGCACCTGCGGCAACACGGACTGGAGCGGATCGAACATCAGCTGGATCTGCCCGCCGAGCAGGTCCGAGATCGCCGGCGCGCTGCCCTTGTAAGGAACGTGCCTGATATCCGTGCCGGTCGCAGCGCGGAACATCTCGCCGGTGAGATGCCCCGGCGTGCCGTTGCCGGCCGTTCCGAAGTTCAGCGACCCCGGCCTGGACTTGGCGAGTGCGATCAGGTCGGCGACGGAGCTCACCGGTACCGACGGATTGACGACCAGTGCGACCGGAGCCGCGGCGACCAGCGAGATCGGGGTGAAGTCCTTCACCGGATCGTAGCCGAGCTTCCTGTAGAGCGTCGCGTTGATTGCCTGGGTCCCGACCGTCGCCATCAGCAACGTATAGCCGTCCGCGGGCGCCTTGGCCACGACTTCGGCGCCGATGGCGCCGCCGGCGCCGCCGCGATTGTCGACGATGATCTGCTGCCCCAGACGCTTGCCCAGGAACTCGGCGAGGGGCCGGGCGACCATGTCGGTCGGCCCACCCGCCGGGAATGGCACTACCAGGCGTATCGGCCCGTCGGGATAGCCGGCTGCCAGCGCTCCCGGCATGCAGATCACGGCAACGAGCAACGGCAATCCGAAGCGCACAACGTTGCAGAATCCCAACCACCGGCACTGCTTCATGGGTGATCTCCGTCAGGAATGGATCGCGATGCAAGTCGGCGTTCGCGGCGAAATGCTTCGCGCGCAGACGACCGGGAGCGGGAAGAAAGCCGGATGAACCTTTTTTTACCGTAACACGATGCAGGCTGGAGTCGCAATCACGCGATGTCGCGCAATCGAAACGGCATATTTCATTGAGCGAAACCCGGCGCTTGAACGGGTGCTTCCTTCTCCGTAAGCTCGCGGCACCCTCATCCGCCCGCACAAGGAGCTCTCCCATGAAGCAGCGATCGCCGCTCGCCGCCGCCCTGCTTGCGCTGATCCTCGCCACGCCGCTCGCGCGGGCGGCGGAGCTCACCGTCCTTGTTCCCGGCGCGGTGCGCGCGGTCGTCACACCTCTCGCCGAGGCCTGGGCGAAAGCCCACGATGACACGATCAAGTGGTTCGCCGGCACGGCGGGCGCCACCGAGAAGCGCGCGGCCACCGGCGGGCCGTTCGACGTCGTGATCACGACGGCCAAGGGCATCGACGAGCTGACCAGGACCGGCAAGGTCGCTGCCGGAAGCCGGGCCGACCTCGGCAGCATGGGCGTGGGCGTGGCGGTGCGCAGCGGCGCGCCGAAGCCCGACATCTCGACCCCCGAGGCGTTCAAGCAATCGATGCTGGCCGCGAAGTCGCTGATGTACGCCGACCCGGCGCTCGGTGGCCAGAGCGGCATCCACACCGCGAAGGTGTTCGCGCAACTCGGCATCGCCGAGCAATTGAAGCCCAGGACCGTGCTCCTGCCCGGCGCGCCCGAGGGCATGAAACGCGTGGCGGCCGGCGACATCGAGATCGGCATCGGGCAGATCAGCGAAATCCTCGCAGCGCAAGGCGTGACGCTGGTGGGTCCTTTCCCGCCTGCGCTCCAGCAGTCGCTCACCTTCTCCGCGGGACTCTCGCCCAAGGCGGGTCCCGCCGCGCGCGGACTGGTGAACCAGCTTACGGGGCCGGTGGCACGCGAGCAGTTCCGCGCTGCGGGGTTCGAAATCCCGAATTGACCCGCCAGGAACAGCGGAAGGGGTGATCCCGCGGGCCGCGCTGCGCGGTCGGCACCCTCGCGAATGAAGGAGGCCCCGTCCGGGGCCTCCTGGACTGCGGAATCCTAGAGGACGGATTTCGGCGGGGTCGGATGGATGTACGCCCAGCCCTGCGCCTCGCGCAGCGTGATCTCGCCCATTCCTGACGGCACGATGCTGACGAACGAATACAGATCCTTGCGATCCACATGCAGCTCGCGCAGCGTGTTCGAGCATTGCGCGAGGATCACGCCCTCCTTCTGCAGCTCCTTCAGCTTTTCCTCGAAGCCGTTGTTCTTCACGTAGACCGCAAAGCCCTTGCTGTTCGCGATCAGCTCGACCTGGACCTTGCCCTTGAGGCGCGGGTCGTTCAGCAGGTTCTCGACGTTGGTCAGGGTCTTCTTGATCGTTGCCTGGCCGCCTTCGTCGATGTGGAAGATCACGCCATAATGGTCCCTGGTCGGCTGCGCGCCCGCGAACGGTCCTGCGTGGGCCGGCGCCGCCGCCAGGAACGCCGCGGCACAGATACCGGCGAGCGCGCGTCCGAATTGCCTGGTCGCTTTCATTGCTCTCTCCTCCTTGTGGATGCGCGGGAAGGTTTGTCCTCCCCTGAGCGCAGGAAGGTGGCCCCTACCCGCGCCGGATTATAGGCGGCAACGGATCGAATATCGCAAGTCGACCCAATCGCATCGCCTGCCTCACCCGCCGGCGCACCCGATCGGCCGTCGGTTCGCGTGCGGAGAGTGAACCGGCGGCTTGCGGCGATGTCGTATCGCGGACTGACCGTTCAGGAACAAGCTCGGGCCCGCCGATTCAGGCGTCAGGCATGCAACGACCGGGCGACAATCGCACCTGCCGCCCCAGGCGCGACGCCGTCTGCAGATCCGCTCCGCCGCCAGCGAGCCCCTGCGGGCGGACGCGTCGGCAACCATTCAGACAACAACGATCGACCCTGACCCCCGGGAGCCGTATCCGATGAACCGTCGCCCTTTCAGACCGCTGACCCCCTGCCTCCTCCTTGCATTCGGATTGCTCGCCGGCCCCTGCCCTGCGAGCAGCGCGGACGCGCCTGCGGGCGTGCGGGTCGCGCAAGGCGGCGACGTGCTGCGCGCCACCCTCGACAACGGCCTGCGCGTGGTGGTCGTGCGCGACACGTTGGCGCCGACCGTCACCACCCAGATGACCTACCTTGCCGGCGCCTATCAGGCCCCGAAGGGCTTTCCCGGCACGGCCCACGCGCTGGAGCACATGATGTTCCGCGACAACAAGGGTTTCACCGGGGCCCAGCTGAATGAAATCACCGGGAAGATGGGTGGCGACAACAATGCTTTCACCACCAACGACGCGACGCAGTACAGCTTCGTCGCGCCGGCCGCGTACCTGGGGATCATCCTGCACATCGAAGCCCGCCGCATGCGCGGCGCGCTGCTGACCGACGACAACTGGAAGCTCGAGAAGGGCGCGATCGAGCAGGAGGTCTCCAGCGACATCTCCGATCCTGGCTTCCTGGCCTTCGAGCAGGCCGAGCAAATCCTCTATGCCGGAACGGGCTACGCCGACGATCCGCTCGGGACGCGGCCTTCGTTCGACAGGACGACGGCGAAGACCCTGCGCACGTTCTACGACGCCTGGTACCAGCCGGGCAATGCGATCCTGGTGATCGTCGGCGACGTCGACCCGCAGGCGACGCTGGCCGAGGTCCGAACGCTGTTCGGCCCGATACCGTCCCGGCCGACACCCGTCCGCAAGGCGGTGGTGCTGCAGGCGTTCGAGCCACGGACCATCGTGCGCACGACGCCGTCGGGGACGGGCTCGGTGCAGTTCCTCTACCGGATGCCGGGCGCGATGTCCAGGGAGAACGCTGCGGCGCAGGTGCTGCTGGACGCGCTCAACAATCCGCGCAGCGGACTGTCCGACCTGGCTGCGCAAGGCAAGGTGCTGGGCGCCGATGCCCAGATCCAGCCCTTCAGCCACGGCGGCATCGGTGTCGTGGAGGCCAGCTTTCCCAAAGGCGGCAATCCGACGCAGGCAAAGGCGGAGCTCGACCGCGTGATCGGCGCGCTGCTCGCGAACGGCGTGTCCCCCGATCTCGTCGAAGCCGCGAAGCGCTCCGAGCTCGCGCAGTTCGAGTTCAACAAGAACAGCGCAGTCAGCGTCGCGAGCTCGTGGTCGCAGGCGCTTGCCTGGCAGGGCCTCGATTCACCGGAGGCGGCGGAGCAGCAGCTCCGGCGCGTGACCGTCGACGACGTGAACCGCATCGCGCGCGAATACCTGCGGCCGGACAGGCGGGTGACCATCGTGCTGGCTCCCGACCCCAATGGCAAGCGCCCGCCGAACAGCTCGGGTTTCGGCGGCAGCGAATCCTTCGCCGGCGACGACAAGCTGGACGTGCCGCTGCCGGAATGGGCAGCCAAGGCTCTCGGCAAGCTGGAGTTGCCGCACTGGACGCTGGCCCCGACCCGGACGACGCTGCCCAACGGGATCACGCTGGTCGTGCAGCCGGAGTCCGTCAGCAAGACCGTCACCGTGTTCGGCCACGTCGATCACGATGCCGGGCTGCAGGAACCCGAGGGCCAGGAAGGCGTCGGTCGCCTGCTCTCCACCCTGTTCGATTACGGGACGACCACGCTCGACCGGACGGCGTTCCACGAGGCGCTGGATGCGATCGCGGCGACGGAGTCCGGGGGCGATGATTTCAGCCTCGCAGTGCCGAGCGAAAGCTTCGATCGCGGCGTGCAGCTACTGGCCGACAACGAGCTGCACCCGGCAATTCCGCCGCAGGCGTTCTCGGTGCAGCAGCAGTCGCTGGCGCGGATGCTCGCCGGCGAACTGCAGTCGCCGCGCTACAGAATGGTCCGGGCGCTGCGGCAGGGCCTGCTCCCGGCGGGCGACCCTCACCTGCGCGAGGCCACGCCTTCCACGGTGGCCAGGCTCGGACTGGACGACGTCAGGAGCTACTTCGACGCCACCTACCGCCCCGACCTCACGACCATCGTGGTGGTCGGGGATGTCACGCCGGACGAAGCCCGGGCGACCATCGAAAGATATTTCGGCAGCTGGCAGGCGCGAGGCCCGAAGCCCGACGTGGTTCCGCCGAAAGTGCCGCGCAACCCCCCGGCCTACGTGCTGGTTCCGAACGCCTACGCGTCCCAGGACCAGGTGCTGATGGGCCAGGTGCTGGATCTCGATCTGCACAATCCCGATCGCTATGCGCTGCAGCTCGGCAACGACGTGCTCGGCGGCAATGGCTTTGCTTCGAGGCTGATGACGGACGTGCGCGTAAAGCACGGCTATGCCTACGACGCACGTTCCGGAATGAGCTTCGACCGCTCGCGATCGATCTTCTACGTCGAGTACGGCAGCGATCCGGACAAGGTGGCGCTCGTCGATGCGCTGGTGCTGCGCGACATCGAGGCCATGCGGCGCACGCCGGTCAAGGACGACGAGCTCGACAACGCGCGGCAGTACCAGATCCGCTCGATCCCGCTGGCAATCTCCAGCGTGCAGCGCATCGCAGGCGCGCTGCTCACGTGGAGCTACAAGGGCGAGCCGCTGGATCAGCCGATGGTGGCGGCCAGGCGCTACCTCGACCTGACCGCGAAAGAGGTGCAGGACGCGTTCACGCATTACCTGCAGCCGAGGCACCTGGTGCAGGTCGTGCAAGGTCCGGCGCCGACGCAGCATTGACCCCGACCCGATCGAGCCGGTGGGGGCGCAATTCCGTCTCCATCTCGCGTCGGAAACGCCCGGCGGGCATCAGCTTTCAATACACCGCATATCCCCCTTCCCCGTCGAGAATTTCGCCTTACGAGAGATCGCGCTTCGCGGTCGCGACGACGTCGCCGCGCCACCCGCACGCGGCCCCGGTCGGCTCGCGGCGCAATCCACCGATGCGACGCTGATGCCGAGCTCGAGGCCGATCAGGTGGTAGGGCTTGTACATCGCGGTGCAGCGACCGCGGCCATTTACGATGTGCTTGCCGTGCCTGAAGCACGCGAGCGAGTGCGTCCGAGCACGAATTCGCGGCGATGCGCTCGCTCGGCCAGCCGGTGCCCGCAGGTGCCGCGCGCGCGCTCGGGCGCCAGATCGGCGACGGCCACCAGGTGCATGCCCGGAGTGACCCGCAGCTGCGAAAGGAACATCGATCCAAACTTGCCCGCGCCGATCAATGCCATCCGCAGCGGCCTGCCCTGCGCATGGCGCTCCTGCAACGATCGATGCAGATTCATCGGTTACCTTCGGGGTTGCGCGCCCACCGCGCGCCGCCCACAATCCAGCAGAGGCCACCACGATGCACGCCCCGGGGATCAACGATCGCAACGCGATCATCGCGCTGGTCGCGGCGCTCGACGCTGCCGCGTCCGCGCTCGATGTCGACCGCTTTCTCGACCTCTTCGTCGATGGCCCCGATTTCGCGTTCGCCTTCAACGGCACGATCCGCAGCACGCGCGCGGAGGTCCGTGCGTTTCACCAAGCCGCCTGGTCGAATGTGCGCGCGGTCGCGTTTCGTACCGCCGTCGGACACGTGGCGTATCCTGCACCGGGCATCGCGACACTTTGTGCGACCGGGCGCTCCGAGCGTGTGCTGCACGGCGGCGAACGGCGTTCCGGAACCTACGTGCTGATGCTCGTGGTCGTGCATGCGCCGGCGGGCTGGCGGGTGCTGCAATGCCACGAATCGACGGGCGCCGCGCCCACCGAAGCGATCCTCGGGAATCGGCATGACGTCCGGCCCCGTTCGCCGCGTCGCCCCGCTGGGATTTCCCTGGGAGACGGCGGATCCTTTCCTGTTCTGCGTGCATCACGACGACCGCTATCCGGCCGGCAACGACAGGCTGGGGCCCGCAGCCGCGCTCGGCGGTCGCAATTTGGGACAGGACTTCGAGGGCAAAGACGGCTGGCGGATGTACCACGGTCGCGCGGTGCCGGGCTTTCCGCAGCACCCGCATCGTGGATTCGAAACCGTGACCATCGTACGGCGCGGGCTGGTCGACCATGCGGACTCGCTGGGCGCCGCTGCGCGCTATGGCGGCGGCGATGTGCAGTGGCTGACGGCGGGCCGAGGGGTGCAACACGCCGAGATGTTCCCACTGCTCGCGCAGGATCGCGGCAATCCTCTCGACCTGTTCCAGATCTGGCTCAACCTGCCCGCCGTCGACAAGATGGCGGATCCGAATTTCACGATGTTCTGGAACCAGGAGATCCCCCGTGTCGCCGTGGCGCAGGAGCCGGCGGTGGAGGTGACGCTGATCGCCGGATCGTTGGGGTCGTCAACCCCACCTCCGCCGCCACGGAGCTCCTGGGCTGCGCGCCGCGACAGCGACGTCGCCATCTGGATCATCCGTCTCGGACCCGGAGCGACGTGGCAACTGCCGCCGGCGAGGACCGGATCGAATCGCCGCCTCTACCATTCCAACGCGACCACCCTCAGGGTCGCCGGCCTGGAGATCCGGGAACCGGGCTTGATCGATCTCGTGCCTGACGCCGCCGTCCTGCTCGAGGCCGGGTCGTCGGAAACCGAATTACTGCTGTTGCAGGGGCGCCCGATCGGGGAGCCGGTGGCGCACTATGGGCCCTTCGTGATGAACACCGCGGTCGAGCTGCAACAGGCCTTCGCCGACTATCAGCGCACGCAGTTCGGCGGCTGGCCATGGCCGATCGCCGATCCGGTGCACGATCGTGACGCGGGGCGCTTCGCGCGCCACGCCGATGGCGGCATCGAGCGTCCGCCGGCGGATCCACGCCCGGTACCCCGCTGACTGCACGCGGGCGGAGACGCCGCGTTTGCTTCGCGGGGTGCAGGCTCTACAATCACCGGGACCGCAGCTCGCCCGTCGATGGACCTGACCGCCGTTTCGCTGTCGCCCGCGTGGATCATGGCCGGCTGGGTCGCCGGCATCCCGGTCTTGCTGTGGGCCTTGCGCACGGCGCCCTGGACGCGGCTCGCCGGCGGCGGGCTCGTTCACGTCTTCGGCGGAGCGATCGTCTGCGAGATCGTGCTGTGGACGATCAAGGCCACGATCAGCGACGCCTTCACTTTCCACCTCCTCGGCGTGACGGGATTTACCCTGGCAGTCGGGCCGCAACTCGCGCTGATCGGTTCCGCGATCGCCGTACCGCTGCAGATTGCCGTGCACGGCGGAAACTGGGAGAACGCGGGCATCGGATTCGTGACCATGGCCGCCATACCGGTGGCTGTCGCCTGGACGGTGCACGTCCTGGCCCAGCGCCGGCTGCCGCCCAACTTCTTCGTCTACATCTTCGTCGGAGCGTTCTTCGGCGCGGCGGCGGCGCTCGGCGCCGGTGGCCTTGCGGCGGCCTGCGCGCTGGCGTTCGGCGCAGGGTTGCCGGCGAATCTGGTGTTCGACGAATACGTGCCGTACCTGCTGTTCCTCGCGTGGGGCGAGGCCATGCTGACCGGCATGGTCGTCACGCTGCTGGTCGTCTATCGACCGCAGTGGATCGTCACCTTCGACGACGCGAGATACCTGAAAGGTCGCTGAAACCACGCCAGCGCAACTTCGGCGGGAAATCGACACGGCAATTGATTTCGGTCAACGCGTCGCCGGCAAGGCAGTCCAGACTGCTGCGGATGTTCGATGGCAACGTGGCGGCCGCGTCCCGCGCTGGCGCCGAAGCTCGAACTCCCGAGGAGAACGCGATGACGATGAAACTGCAATTGCGCAGCCTGATCTTCCTGGCGTGCACGATATTGCTGGTCGCGGCGGCCGGCATGGCCCGTGCAGACGAGGTTCCCCTGATCAACGGCGACCAATGGACCAAGTCGTCGGAAGAGATGAAGAAGGCCTACCTCGTCGGCATCGCCAATGTCGCGCAGATCGAAACGGCGTATTCGGGGACGAGTCCGCCGCCCGACGCCCAGAGCATCGTGCCGCGTCTGGTGAGGGGGCTGAAAGGCCAGACCCTCGACAGCGTGCGCGAGACCCTCAACCGCTGGTATGCCGCGCACCCGGATCAGTTGCAGCGGCCCGTCATCGAAACCCTCTGGTTCGAGATGGTCGTGCCAGGGCTTCAGAAATCCAGCTAGCGGGAGACCTCACATGAAACGAGTCGGAGCGATTGTCGCGCTGGTGGCAGCGACGTCCATGGTCGGGTGCACGACCATGACACCGCAGCAGCAGGGAACAGTGAGCGGTGCCGCGATCGGCGCTGCAGCCGGGGCCGGCATCGCGGCCATTTCCGGCGGCAGCGGCTGGACCGGTGCCGCGGTCGGTGCCGTCGTCGGCGGCGTCGCCGGGAACATCAAGGGCAGCAAGCAGCAGTGACCGCCGGCCGGCGCGCCGACGCTAGGCGTCTTCGCGTCCGTCCGGCGCCGCAGCAGCGACGGCGGCGGGGTCGGCCAACCCCGCCTTCAGCGCTGCATAGCGGGCCGCCCCCAGGAGCGCCGCGTCGTCGTTGAGAATGACGCGCACCGGCATCGCTTCGAGCAAATCCCGCATCCGCCCCTTGGCCGCGAACGAACGCATGAACGCGGGGCCTCTCAGCGCATCGAGGATCTTCGGGGCGATGCCGCCGCCGAGGTGGACCCCACCCGTCGCCATTAGCTTGAGTGCGAGGTTGCCCGCCTCCGCCGCGTAGAGGGACACCAGGCGATCGAGCGCCTGGCTGCACAGCTCGCACTGGCCGGCGCTCGCGGCGCGCGCAATCGCCGCCGCCGCATCGCCTTCCTGCATGCGCTCGCGGACCCACGACTGCTCGGTGCCCCGCCCCGAGTCGCGCAGAAACCCGTAGATGTTGCACAAGCCGGGGCCCGAGACGACGCGCTCCCAGCTCACATGCCCGAAGCGCTGGCGCAGATGTTCGAGCAGCTCCATTTCCACCGGATCACGCGGCGCGAAGTCGGCATGCCCGCCTTCGCAGGCGAACGGCAGCAGGCGCTGTCCGTCCCAGACGGCACCCGCCTCGCCGAGCCCGGTTCCGGCCGCGATCACCGCCATGTTGCCGCAGGGGTTCGCGTCACCGGCGTTGAGCACCGCGAAGTCGCCGGGGTGCAGGACTGCGATGCCGTAGGCATTGGCTTCGACATCGTTGAGCAGCGACACCGCGCCGACGCGGAGCGCCGCGGCGAGCCCGTCGACCTCGACAGTCCACGGCAGGTTCGTCGTCACCACCCGTCCGGCGCGAACGGGGCCGGCAATGCCAAAGGCGGCGTGGTCGAGGGCGTGGCGATGCGTGTCGACGAATTCACGCACGATGGCTTCCAGTCCGGCGTAGTCGCGACTGGGATAGTCGCCGACGAACGTTCGCCGCAGCGGTCCGCCACTTGCCTCGAACCAGGCGAGCCGCGTCGTCGTGCCCCCGATGTCGCCCGCCAGGATCACGCCCAGACCATCAGCCCCATCTCGAACCGGTGCGCAAGCGCGTCATGCCATGGGTAGGCGCGGATCGCGTAGTCGAGCCGCCCGCACAGCTCGGGCGACAGATCGAACGTATACGCCTGTTCGCCGCCGTCGCCGGTCGGACCGGCGGGGGCGAGCGGATAGACACAGCGATCGTCGTCGCCGTCTGCCCCGATCCGGCGCGTCATCACCGCCTCGACCGCGATATCGTCGGGCCCCAGGCCATTGAGGTTGATGCCGATCCGGAGCGGGATGCTCTCCCCGTACCGGATGCGCCGCGCCGGCGTGTCGAGCCGCCGTATCGCCACACCCGGCCATGCATCCCGAACGCGCGCCTTCCACGCGGCGACCAACCCCGCCAGCGCAGCTCCGTCCGCAGCATAGCGGCGTCCGAGCTGCGCCGCCGGGAGATAGCAGTCCGAAACGTATTCGCCGATCATGCGCCCCGCATTGAAGCGCGGCAGAACGCTCGCGATCGACCGCTTGGCCATGGCGATCCATCCGGGCGAGTGACCCATCGCGCCGCGCGCGTGGTAGAGGGGGATCACCTGGTCCTGCAGGATCTCGTAGAGCGTTCGCGCCTCCTCGTGATCGCGCTGCTGCGGATCGAGGTGTGTCGACGCGGGCTTGATCGCCCAGCCGTTGTCGCCGTCGTGGCCTTCCCCCCACCAGCCATCGAGCACCGACAGGTTGATCACGCCATTGATCCCCGCCTTCATGCCCGACGTACCCGATGCCTCGAGCGGATAAACGGGATTGTTGAGCCAGACATCGGTGCCGCAGACCATGCGTCGCGACAGCCGGAGGTCGTAACCCTCGATCAGCAGTATCCGTCCCTCGAACCTCGGCATCCGGGCGACCTCCTGCACGCGGCGCATCGCGTCGATCCCCGGACCATCGGCCGGGTGCGCCTTGCCCGCGAACAGGAACACGATCGGGCGCTCCGGGTCCGACACGATCTCCGCCAGCCGGTCGAGGTCATCGAACAGCAGCGTGGCGCGCTTGTACTGGGCGAAGCGGCGGCCGAATCCGATCGTCAGGATGCCGGGATTCGCGGGATCGACCCACTTGAGCAGCCGGTCGAGGTGCGATGCGCTGCCGTGATTGCGAAAGTGCTGGATCCGCACCCGATGCCGGACGAGGTGGAGCAATTGCGCCTTCAGCTGCTGTCGCACGCTCCAGAACAGGTGGTCGGGTATCGCCTCCAGCCCCGAACGCAGGCTGGCCCCGAGATAAGGCGGCTCGGCCGCGAACTCCATGTAGCGGTCGAACAGCATCTGCATTTCCGGCGCGAGGAACGTCGGCGTGTGCACGCCATTGGTGATCGACCTGACCGGATTCTCCTCGCTGGGAATCTGCGGCCACAGGTCCTTCAGCATCCGCGCCGTCACCCCGCCATGAATGCGGCTGACGCCGTTCTGGAAGCGCGACCCCCGCACGGCGAGCGTCGTCATGTCGAACTCCGCGCCGGTGTCGGCGCCCCCGAGCGCCAGCAGTTGCGCCTCGGTCACGCCGGTGTCGCGCAGAAGATCCGCGAAACAGCGGCAAATCATCGCCGGCTCGAATCGGTCGTGGCCCGCCGGGACCGCCGTGTGGCTGGTGAACACCGTGCTCGCCGCGACGAGCTCGAGGGCGCTTCCGATGTCGGCCCCGGCCGCCATCCTCTGACGCATCCGCTCGAGGACGAGGAAAGCAGCGTGACCTTCGTTGATGTGCCACACGGCCGGCTTGAGCCCGATCGCCGCAAGCGCGCGCACGCCGCCGACGCCGAGGACGATCTCCTGTTCGATGCGCGTCGCGCGGTCACCGCCGTAGAGCCGGTGCGTGATCCGGCGGTCCGCGTCGGTGTTCGAATCGAGATCGGTGTCGAGCAGGTAGAGCATCACGTGTCCGACCTGCGCCTGCCAGACCTTGACCTCGACCTGCCGCGAATCGAGATCGACGCGCACGTGGAGCTCGGCCCCGTCTTCCGATATGACGGGCATGACCGGCAGGTCGTCGAAATCGGCGTCGTTGTACGCGGCATTCTGGTTGCCGTCGCTGTCGATCGTCTGGGAGAAATAACCCTGGCGATACAACAGCCCGATGCCGACGAACGGCAGCCGCAGGTCGCTCGCCGCCTTGCAATGGTCGCCGGCGAGGATGCCCAGGCCCCCGGAATAGATCGGCAGGCTCTCGTGAAAGCCGAATTCGGCACAGAAGTAGGCGACGAGGTCGCGCTGTTCCAGCTGCTCGGCGGCGGCCGGCCGGCGCGATTCGCCGTGGTAGGCGTCGTACGCCAGGAGCACACGGCTGAAGCGCTCCATGTAGAGCGGATCGTCCTCCGCATCGACCAGCCTCTGCTCGTCGACGCGATTCAGCAGGGCCTTCGGACTCTGGCCGACCGCCTCCCACAGCCGCTTGTCGAGCTGCGCGAACAGGTACCGCGTGGGCCGGTCCCAGGTGTACCAGAGGTTGTCGGCGAGGTCGCGCAAGCGGATCAGCCGCCGCGGTATCCGCGGACGGACCTCCAGAACGTAATTCGTTCGCGCCGGCTCTTCCATCGCGTCAATCTTCCCGTTCCATCTGCTCTTCGTAGGTCCCCCGTCGCGCGAAGCCGTTGAGCCTGGCGCGGCGGTAGAACGCCCGCTGGGCGATCGCCGCGTCCCCGGGATTGCCGGCCCAGGCTTTCATCGCATGATCCTGCAGCGCGCGCCCGTAGGAGAACGACAGTGCCCACGGCGCGCTCGGATCGCGCGCATTAATCGCGTTGAGGTTGGCCGTGGCCTCCTCGGGCCCCTGCCCTCCCGACAGGAAGTTGATGCCGGGCACCGCCGCCGGAACGCTGCGCTTCAGCACCCGCAGCGTCGCCAGTGCGACCTCGTCGGGCGTCGCCTTCGGCTTGCGCTCCTTGCCGGGAAGAACCATGCTGGGCTTGAGCAGCGTGTGCTCGAGGACGACGCGGTGCCGGTGCAGCGCGTGATAGACGGCGTGCAGCACCGCATCGATCACCTCCTCGCAACGCTCCATCGTGTGATCGCCGTCGATCAGCACCTCGGGCTCGACGATGGGCACCAGCGCCTCCTCCTGGCATACCGCGGCATACCTCGCCAACACCTCGGCGTTGGCCTCGATGCCGAGCGGCGAGGGATTTCGCGGGCCGATCCTGTACACCTCGCGCCATTTGGCGAACCGGGCACCCATTCCCCGATAGGTCTTGAGGCGCGCCGCGAGACCATCCAGGCCCTGCGTCACCTCGTCGCCCGGCGCATGCGCGAGGGGGACCTTGCCCTGATCCACCTTGATTCCCGGCACGACGCCGACGCGCGCCAGAACTTCCGGCAACGGCGTCCCGCTCGCATCGCGCTGGGCGAGGGTCTCCTCGAACAGGATCACCCCGCTGATGAAAGCCTCGATGCCGGGCGTCTTGAACAGCATGGTCCGGTACGTCTGGCGGTTCTCGGGCGTCGATTCCACGCCGACCGCCTCGAAGCGCTTGCCGATCGTGGGCAGGCTCTCGTCGGCGGCAAGAATGCCCTTGCCCGGCTGCACCAGGCGCGCAATCGTCGCCTGCAGTTCGTCATCGACATTCATGGTCTCGCTCCTTCAGTGCGCACCTGCCGCAGCAGTTACCGTGCGTTGGGTCAGCGCTCCGTAGAGTTGCTGGTAACGGGATGCCGAAGCATCCCAGCTGAAATCGCGCGCCATCGCGGCGACCTGGAGCTTTCGCCAGGCCGCGGGATCGTGGCGGAACACCCGGGCCGCCCGTTCGCATGCCGCGTAGAGCGCTTCCGCGCTCGGTTCATCGAATGCGAACCCCGTCGCCCGGCCCTCGGCGAGGCTCGATGGCGTGCAGTCGACGACGGTGTCGGCGAGCCCGCCGGTCCGGCGCACGATGGGCAGCGTGCCGTATCGCTGGCTGTACATCTGGTTCATGCCGCAGGGCTCGAAGCGCGAAGGCATCAGGAAGGCATCGGCCCCTGCTTCGATCCGGTGCGCGAGCGCCGCGTCGAAACCGATGCGCACGGCGATCTGCCGCGGGTGCGACGTCGCGAGCCCCACGAGCCGCCGCTCGAGGTCGGATTCGCCCTCGCCCAGGATCAGCAGCTGCACTGGAAGCGCGACCAGGCGAGTCGCGATGTCCGCGACCAGGTCGATGCCTTTCTGGCCGACGAGCCGGCTCACGACCGCGAACAGCGGAACCGCAGGCCGATTCTCGAGCCGGAACTCCGCCCGCAGCGCCGCCGCGTTCGCGCCCTTGGAGTCGAGGGAATCGCGATCGTAGCGCCGCGCGATCAGCGGATCCCGCGCCGGGTCCCATTCCTCGACGTCGATCCCGTTCAGGATGCCGGCGAGTGCGGCCTGCCGCGCGCGCAGCACGCCCCCGAGCCCGACGCCGCCTTCGTCGGTCTGGATTTCGCGCGCATACGTGGGGCTCACCGTCGTGATCGCATCGGCGAACTGAAGCCCGGCCTTCAGGAACGATACCCGGCCGTGGAATTCGAATCCGTCCGGCGTGAATCCCTCGCCCGACAGCCCGATCCGGCCGAGCCAGTCCGACCCGCACAGTCCCTGGTGGGCGAGGTTGTGCACGGTCAACATGCTCGGGCGGCGGCTTCCTGCCGACCCGCGCGATCGCAGGTAGGCAGCACACATCGCGGCATGCCAGTCGTTGCAGTGCACGACGTCCGGCTTCCACCCGAGCGGACTCGCGTCGCCGGCCAGCATCGCGGCCGCCTTGGAGAGCAGACCGAAGCGCAGGGGATTGTCGGGCCAATCCGCGCGGCCCTCGTCCTGATACGGACTGCCCGGTCGATCGTAGAGCGACGGGTGGTCGATGGCGATCAGCGGAATGCCGTTGGGCAATTGCACCTCGATCAATCGGCTCTGGCCTGCATGCGCGAGCATGGTGCAAGGGCGCACACGAGCATGCGCAAGCGATCGCAGCGCATCGAGCACCGGGCGGTATCCGGGAAGCAACACGCGGACGTCGACGCCCCGCTTCCGCAGGGCGATCGGCAGTGCGGCGCTGACGTCGCCCAATCCGCCCGTCTTGACCAGCGGAGCGCATTCGGCTGTCGCGAACAGCACGCGCAACTGGGCATCGATCATGGAATTCCTCGTGCCTCCCCGGGCGCGCCGACCTCGTCGGCAGACGGCCGGACCGGAGGACCGAGCTTACCCGCTGCCCGGCGCAGCCCCTTGACGGAGATCAATGGCCCCGACGCGGGGCGAACCGTCATTCGAAGTACGCCTTGCGCACGTACTGGTCGAGCATCCGCTCGGTGTTGAAGAACGAGCCGTTGAGCGCGATCGCATGGCGCATGACGTCGATGTAGCCCTCACGCCGCCCGTAGAAGAGAGGCAGGACCACGCCCTCGAGCTTGTCGTACAGCGACTGCGCGTCGGCCGCCCGGTCGTCGTCGGTTTCCATTGCCACGTTGCTGCCGATCGCCCACCCGGTGACGCCTTCGATGCAACCCTCGACCCACCAGCCGTCGAGGACCGACAGCGAAGGCACGCCGTTGAGCGCGGCCTTCATCCCGCTGGTGCCCGATGCCTCGAGCGGCACCTGAGGTGTGTTGAGCCACAGGTCCGCTCCTGCCGTCATCAGGCGCGCAAGCCGCATCCCGTAGTCCTCGAGGTAGACCAGCTTGACCGCCGGGCCGAGCGCGTCCTTCATCGCGAACACGCGCCGGATCAGCGCCTTGCCGGACTCGTCCTGCGGATGCGCCTTGCCGGCGAACACGAGCTGGAAGCGGCCCGCCCCGGCGGCAATCGCCCGCAGTCGCGCCGGATCGAAGAACAGCAGGTCGGCACGCTTCCACGCCGTGGCGCGCCGCGCGAACCCGATGGTGAAGACCTCGGCGTCCAGTCCGGCGCGCGCCACCTGATTGGCATGCCCGATCAGCGCGCGCTTCGCCTCGTCGTGCGCCTCCCACAGCTCGGTGCCCGGGATGCCGAGCGCATAGCGCAGGCTCGCGTTGTCCTCGTGCCATCCCGGAATGTGGCGGTCGAGCAGCGCGCTGATCGGCGGCGACGCCCACGTCGCCGCGTGCACGCCGTTGGTGATCGAATCGATCTTGCGCTCGCCGAACATGTGCCGGGCGAGTTCGCCGTGCTTCTTCGCGACCCCGTTGATGTAGCGGCTGTTGTCGAGCGCGAGGTAGGTCATGTTGAGGCACCCCTCGATGCAGGTTTCCTGCGCGATCGCGTCGAAGTGGTGGTTGTACCCGGTGATGACTCGCCCGACCAGCGACAGCGGAAACCGGTCGTGCCCTGCCGCCACCGGGGTATGCGTCGTGAAGACGCACATCGGCTTGATCGACTGGACGAGATCCCGGGTGATTTCGTCGCGATTGCCGGCGCGGGACGCCTCGTAGACGAGCTCCACCGTGAGCAGACTCGCATGGCCTTCGTTCATGTGAAAGCGGTGCAGCCGCTGATAGCCCAGGGCGCGAAGCATTCGCACGCCGCCGATGCCGAGGATGACTTCCTGGCAGAGCCGGACACGCTCGTCGCCGCCGTAGAGTTCGTCGGTGAGGGTCCGGTCCGACGGGTCGTTTCCCGGAACGTCGGCGTCGAGCAGGTACACGGGAACGACGTGTCCGCCGACACCCCGGACATCGTAGCGCCAGGCGCGCAGCACGACGTTCCGATGCTCGATCTCGACGCTCACCCGCGCCGGCATCTCGACCAGCCGCTCGGCGACCGGCCACGCGACGGTCTCCTCGGTCTGATTGCCGGCCGCGTCGAGCCGTTGCCGGAAATGACCGTTGCGGTGAACCAGCGAGACGGCGACCAGCGCGACGCCCATGTCGGCCGCCGAGCGAACCGTATCGCCGGCCAGCACCCCCAATCCTCCCGCGTAGGTCGGGATCGAATCCTCGAGCCCGATTTCCATCGAGAAGTACGCGACCATCCTGGCCGCATCACCTGCGTCAGCTTCGATCGCCTGCATCGCCGTCGTCACGAGTGGGTCGCCGGTCGATTCTAGCCCCTGCCCGAGCGACGCTCGATATCGTCGGATTGACCAGGATCAAGACCTGTCGCCACACGTACACGACAATTCCCGGATCAGCGCGCATCTCGCGGCGCAGTCGCGATACGAGGCGAGGAGCTGGAACCGCGAGGGAGGATCGACAATGATCGGGCAACTGGAGGTCGTCCGGGTGGTCGACGGCCACGTATTCGACGCCGAATGCTACGAACGCGCGACGATTTCGGATTCGGCGACGCCGCCTGCAAGCGGCTTCTACGTGGTCACCTGGCCTTCTGGCAGCACCACGATCCCGTTCGACGCGAGCGCGGTGTTCGCCGGCCCGTTCGCCACACCGGAGCAGGCGAACAAGGCCCTGACCGAAGCGCGAAGCAAGTGAAATCGTGGCGAGGAGTCGCCGACCCGCCGGACCGACGCTGACCCCATCGCCAGCGGGGAGCGAGGCCGGGTCGAGGACGTCACGGCACCTGCGGCTGCAGGAACAGCGCCGCCAGCGGCGGGAGCGTCAGCTCGAGCGACTGCGCAAAACCCATCGCCGGGATGTTCGACGACGGCACCGCGCTGCCGTTCCCGACATCCCCGCCGCCATAGTGGCGCGAGTCGGTGTTGCACACTTCACGCCAGGCTCCGCTAAGGGGAACCCCGATGCGGTAGCGAGGGCGTACGACGGGCGTGAAATTGAACGCCGCAGCCAGCACCGCGCCGTCCCGCGCGCGCCGGAGAAAGACCAGCACCGATTGCTCGGCATCGTGACAGTCGATCCAGTCGAATCCATGCTCGTCGAAATCGAGGTCGTGCAACGCGGGCAGGTCCCGATAGAGCCGGTTCAGGTCCCGGACGAGCCGGCCCACGCCGGCATGGCGTGGGTCGCGCGTCGCCGTCGCCCAGTCGAGTTCCGAGGCCGCGTTCCATTCGCGCTGCTGCGCAAGCTCGTTGCCCATGAAGTTGAGCTTCTTGCCTGGCCAGGCGATCTGCAGCGCGGCGAGCAGCCGCAGGTTGGCGAAGCGCCGCCACGGGTCACCGGGCATGCGCGCGAGCAGCGATCCCTTGCCGTGGACGACTTCGTCGTGCGAGAGCGGCAGGACGAAATTCTCCGAAAACGCGTAGACGCGCGGAAACGTCAGCTCGTCGTGGTGGAACCGGCGGTAGACCGGATCACGGGACAGGTAGCGACGCGTGTCGTGCATCCAGCCGAGATTCCATTTCATCGAAAAGCCGAGTCCGCCCAGATGCACCGGACGCGAAACCATCGGCCATGCGGTCGACTCCTCGGCAATCGTGATGCAGCCGGGAAACTCGCGGTGCACGACGACGTTGAGCTCGCGCAGGAACTCCATCGCCTCGAGGTTCTCGCGCCCACCGCGGACATTGGGCAGCCATTCGCCGTCCTTGCGGGCGTAGTCGAGGTAGAGCATCGACGCGACCGCATCGACGCGAAGGCCATCGAAGTGGAATTCGCTCAACCAGTAATGGGCGCTGGCGAGGAGGAACGTCTGCACTTCGTGCCGCCCGTAGTTGAAGACGCGCGTTCCCCATTCGGCATGGAACCCGCGCCGAGGGTCCTCGTGTTCGTAGAGTGCCGTGCCGTCGAAGCGGGCGAGCCCGGCCGCATCCTCGGGAAAGTGACCGGGCACCCAGTCCAGGATGACGCCGAGCTCCGCCCGGTGGCAGCAGTCGATCAGGTAGCGCAAGTCGTCGGGTGCCCCTTAGCGACTCGTCGGAGCGAAATAGCCGGTGGTCTGGTAGCCCCACGACTCGTCGAGGGGGTGCTCGGTCAGCGGCAGGAACTCGATGTGCGTGCAACCGAGATCGCGCACGTACGGCACCAGCGTCTCGGCGAGCTCGCGGTACCCGAGCGGTCGTCCGTCAGGGTGACGTCTCCACGACCCGGCGTGGACTTCGTAGGCGTTCAGCGGCGCATGCAGCCAGTCCCGACGGAGCCGCGCACTGCGCCACACGTCGTCACCCCAGACGTAGGAGCTCCTCTGCGCGACGCGCGATGCGGTCCCCGGACGCAACTCGAACGACTGCGCGTAGGGGTCC
>DATIQL010000198.1:0-4573 GCA_035470905.1 Casimicrobiaceae bacterium
AGCGACAACAGGGAGTGTAGCTTAACTGATTGATGCAGAAAGGATTGTGGCCGGGCACCGGCGGACGGTCGATGCCGGCCCGTGGCGGCCCTGCGGGCCGCCACGCGACTGCGCGGGTTCGGGGCGCCGTCGACCCTGCGCGGCGCCGGCGGCGTCCGAAGCTGCTTACGGGGCCGGCTTCCCCTGCGTAGGCTCGCACGGATCCGCTCGCGCAGCTCGGGAGAATCCTGGTGCTCGTGCACCAGGACTGCGTGTCGCGTTGCCGCATCCACGAGCTCGTCGATGCTGTCCGCCGGGATCGCGACCGTGCACTCGGTGTCGCTGCGGATATTCCGGCAATCGATGAATCCGTACGCAGGCGATGCCGCGCCGTGCGGGCGGAGTGCCGGAACCCGGGCGTCAGCCACGCCTCATCGAGTCGAAGAAGTCCGCGTTGCTCTTCGTCGCCTTGACCTTGTCGAGCAGGAATTCCATTGCCTCGAGCTCGTCCATCGGATAGAGCAGTTTGCGCAGAATCCAGATCTTCTGCAGGATGTCCGGCTTCAGCAGCAGCTCCTCGCGCCGGGTGCCCGAGCGGTTCACGTTGATCGCCGGATAGATGCGCTTTTCCGCCATCCGCCGATCAAGGTGGATTTCCATGTTGCCCGTGCCCTTGAACTCCTCGTAGATCACGTCGTCCATCCGCGAGCCGGTGTCGATCAGCGCGGTGGCGATGATCGTCAGCGACCCGCCTTCCTCGATGTTGCGCGCGGCACCGAAGAAGCGCTTCGGCCGCTGCAGGGCGTTGGCGTCGACGCCGCCGGTCAGCACCTTGCCCGACGCGGGAACCACGGTGTTGTAGGCGCGCGCAAGGCGCGTGATCGAGTCGAGGAGGATCACGACGTCCTTCTTGTGCTCGACCAGGCGCTTCGCCTTTTCGATCACCATCTCGGCGACCTGCACGTGCCGCGTCGCCGGCTCGTCGAAGGTCGAGGCCACGACCTCGCCGCGCACCGTGCGCTGCATCTCGGTCACTTCCTCCGGACGCTCGTCGATCAGCAGCACGATCAGGATCACGTCCGGATGGTTCGCGGTGATCGCGTGGGCGATGTGCTGCAGCATCACCGTCTTGCCGGACTTGGGCGAGGCCACGAGCAGGCCGCGCTGTCCCTTGCCGATCGGGGCGACGATGTCGATGATCCGCCCGGTGGTGTTCTCCTCGGCCTTGATGTCGCGCTCGAGCACCATCGGCTCGTCGGGGAACAGCGGCGTCAGGTTCTCGAAGAGAATCTTGGACTTCGCGTTCTCCGGCGGCTCGCCGTTGACCTTGTCGACCTTGACCAGCGCGAAATAGCGCTCGCCGTCCTTGGGCGTCCGGATCTCGCCTTCGATCGTGTCGCCGGTGTGCAGGTTGAAACGGCGGATCTGCGACGGCGAGATGTAGATGTCGTCGGTTCCGGCGAGGTAGCTCGTGTCGGGCGAGCGCAGGAAACCGAAGCCGTCGGGCAGGACCTCGAGGACCCCTTCGCCGAAAATGCTCTCGCCTTTCTTCGCCTGGCTCTTGAGCAGGGCGAAGATGAGGTCATGCTTGCGCATGCGGTTCGCACCCTCGATTTCCATCGAGTTGGCGATTTCGAGGATCTCGGATACGTGCTTGGCTTTGAGTTCAGAAAGGTGCATGGCGCGCGGAAACCGCGTTGGACGGTCAGTCGGACCGGATGGAAGAGTGGGGAAACCTTGGGGGCGCCGCGGGAGGGCGGCAGCCTGGATATGCGCCGGCGCGTACTTGCGCTCGGCGTGGCCGGGCGCTCGTAGCGCCCGCCAATCACCAGAAGAGGGTAACGGCCCCCGGGAGGGCTGTCAAGAAACGGGGCTCAGAGATTGCTGTCGAGGAACGCGGTCAGTTGCGATTTCGTCAGTGCCCCGACCTTTTGCGCATGCACCTGGCCGCCCTTGTAGAGGATGACCGTGGGAATCCCGCGGATGCCGAACTTCCCCGGGGTCGAGGGGTTCGCATCGATATCCAGCTTGGCGACGGTGAGCTTGCCCTCGTAGGCCCTGGCCACTTCGTCGAGAACCGGCGCGAACATCTTGCACGGGCCGCACCATTCCGCCCAGAAATCCACCAGGACGGGGTTCGTGGACTGGAGCACGTCGCGTTCGAACGTCGTGTCGGTGACGTGCTTGATTGTGTCGCTCATTGGAGTCCTTTCCTGCTCAGGGTATCGTCCGCGTCCTTGCGCTGGAAATGCATGCGCAGGGCCGGAACCGCAGTTTACCGCAACGTCGCCTGAAGGCGCTTCGGCAGGGAAATGGGTGCATTCTGCTAAAATTCAAGCTTCCGCAGGCCAATCGCTCCGCTCATTCGCGCCCATTCGCCGTTCACCGCCATGACCTACGTCGTCACTGAAAGCTGCATCCGTTGCAAGTACACCGACTGCGTCGATGTATGCCCGGTCGATTGCTTCCGGGAGGGCCCGAACTTCCTCGTCATCGATCCCGACGAGTGCATCGACTGCACGTTGTGCGTCGCCGAATGCCCGGTCGAGGCGATCTACGCCGAGGACGACGTGCCCGACAAGCAGCAGCAGTTCAAGGCGCTCAACGCGGAGCTCGCCAAGCTCTGGAAGCCGATCATCGAGCGCAAGCCGGCGCCGGAGGATGCGGACCAGTGGAAGGACGTGCCCGACAAGCTCCATCATCTGCAGCGCTGACCCATCTGCAGGGCGCCGCGGTTTGACCGGCGTGCGCTCTGCCCACTAGAATCGCGGGGTTTTGCGCGCGTGCTGCGCGCTCCCGTCCACTGATCCCCGACATCGATGATTCGACACACCGCAATTGCCGCCCTCCTGATGGCGGTCGCAACAACATGCGCTGCCCAGGGCGCCACACCGACCGGCGACGCCGCCAAGGGGCGGGAGAAGACGCGGATGTGCGAAGGCTGCCATGGCATCGACGGCTGGCGCGCCGCATATCCCGAGGTCTACAGCGTTCCCCGGCTCGGCGGTCAGCATGCCGCGTATCTGGAAAAGGCGCTGCACGAGTACAAGGATGGGGAACGCGCGTTCCCATCGATGCGCGCGATCGCCGCGACGCTGTCCGACCAGGACATCGCCGACCTCGCGGCCTACTACTCCCAGGGTTCCACCAAGGCGGCGGCCAAATGATGAACACGACGCGCATTTCCATCCTGCTCGCCGCGGTCTCGGCTCTCGCCTGCACCCCGGTCCTCGCGGCCGACATGGCCGCGGCGCAGGCGAAGGTCAAGGAAGTCTGCCAGGCCTGTCACGGCCTCGACGGGAACAGCCAGTCTGCCGACTATCCGCGTCTGGGCGGGCAGCATTCCGACTATCTCGCCAAGGCGTTGCGCGACTACAAGTCGGGCGCCCGCAAGAATCCGATCATGAACGGTTTCGCGGCGACGCTCTCCGATCAGGACATCGACAACCTCGCCGCCTATTTCGCGGCACAGCCGCCGGTCGTCTACACCAAGCGCTAGGTCGTTCAGCGCGCACGCGCAAGGCAGTCGAGATACAGCGCTCCATCGGGGGCGCTGCCGCTGCGCTGCGCCTGCCAGATCACCTCCGCCAGGCACTCCAGAACCGCGTGGGCGGCCGCATGGGCGTCGCCGCGGGCGGCCGCAAGCCTTTCGTAATGCATGCGTATGCCGGGCGGCTGGTCGATGGCGAGCTGCTCGGCGACGGCGAGGTGCAGCGACAGGTGCAGGAACGGGTTGACGTCGCCCTGCTCGGGGAGGAAGTCGCGTCCGAGGTGGCGGTCAGGCGTCTCGATCATCGCGTGGTACTCGGGATGCATGGCGATCAGCTTTGCTGCCGTCTGCGCCAGTCCCGACAGCGGCTCGCCCGCGCGATGACGGCGCCAGGAATCGATCAGGAACTGCCGCGCTTCGTAGCGGGTGGGTGCGAACATCGGTTCACCGCGCCTTGCGTTTGGCGCTGCGGCGGACCGGCGCATCGAAGTGCGCCGCAGCCGCCCGAGGGGCGGACTTGCGCGCGCGCACCGCAGGCGGCCGGGCCGCCTTCGCGATCCGCGTCTTGTCCGGGTACTCGCAGAGATCCTCGATCATGCACTGCGGGCATTTCGGCGAGCGCGCGATGCAGGTGTAGCGTCCGTGCAGGATCAACCAGTGATGGGCATGCAGCCTGAACTCATCGGGCGTCACCTTGAGCAGTGCCTGCTCGACAGCCAGCGGATCCTTTCCGGGTGCGAGCCGCGTCCTGTTGGCGACGCGGAAGATGTGGGTGTCGACGGCGATCGTCGGCTCCCCGAATGCGACATTGAGGACGACGTTGGCGGTCTTGCGCCCGACGCCGGGAAGCTTCTCCAGCGCATCGCGGTCGCACGGGACCTCGCCCGCATGCTCGCGCAGCAGGATCTGCGACAGCGCGACGATGTTCTTCGCACCGTTGGAGCGAGCCGCGTCGAACTCGTCACTGAGCGAGTGTCGCCTCGCCATGGCCGTGATCGGGAGCACGTTGTTAGGTGCCGAGTTCGGTGACCCGGACCTGCTGCGTTCCGCCTTGCGTCATCGGGTGCAGTCGGGGGTTTCCGTGGTGGAGAATTCCGCGGCATT
>DATIQL010000199.1:0-4430 GCA_035470905.1 Casimicrobiaceae bacterium
GGGCACCTTGACAGGCTGCGGAACGCGGCCGACCTATTGATAGAGGTTGCCCGGACCGGGCCGGACTACCTGTCTCCGGATTGCTGATTCCAGGCGGGACGACGGCGGCGAGGCTCAAATCACCCCCGGATTCAAACCGCCGCAAGGACCCCGTAGAAGGCCCCTAGCAGCATCGGTCTGGGGGCAACTTTGGGGGCAACTCTAGTGGGAAACGACCACTACGCCCCGCAATGTGAATGTCACCCCACCGCCAAGCCCACTTCCAGCAACATCCGGCAAAGTCCGATTCATCTGCCGGTTTCCCCGCGCGATCCCCTGCGGTTCCCTCCGGCCCCGCACGCTGACCCGGCGCGTCGGCGGCACGCGATGCTTGCCGCTATTGCGCAGGAAGATTCGGGTCGATCCCGGAAAAGTAGCCCGCATAGTGGCAGCCGGTATTGCTTCCACTGCCGGTGAATCTCCCGGAAATCGCGCCCGGCCGATAGGTCATTTCATACAGCACCATCTGGCCCGCGTCGCCGCTGTTGCAGCTGAAGCTCCCTGCGAAGGTCCCCAGATGCCCGGCCTGTCCATAGGCTCCGGAATACGTGCAGACGTTGCCGTTGTCGAACGCCCAGACCATGGACATGTTCGTGCTGGCCTGGGTGACGTTCATGGAAACCGCAGCGACCATCACTCCGTCCTGCGTCGGGTCGGAGCATCCGGAGGATTGATACTCGGCGCTGCTGAAGTAGGTGCCCGAGTAGTTGTCCAGGACCAAGGTCTCTCGCTGCACCTCCTTGGTCACCTGCACGCCGTCGACCGAATACGTCAGGGCGCCGGTTCCTGCAGTCTGCAGGGTAAAGGTCATCGTGCCCGCCTGACGAACACCGACGGCAGTTGGATCGAATGGCCCGCCGAACCAGGGGCCGCCTGTCACGTACAGGGGCCCGCTGAACACGCCACCTCCGGTGGCAACGAGCTCGCCGGTGATCCAGGTCGGGCTTCCGTTCGGACCGTAGACATACACGGTTGCAAATACGAAGTCCCCCTCCTGGACGAGCTGCATGCCCCATCCGCTTTCGGAAGGGTTCCACCAGAGATCCGATATGTCGGTGCCGAAGGCCGCCTTGGTTTGGGCCGGACCCGCAGCGGTGCTCGCCGGGACCGCGGCGACCGTCGACAGCAATGCAAAGGCGATCACGATGAGCTTCGTCACGATTTCCTCCGAGATGCCGCCGGCACCGGTGACGCGGCGAGCGGCGTCACGCCGCGTTACCCGGCGTCCGGACGCGATGGGGCCATGACCGCGGGCTCAGCCTCCGGGCCACCTGTCGTGGTAACCGTTCCAGCGGCCACCGTCGTGCCACCCGTGGTGGCCGTCATCACGATAATGTTCGTCACCATGATGGCCGTACCCCCACGGCACGATGACGCAACCGCCCAGCAAGGCCGCCAACAGGGACACCAGCAAAGCTCGTTTCATGGTCTTCTCCTCGTCCCGAGTTCGCCCCCGAACGAACGATGTCGGTCACACCTTGCGCCGATTCCGCGCGACGGCGTATCGCGAGGTGGATGAACGTCGTGTAGGTCACCGCGCCGTGTGACATAGGAGTTGCGCTGACATCGGGCCGCCGGGTCGGTGCTCGAGCCGCGGTCGGTGGACCGGTGCGATCTGCGGTCATCGAGCTCGGGACCGAACTCGTACGCGTCACGGCGCCCACGGCGTGACGTGGGCACCGTACGCTCGCGTTCGTGGGCGGCTTCGCGGCGCGGGCGATGCTCGTCCGGGAACTCGCGGGCCGCTGACGGCATTCGACCACCGGCCAGGCCTCGTCCCGCAGGACCGGGACAGTTCCGGGGTCATGTCTTACAATACCGCCGCGCCGGCCCGGCCGCGCGCGCCTGCACGACCGCTATCGAGAGCTCGAGGATCTTGCCATGTTCGGTGCCAGCTGGATTCCAATCGCGTTCATTGTCGTGGTGCTGCTGCTGGTGCTGCTGCTGGCCAGGCTGGTGGGCAATGCCCAGTCCAGGCGCGTGCGCAAGTCGCTGGGCCTGCCCCAGGACAGCCGCCTGTCCGAGAAGGATGTCCAGGCCTTCCGGGCGTTCGAGGACACCGATGCGAAGCTGCGCAAGACATTCCCGAAGATGTCCGACACCCAGCGGCGAGTGATCGCGCGCGACGTGCTGCGCGACAAGGGCCTTCTGCCCAAGAAGAGATAGAAGTCCCCCGGCGCCGGCGCTGCGGCACCGCCGCGCCGGATCAGGGGCAAGGTTTGCGCGTCAAGCGAGGGGCGCGACCTTGATCACCTCGTCGGCGGTCGTCAGCCCCGCCGCCACCTTCATCGCGCCCGAGACGCGCAGTGGCTTCATGCCGTCGCGGAATGCCTGCTCGCGGATCACCCGGTCGTCGGCGTCCTGGGTGATCAGCTTGCGCAGCGCCGGGGTCATCAGCATGATTTCATAGAGCCCGATGCGACCGAGATAGCCGGTCATCCGGCACTCCAGGCAGCCGTTCGCGGCCATCGCTGACGCCGGCTTCTCGCCGCGCCAGGGTGCGGTCATCATCGCCCAGGTCTGATCGTCGGGGGCGTCGGCGGGCTGCTTGCAATGTGGACACAGCGTGCGCACCAGTCGCTGCGCCATCACGCCGAGCAGCGTCGAGTTGATCAGGTACGCCGGGATGCCGAGATCGAGCATGCGCGTCACGGCCGACGGCGCATCGTTGGTATGCAGGGTCGACAGCACCAGGTGGCCGGTGAGCGCTGCCTGCACGGCCATGTCGCCGGTGTCGCGGTCCCGGATCTCCCCGACCATGATGATGTCCGGATCCTGGCGCAGCAGCGTGCGCACGCCGGACGCGAAATCGACCCCCAGCGCGGATTGCACCTGCATCTGGTTGAACGCGGGCTCGATCATCTCGATCGGGTCCTCGATCGTGCAGACGTTCACCTCGGGCGTCGCCAGACCCTTGAGCGTCGAGTAGAGCGTCGTCGTCTTGCCCGAGCCCGTCGGCCCGGTGACCAGGATGATGCCGTGCGGCTCGCCGGTCATCTGCTCCCAGCGCGTGCGATCTTCCTGGGTGAAGCCGAGGTCGGTGAAGTCGCGCACCAGCACTTCAGGGCTGAAGATGCGCATGACGATCTTTTCGCCGAATGCCGTCGGCATCGTCGATATGCGCAGCTCGACCTCTCCCCCGTCGGGGGCCACGGTCTTGATCCGTCCGTCCTGCGGGCGCCGGCGCTCGACGATCTCCATCCGCGCCAGCAGCTTGATGCGCGAGGTGACGGCGTTCAGCACCAGCGTGGGAATCGCGTACACCTGGTGCAGCACGCCGTCGATGCGGAAACGCACGAGGCCGACGTCGCGCCGCGGCTCGATGTGGATGTCGGAGGCGCGCTGGTCGAAGGCGTACTGCCACAGCCAGTCGACGATGTGCACGACATGCTGGTCGTTGGCGTCCAGGTGGCCATGCCGGCCCAGCTCGACCAGCTGCTCGAAATTCCCTGCCAGCGCGAAGGCGCCCTTGGAGCTCTCCTGCGCCTTCTTCATCGACCGCGCGAGGTTGTAGAACTCGCCGACGTAGCGCCGGACGTCGACTGGATTGGCGAACACCAGTCTGACCTCGAGCTTCAGGATTCGCTCGAGCTCGTCGGCCCATGCGCGGACGAAGGGCTCGGCCGTCGCCACGGTCAGTGTCGTGCGATCGACTGCGACAGGGAGGATCCGGTAACGCTCGGCATAGGCGTTGGACATCGTCGCCGTGACCGCCCCGAGGTCGATCTTCAGCGGATCGACGTGCATGTAGGGCACACCCAGCTTGCCGGCGAGCCACTCGACCAGCGACTCGAGGTTCAGCGTCTTGCCCGGCGGTGCCGCCGACTTGAGTTTCTGGTCGGCAATCAGTTCGAGGGGGTGCTCGAAACGCTGCGTGCGCGACTGCGCGATGCGCTCGGCATCGGCCGGAAGCACGATGCCGTCGGCCACGAGCAGCTTCACGATGTCGCGCAGGTCCAGCCGGCGGTCGGGCATCGGCCTCGACGCCTCGGCCCGCGGCGCGCGCGCCGCCCTGGATGGATCGTCGCTCTGGATCGGGGTTGCCATCGTCTCACTCTACACCCGCACGTCGCCTCCATCCCGCAGGCGGCGACACCCTCGCTTGCATCGCGCGCGTAAATGGGGGTAGCGTGCAGCGGGGGGTAGCGTGCAGCGATCGTCCTGCGGGCTGCGGGCCGCGGACCTCCCGGTCATGGACGACGCCGATGCGCCCGCACCACGCCGATGCCCACGATTGCCGACACCGTCATCGAAGCGCGCAACGTCGACATCACGACGCTCGCCGTCGATGCGATCGTGAACGCCGCCAACAGCAGCCTTCTCGGCGGGGGCGGCGTCGACGGCGCGATCCATCGCGCCGCGGGTCCTCAATTGCTCGCCGAATGCCGGAC
>DATIQL010000200.1:0-4585 GCA_035470905.1 Casimicrobiaceae bacterium
CTCGCCGTCTACGCCGAAGCGGATCCCGGGCAGCCTCCCGCGGCTTCCGGCGACGCCCTGTTCGCCAAGGTGCGCGCGCAGGAGTCGACGGTCGTGCGCTTTCTCGCCGACAGCCTGCACGGCATCCGCTGTCGCGCCGACCTCGCCGCTGCACTCGCCGATCGCGGCAACCTCCTGCCGGGGGAGGCTTTCGTCACGCCGCAGGGCCACTGGGTCAACGCCCAGGGGATCGCTTTCTTCGCCCCCGACAGCGAGCTGCACGGCGTGCTCGCCCGGCAGCGCGAGCTGGCCGAGCTCGCCGCGGGCATCGATGCCGCGCGGATTGCCGCGGGAGACGCGCGCGCCGCCCTCGATGCGGTCGAGTCCGAGCTCGAGGACCGGCAGGGCGCCTATCACCAGGAAAGCATCGCGCTCGCGTCGCAGCAGCGCCGCTGCCACGACCTCGAGCTCGAAGCCGTGCAGTTGCGCCAGGAAGCCGAGGCGGCGGCGCGGCGGCGCGTGCAGATCGGGCAGGAAGCCGACGATCTCGCCGCCCAGCACGCGCAGGCCTCCGAACAGCATGCCGCGATCGCTGCCGAGATCGCCGACATGCAATCGCGTTTCCACGACGAGACGGCGCGGCGTGAAGCCGCGCGTCACGCGCGCAACGAGGCCGACGTCGCGCTGGCCCGCGCACGCGAACGCCTGCGCGCGGCCGAGCGTGCGGCGCAGGAAGCGGGATTCGCCGAGCGCAGCTGCCGCGACCGGCTGGCCGAGATCTCGCGCCGGCGCGATTCGCTCGCGGCGCAGGTGGCGCAACAGCAGGGCCTGCTCGCGCAACTGTCGAGCGAGCGGCAGTCGATCGACTGGTCGCCGGTCGAAGAGGCGTTGCAGCGCCAGCTGGGCGAACGGGCTGCTGCGGAGCAGGCGCTGGGGGCGGCGCGTGACCGCCAGGAGGCGCTGACGGCGGATCTCCGGGCAGCCGACGAAGCGCGGCTCACGGCGGAACAGAAGCTCGAGCCGGCGCGCGCGAAGATCCAGGAGATGCAACTGAAGGAGCAGGCCGCGGCACTGTCCGAGCAGCAGTACAACGAGCAGCTCGCCGAGGCTCACGCCGACGTCGCCGCATTGCCCGATGCGCTCAAGGCCTGGGGCAGCGCCCGCACGCTGCCTGCGGAAATCGAGCGCCTGGCAACGGAGATTGCTGCGCTCGGGCCGGTCAATCTCGCCGCACTGGACGAGCTCGCGCAGGCCACCGAGCGCAAGGGTTACCTCGATCGCCAATCGGCCGATCTCACCGAGGCGCTGGAAACCCTCGAATCGGCAATCCGCCAGATCGACCGCGAGTCGCGTGAGCTCCTGCAGCAGACCTTCGACGTCGTCAATTCCAACTTCTCGAAGCTCTTTCCTGCGCTGTTCGGCGGCGGCCAGGCCAAGCTGCTGCTGTCGGGGGAGGAGATCCTCGATTCCGGCGTCCAGGTGATCGCCCAGCCCCCGGGCAAGCGCAATGCGTCGATCCACCTGCTGTCGGGGGGCGAGAAGGCGCTGACGGCGACCGCGCTGATCTTCGCCCTGTTCCAGATCAATCCCGCGCCGTTCTGCCTGCTCGACGAGGTCGACGCGCCGCTCAACGATTCGAATACGCACCGCTTCTGCGAGATGGTGAAGAGCATGTCGGGCGAGACCCAGTTCCTGTTCATCTCGCACAACAAGATCACGATGGAAATGGCGAACCAGCTCGTCGGCATCACGATGCCCGAGCCCGGCGTTTCGCGCGTGGTCGCGGTCGACATCAGCGAAGCGCTGGAGCTCGCCGAGACCGCGCCTGCGACCATCGCGACCTGATCCGCCTGCCTGGCGCCGGCGCTTCGCGCGCTATACTTCGCGACATGATGGCGATCACCGGTAAATCACGCGCGGCAGGCGTCTTGCCGTCATCGCGCGCGCACGGCGGATGAGCTCGCTGCAGATCGGACTGATCGGTGCCGGCGTCCTGCTCGTCGCCGGCGTCATTGCCTACAACGGGTGGCAGGAGCGCCGGTACCGGCGCAGTGTCGAAGCCACTCGCACCCCCGACCGGATATCCGCGGACCCTGGCGCGGACACGCGTGTCGAGCCCACGCTCCACACCCAGGATCAGGCCGCGGAGGCATCGGAGGCGTCCCACGACGCCGATCCGGCGTTCCGCGGCGCCGGGAGGCACGAGGTCACGTCGTTCGAAGCGCCGCTGGACGTCATCGCGCCGCCCCCGGCGCTTGCCGCCGGGTCCGACACGGAAACCGGCATGGCAGCGGGTGCCGCGCCCCAGGCAGCGTTTCCTGCGTCGCAGGGCGCAGAGCCGGATGCGGCCGCGGCCGGTGTCGCCGCAGGCGGCAGGGGCGCATCGGCGCCGGACCGCGAGATCGAATGCATGATCGCGCTGCAGCCCGTCGCGCCGGTGACGGCGGGCGCACTCGCCGCCGGCCTGCATGCGCGTCTGGGCAAGCCTCTGCGCTGGTTCGGGCGCAGCGGCGCGCAAGGCGCCTGGCAGCGGCTCGCGAGCGACACGCAGGGGCGGCACGCCGAGGTCGTTGCGTGCATGCTGCTGGCCGACCGCAACGGCGCGGCCTCGCGTGCGCAGATCGAGACCTTCTCGCGGGTGGTCGGCGAAATCGCCCCGACCCTGCCGGCGGCGTTCGTCCCGCCCGATGTCGACCGCGAGGCAGCGCGCGCCGAGGCGCTCGATCGCCTGTGCGCCGACCTCGATGTGCAGATCGGCCTCACCGTGCAAAAGCCCGAGCCCGGCGCGATCCCCGGCACCCGGCTGCGTGGCGTCGCCGAGGCATGGGGGTTCCATCTGGTGCCTGCGGGACGCTTCGAGTTCGTCGGCGAGGACACGGGGACCGTCCTCTACTCGCTGCAGAACCTGCGCCCCGAGCCGTTCAGCGTCGAATCGCTGCGCCTCACGGCCACCCACGGCGTCGTGTTCCTGCTCGACGTTGCGCGCGTCGCCGATCCCGCACGGGTGTTCGACCAGATGAAGATGGCCGCCAAGCGCATGGCGGCGACCTTGGGCGGCGAGCTGGTCGACGACAACGGGCGTCCTCTGGATGATGCCGCCCTCGCGGTGATTCGCGACCAGGTGCAGGCCGCCGCCGACGCCTTGCTGTCGGTGCACATCGAGCCGGGCAGCGCCCGCGCGTTGGCGTTGTTCGGCGCCTAGCGCGTGGCCTCGGGCAGGGCGCCCTCGCCGACGGCGGTTCCGTCCACCGCCGCAAAGAGGGCCGCAGCATTGCGCGAAGCGATCAGGACGCACGATCGCAACTACTACGTGCTCGATCGGCCGACGATCAGCGACGCCGAATACGACACGCTGTTCCGCGAGCTGCAGGCGCTGGAGGGCGAATACCCGGCCCTGGCCACGCCGGACTCGCCGACGCAACGCGTCGGCGGCGCGCCGCGGGCCGAGTTCACCCCCGTCCGCCACGCGGTGCCGATGCTGTCGATCCGCACCGAGACCAACACGACGGCCTCGGCCGCCGCAGGCTTCGATGCGCGGATCCGGCGCGAGCTCGGGCTTTCCCCCGACGCGTCCCCGGTCGAGTACATCGCCGAGCTCAAGTTCGACGGCCTCGCGATCAGCCTGCGCTACGAGAATGGATGCCTGACCGTCGCTGCGACGCGCGGGGACGGCGAGGTCGGCGAGGACGTGACGCGCAACATCCAGACGATCCGCGCGATTCCGCTGCGGCTCGCCGGCCACGCCGCCCCCGAACTCCTCGAAGTGCGCGGCGAGGTCTACATGGCCAAGAAGGATTTCGAGGCGCTCAACGCCCGGCAGGACGCTGCCGGCCTCAAGGCGTTCATCAATCCGCGCAACACCGCCGCCGGCGCGGTACGGCAGCTCGATCCCGCCATCACCGCCCAGCGACCGCTGCTGTTCTTCGCCTATGGAATCGGGGAGTCGAGAGGCTGGACGATTCCAGCGACCCATTCGGGGCTGCTCGACGCGTTCGAGAAATTCGGCGTGCCGGTCAATCGCGACCGGCGCGTCGTGCACGGCGCGGCAGGGCTCATGGCGTTCTACGATGCCATCGCTGCCCGGCGCGACCGGCTGCCATTCGAGATCGACGGCGTCGTCTACAAGGTCAACAGTCTGGCGCTGCAGCGCGAGCTGGGATTCGTCGCGCGCGATCCGCGCTGGGCGGTTGCGCACAAGTTCCCTCCCGAGGAAATGCAGACCGAGCTCCTCGGCATCGACGTCCAGGTGGGTCGCACCGGTGCGGTGACGCCGGTCGCCCGCCTCAAGCCGGTGTTCGTCGGCGGCGTCACGGTGACCAACGTGACGCTGCACAACGAGGACGAGATCCGGCGCAAGGATATCCGGATCGGGGACGTCGTGATCGTCCGCCGGGCGGGCGACGTGATCCCCGAGGTGAAGGAAGTCGTCGTCGCGCGGCGGCCCTCGAACGCTCGTGAGTTCAGGATGCCGACCCATTGCCCGGAATGCGGCTCCGCGATCGTCAGGCTTCCGGACGAGGCGATCGCGCGCTGCAGCGGAGGCCTCGTCTGTCCCGCGCAGCGCAGGCAGTCATTGCGGCATTTCGCGAGCCGCCATGCGATTGAC
>DATIQL010000201.1:0-4262 GCA_035470905.1 Casimicrobiaceae bacterium
TCATCAGGATCGGCCGGAAGCGCAGCAGGCAGGCCTCACGGACGGCCTCGAGCGGACCGAGACCGCGGGCGCGCTCGGCCTCGATCGCGAAATCGATGATGAGGATGGCGTTCTTCTTCACGATGCCGATCAGCAGGAACACGCCGATCAGCGCGATCAGCGAGAAATCCATCCTGAACATCAGCAGCGCGAGCACCGCACCGACCCCCGCCGACGGCAGGGTCGACAGCACCGTGATCGGGTGCACGAGGCTTTCGTAGAGTACGCCGAGCACGATGTAGATCACGAGCAGCGCAGCGATGATCAGCAGCCCTTGCTGCCGGCTCGACTGCTGCGCCAGCAGCGCGGTGCCGGCGAACGCACCGCGCACCGTCGGCGGCATGCCGATGTCGGCCTCGGCCTGGGCGATTGCGCGACTCGCATCGTCCAGGGTCGCGTGCTCGGCGAGATTGAACGATATCGTCGTCGCGAGCTCGGTGTCCTGGTGGTTGACCGAGGTCGCGGCCGGTTCCTCGACGAAGCGCGCGATTGCCGACAGCGGCACGAGGGCCGTCGGGGTGTTGCTGAGGACGTTGCCGCTCGACACGTTGCGAAGCGCCGGGTTCGGCGAGACCGGCAGCGCCGGCGCACCCGCACGGCCTGCGGCCGATGCCGTCGACGAAGGCACCGCCGCGGTGCTCTCGGTCACGACCACCTGTCCGCCGTTGTTCACCAGCGATGTTCCCGGCACATGCACGTCGGCCAGCGCATTGGGGCTCTGCGTGTAATCCGGCGCCCATTCCATGACCACGTGGTACTGGTTCAGTGGGGTGTAGATGGTCGCCACCTGGCGCTGGCCGAACGCGTCGTACAGCGCCGCATCGACCGCCCTGGCGCTGATGCCGAGGCGGCCCGCCGCGTCCGGGTCGACCTCGACCGTGGTCTGGACGCCGTTCTCCTGGGCGTCGCTGTTGACTTCGGTCAGCGCGTCGTGCGTCTTCAGCGCATCGAGGAGCTTGCCCGACCATTCGCGCAGGTCGGCGCTGTTCGCGGCCTTGAGCGTGTACTGGTACGTCGCATTGCCCTGCCGCCCGCCCGCGCGCACGTCCTGCACCGGCTGCAGGAACAGCCGCAACCCGGTGACGCGCGCCAGTTGCGGGCGCAGCCGCGCGATCACCGCCAGGGCGCGCTCGCTTCGCTCGGACGCCGCCTTCAGCTCGACGAACATGAAGCCTCCGCCGGCGCGGGATCCGCCGATGAAGCCGACAACCGAGGCGACCGCCGGGTCGTGCCGCACGATGTCGACGACCTGGCGCAGCTTCTCGCCCATTGCCTTGGTCGAGATGCTCTGGTCGGCGCTCAAGCCGCCGATCAGCTGTCCGGTGTCCTGCTGCGGGAACAGGCTCTTCGGCACGGCCGCGAACAGGTAGACGTTCAGCGCGATCACGCCGAGCAGGATCAGCATCACCAGTCCCTTGCTCGCGAGCGCCCAGTCCAGGCTTTGCGCATAGCGCGCGAGCACCCAGTCGTAGCTGCGCTTTGCCAGCCTCTCGACCCGGCCCGGCCGGCGATCGGCGTCGTCCGGCCCGCCGGGCTCGAGCAGCCATGCGCACATCATCGGCGTGGTGGTCAGGGAGATGACCAGCGAGATCAGCACGGCGGCCGACAGGGTCACGGCGAATTCGCGGAACAGCCTTCCGGGCAGCCCGCCCATGAACAGAAGGGGGATGAACACCGCGACCAGCGACAGGCTGATCGACACGACCGTGAATCCGACCTCGCGCGCGCCGAGCAGCGCCGCCTGCATGCGCGCCATCCCCGCCTCGATGTGGCGGCTGGTGTTCTCCAGAACCACGATCGCGTCGTCGACGACGAACCCGGTGGCGACCGTCAGGGCCATCAGGCTCAGGTTGTCGAGGCTGAACCCCAGCATGTACATCGCACCGAAAGTGCCGAGCAGGGCGGTGATCGTTGCGACCGCCGGCACCAGGGTCGCGCGCGCGCTGCGCAGGAACAGGCTGACCACCAGCACCACCAGGATCACCGCGACCAGCAGGGTGACCTCGACCTCGTGCAGCGACGCGCGTATCGAATGGGTGCGGTCGGAGGCGACGTGCAGCTCGACGTCGGCCGGCAGCTCCGCCTGCAGCGCCGGCAGCAGCGCACGCACCGAATCGACGGTCTCGATCACGTTCGCATCGGGCTGGCTTCGGATCAGCACGATGACCGCCTTCTCGCCGTTGAACAGACCCAGCGTGCGCGTGTCCTCGACCCCGTCGATTACGTCGGCGACGTCCGCGAGCCGCACCGCGGCACCGTTTCGCCACGCGACCACGATCGACGCGTAGTCGCTCGCCCGCAGTCCCGGGGTCCGGGTGTAGATCTGCAGCCGCCGCCCTTCGCCCTGGACGATGCCCTTGGGACGGTTCGCGTTGGTCGCCTGGATCGCGGCGCGAATGTCCTCGGCGCTGATGCCGTACGCGTTCAGCGCAAAGGGCTTGAGCTCGATGCGCACCGCGGGCAGCGAGCCGCCCCCGATCTGCACGTCGCCCACGCCGCTGACCTGCAGCAGCTGCTGGTTGAGGGTGTTCGAGGCCTCGTCGTAGATCTGGCCCGGGGTCTTGGTCTTCGACGTCAGCGCCAGGATCATCACCGGCGCCGCCGCCGGGTTCACCTTGCGGTAGGTCGGGTTGGCACGCAGCGTCGTCGGCAAATCGGTGCGCGCGGCGTTGATCGCCGCCTGCACGTCGCGCGCGGCGCCGTCGATGTCGCGGCTCAAGTCGAACTGCAGCGTCACCCGGGTCGCACCGACCGAGCTGACCGACGTGACCTCGTTGACGCCTGCGATCGTGCCGAGGTAGCGCTCCAGCGGCGCCGCGACGCTGCTCGCCATCGTGTCGGGGCTGGCCCCCGGGACGTTGGCGTTGACCGAGATCACCGGCAGCTCGATCGGAGGCAGCGACGCCACGGGAAGCCCGAAGAAGGCCGCGATACCCGCGAGTGCGACACCCGCGGTCAGCAGCACCGTGCCGATCGGCCGGCGCACGAACGGGCGGGACAGGTTCATCGGACGTCCCCGCGTGCCGCCGCCTTCGCCGCTGCCCGGCGCTGCGCGGTGGCACGATTCGCGTCCCGCCGCGGCCCGCGCGCACTCATGCCGCGCTCTCCGCGGGATCGTGCGGCGAGGCATCCGTGTCGTCGCGCAGCGCGCCGCGCGTGCGGCCGCCGCCGAGCCGGTCGAAGGCGAGGTAGATCACCGGCGTCGTGAACAACGTGAGCAGCTGGCTGACGATCAGTCCGCCGAAGATCGCCAGGCCCAGCGGCCGGCGCAGCTCGGCACCGACCCCCCAGCTCAGCATCAGCGGAACGGAGGCGAACAGCGCCGCCAGCGTCGTCATCAGGATCGGTCGCAGGCGCAGCAGCGCGGCCTGGTGGATCGCCTCGCGCGCGCTCTTGCCCTCGCTGCGTTCGGCATCGATGGCGAAGTCGATCATCATGATCGCGTTCTTCTTGACGATGCCGATCAGGAGGATGATGCCGATGATGCCGATCACGCCGAGGTCGTTGCGGGTCACGATCAGCGCGAGCAGCGCACCGACCCCCGCCGAGGGCAGCGTCGAGAGTATCGTCAACGGGTGCACGTAGCTCTCGTAGAGCACGCCGAGCACGATGTATACGCATGCGACCGCAGCGAGGATCAGCCAGAGCTCGTTGACCAGCGACTTCTCGTACGCGCCCGAGGCGCCGAGAAAGGTCAACGTGATCGTCGACGGCAGGGCGATGTCGTGGGCGGCCTTGCGGATCGCGTCGACCGCCTGCCCGAGCGCGACGCCGGGCGCGGTGTCGAAGTTCAGCGTGCTCGCCGGGTACTGCCCGACGTGGGTGATCTGCAGCGGAGCGGGCCGCTCGGTGATCGTCGCGAGGGCCGAAAGCGGCGTCGGTCGACCGCTGCTCGAAATCAGGTTCAGCCTGCCGATGCCTTCGGCGTTCGTCGCCAACCCGGGCTGCGCCTCGAGGATCACGCGGTACTGATTGGTGTCGGTGAAGATCGTCGAGACGATGCGCTGGCCGAAAGCGCTGTAGAGTGCGTCGTCGATCGCGCTTGCCGTGATGCCCAGACGCGAGGCGGTGTCGCGGTCGACGTCGACGTAGCTTGCAAGCCCCTGCGCCCCGGCGTCGCTGCTGACATTGCGCAGCTGCGGCACGTCGCGCAGCCGGGCGATCAGCTTGCCCATCCACTGCGTGATCTGCTCGCCGTTGACGCCTTCCAGGGACGCGCGGTA
>DATIQL010000202.1:0-2702 GCA_035470905.1 Casimicrobiaceae bacterium
CGCGAAGCTCGTGCGCACGATGAACGAGGTGCCGGCGAAGTTCGTCTGCGCTCTCGCCGCCGTGCGCGACCAGAAGGCCGCGTAGCAGTTCTCGCCGGGCGACTTGATTTTTCGACCGCGAATACCCATCTCAACTCGTTACGATCAGGAGCACACGATGTCCGCAGTCCAGACTGAAATTCTCGACAAGATCTCGTCGATGACCGTCCTCGAGCTCTCAGAGCTCATCAAGGCGATGGAAGAGAAGTTCGGGGTTTCCGCCGCCGCCGCCGTGGCGGTCGCCGCGCCGGCCGCCGGTGGCGCCGCCGCCGCTGCTGCCGAGGAGCAGACGGAGTTCACCGTCGTCCTGGCCGCCATCGGCGACAACAAGGTCAACGTAATCAAGGCCGTGCGCGAGCTGACCGGTCTCGGCCTCAAGGAAGCGAAGGACCTGGTCGACGGCGCGCCGAAGCCGGTCAAGGAAGCCGTCTCCAAGGCCGACGCGGAAGCGGCGAAGAAGAAGCTGGAAGAAGCCGGCGCGAAGGTCGAAGTCAAGTAATACGGGGCCCCTCACCCCGGCCCTCTCCCGCCCGCGGGGGAGGGCGCCGAGCGACAGCGAGGCGGGTGAGGGGAGCTTCGGCGCAGATGCCGAAGCGAAACGACACTTCGATCGAGTTCGTTTCGCTTCGTCTTCTGAATCGACTGCAGAAGCGAGGTTTGGTCGGACGTCGCCCGCAATGGTGACGTCGTCCGCCAGCGGCTGGTAGCGGCCAGCCACCAGGCCAGGGGCGCAATGCCCCCGGACAGTCGGGCGGCCCGGGACACGTTGCGCAAGCACGCGCGATGCGCCCGGGAACCGCCGACGGCAACTTGAGCATCCATCGACCCGGAGATCGGACGACACACGCCATGGCGACCACCCACGCTACGACCTATTCGTTTACGGAAAAGAAGCGCATCCGCAAGAGCTTCGCCAAGCGCGCAAGCGTCCTGCAGGTGCCGTTCCTGCTCGAAACCCAGCTCGCCTCGTACCGGGCCTTCCTGCAGGCCGATGCCCGGCCGACCGAGCGCAAGAACGAGGGCCTGCAGGCCGCGTTCACGTCGATCTTCCCGATCGCCAGCCACTCCGGAAATGCGCGGCTGGAATTCGTCAGCTATTCGCTGCTGTCGCCGGCGTTCGACGTCGTCGAGTGCCAGCAGCGCGGCCTCACCTACTGCTCCGCGCTGCGGGCCAAGGTGCGCCTGGTCATCATGGACCGCGAGGCGCCGAAGGACACGATCAAGGAAGTGAAGGAGCAGGAGGTCTACATGGGCGAGATGCCCCTGATGACCGACAACGGGTCCTTCATCATCAACGGCACCGAGCGCGTCATCGTGTCGCAGCTCCACCGCTCGCCGGGCGTGTTCTTCGAGCACGATCGCGGCAAGACGCACTCGTCGGGCAAGCTGCTGTTCTCGGCCCGCGTCATTCCCTATCGTGGATCGTGGCTGGATTTCGAATTCGATCCGAAGGATTTCCTGTTCTTCCGCGTCGACCGTCGCCGCAAGATGCCGGTGACCACGCTGCTGAAGGCGATCGGGCTGTCCAACGAGGACATCCTGCGCCAGTTCTTCGTCTTCGACACCTTCCACCTTTCGACCAAGGGCAGCGAGCTCGAGTACGTTCCCGAGCGGCTGCGCGGCGAGATGGCGCGCTTCGATGTCGTCGGCAAGGACGGCAAGGTGGTCGTCCAGAAGGACAAGCGGATCACCGCGCGCCACCTGCGCGAGCTGACCGAGGCCGGCGTCAAGCGCATCGCGGTGCCCGATGATTACGTCGTCGGCCGCTCGCTCGCGACCAACGTCGTCGACAAGTCGACCGGGGAGATGCTCGCCAAGGCCAACGACGAGGTCACCGACGAGCTGCTGGCGAAGCTCTCGGCCGCCGGCATCGGCGAGATCAGGACGATCTACACGAACGACCTCGACATGGGTCCGTTCATCTCGCAGACCCTGCGCACCGACGACACGCCGGACCAGTACGCAGCCAAGGTCGCGATCTACCGGATGATGCGCCCCGGCGAGCCCCCGACCGAGGACGCCGTCGAGGCGCTGTTCCATGGCCTGTTCTTCGCCGAGGAGCGCTACGACCTGTCGGCCGTCGGCCGGATGAAGTTCAACCGCCGCGTCGGCCGCGAGGAGCTGAAGGGTCCCGGCACGCTGACCAACGACGACATCATCGCCGTCATCAAGATCCTGGTCGAGCTGCGCAACGGCCGCGGCGAGGTCGACGACATCGACCATCTCGGCAACCGGCGCGTGCGCTCGGTGGGCGAGCTCGCCGAGAACCAGTTCCGGTCCGGACTCGTGCGCGTCGAGAGCGCCGTGCGCGAGCGCCTCGGACAGGCCGAGAGCGAGAACTTGCTGCCGCACGACCTGATCAACGCGAAGCCCATCTCCGCGGCGATCAAGGAGTTCTTCGGCAGCTCGCAGCTTTCGCAGTTCATGGACCAGACGAATCCGCTGTCGGAGATCACCCACAAGCGCCGCGTTTCGGCGCTCGGTCCCGGCGGCCTCACGCGCGAGCGCGCGGGCTTCGAGGTGCGCGACGTGCACCCGACCCACTACGGCCGCGTGTGCCCGATCGAGACGCCTGAAGGCCCGAACATCGGTCTAATCGGTAACATGGCGACATACGCGCAGATCAACCCATACGGCTTCATCGAGACGCCCTTTCGTAAGGT
>DATIQL010000203.1:0-4235 GCA_035470905.1 Casimicrobiaceae bacterium
CTCAATCCCCTCGGCATCGATGGCATCGAATTCATCGAATTCGCGACCTCGAAGCCGCAGGCCCTGGTAGGCGTGCTCGAGACAATGGGGTTTCGCCCCGTTGCGCGACATCGGTCGCGCGAAGCCGAGCTGTGGCGGCAGGGCTCCATGAACATCGTCGTCAATTCGCAGTCGATCGACGTGCCGCGAACGGTGCAGCCTTCCGAGCACCCCGTCCTGAGCGCGTTTGCGCTGCGCGTGCGCGACGCCGAAGCCGCCTTTCGCCGGGCGCTCGATCTCGGCGCGTGGGACATCCCCGTGCGGGCCCACGCCATGGAGCTCAATATCCCCGCCATCCACGGCGCCGGCGAGAGCCTCATCTATTTCGTCGATCGCTATGACGACTTCTCGATCTACGACATCGATTTTCGGCCGATTCCCAGCGTCGATCCGCATCCCCCGGCCATCAGCGGCATGCATTTCTTCGGGATCGTCCAGTACATCGGTTCGGACCGCACTGCCGACTGGGCGGAATTCTATTCGCAGATCTTCGGATTTCTCGCGCTTCCCGACCGTGTGCGCTTCGGAATCATGCCCGAGGGACTGCTCCTTCAAAGTCCCTGCCGCAAGTTCTTCCTGCAGTTGATCGAGCCCGTCGACAACGCGCGCTATGCATTCGGCGACGAGCATCTGCAGCGCATCGGTCTCGGCACTCCCGACGTCCTGGCCACGGTCGCGGCCCTCGAATCGCGTGGGGTCCAATTTCTCGTCTCCGAGAAGGTCAAGCCGAACGAACGCGGCGCGCTCACCAAACCGCAGCTTGGCGGCGTCATGTTCGAGTTGGTGCACGACGAGCCCGCCTACCACCAGGCGAAGCCATGATCTACAGCGACATCGGGATGGACACGGCATCGCTCGCGGGCACGCTCGAGCGCAAGCTTGGCGCCATCCGCGATGCCGGCTTCGCCCAGGCGATGATCTCGGCCAGCGATGTGGTCGGTCACCCCGGGGGGACGGCGGCGGGCGTGCGCGCGGTGCGCGAGAGCGGCCTTCGCGTTACCGGTCTCGAGGCGCTGCGCGACTTCGAGGGGCTCTCCGGAAACTTCCATGCCTACAAGGTGGACGTCGCGAAATCGATGCTCGACGTCTGCTTCAGCCTCGGCGGTCAGATGCTGATCGTCGAGGCGTCGACGTCGCGGCATGCCGAGCCGGATGGCGAAGCGGTCGTCCGCGACCTGCGCATGCTCGCCATGCTCGCGGTTCCGCTTGGCATACGCATAGCGTACAAGGGCGTTTCGCGCAGCCGGATCGCGAAGGACTTCTGCGCTGCGGGCGAGCTCGTGTTCCGCGCCAACTGCCATAACCTGGGGCTTGCAATCGATGCGTTCGACGTCCTTGCGGCACGCACGCCGCTCGTCGAGCTCGAGGCACTCGACCCGGAGCAGATCTTCCTCGCACAGCTCTCCGACTTCGTCTGGCAGGAGATCGATTCGGTCGAGGAGCAGGCTGCGGCAGCGACGCATTTCCGCGTCTTTCCCGGTGACGGGGCGCACAGCGACGATCTCGCCTCCGTGGTGCGCAAGCTCGACGAGATCGACTATCGCGGCGGATACAGCTTCGATGTCTACAATGACGATTACCAGCAGATGCCGCCCGAGCAGGTGACCGCCCGGGCGCGGCGTGCAGCCGAATGGCTCGCGGAAGCGGTGCTGCGCCGCGCACTTCCCGTCCCCGACATCGAGCGGCTTCGGCCAGGCGCCGGCGCCTGATGCGCGCGGCGCGAGCGATCAAATGAAAACAACTCCATCCAATGGTGCTGCATTGCGCATCGGCATCCTCGGCTGCGCCAGCATCGCCAGGCAGTTCGTGCGCGATGTGACGCCGAGCCCGACGGTGCGCATCGTCGGCGTGGCCAGCCGCAGCGCGGACACTGCGGCAGCCTTTGCGGCGGCCCACGGCATCGGCCGCCACCACGGCAGCTATGATGCGCTGCTGGCAGACGCCGATATCGACGCCATCTACCTGCCGCTTCCCAACAGTCTGCATGCGGAATGGGCGATCAAGGCGGCCGAACGCGGCAAGCACGTGCTGTGCGAGAAGCCCCTGGCGCTCGGCTGGGGCGAGGCGCACGCAATGTTCAGTGCGGCCGAGCGCCACGGTGTGACGCTGCTCGAGGCGTATCCGTATTACTTTCAACCCCAGACGGGCGACATGCTGCGGCAGCTGGAGCAGGGCGCCATCGGTGCCGTGCGCTCGGTCCAGGCGTGCTTCGGCTTCACCGTGCCGAATCCGCAAGACAACATCCGGATGAAGCCCGAGCTGGGCGGCGGGGCGCTGCTGGACGCCGGCAGTTACGCGCTCAGCCTGATCCGGCTGGCCATCGGATGTGCACCGCAGCGCGTGCGCGCCGATGCGACCTGGGCCGACACCGGCGTGGACATCAGCCTGACGGCAACGCTGTTCTACGCGGACGGGCGGCGCGCGCAGCTGTCCTGCGCCATGGACGCGGCCAGCCATCGCCGCGCCACCATCATGGGAAGCAAGGGCACGATCGAGACCGAATTCCTGAACCACACCAGCGCGCAGGCCGGCGGCGATCAGTACGGTTACCTTCCCAGCCAGCTGCGCGTACGCCGCGGAACGGCGAACACCGTAGCGTTCGAGGACATCCGTTCGCCCGCCGGCAGCGGCTTCAGGTTTGCCGCCGAGGCGTTTGCCCGGATGGTCGCCGAGCAGGACTCCGCGGCGGCCGGGCGCGCGGCCGAGGCCAGCATGGACAACGCGGCGACGCTCGAGGCGATCGCGCAAAGCGCGAGGCTGGGCGCTGCCGTGGACCTGCCCCTTCGGGTTCGATGAGGTCGGAGGTCCGACGCGCGGGCGGCCACGTCGCTGCATGGCCGGTTCGATGTCCGCCGATGTGCCGGCGAGGTTTGATGAATGACTGGGGCCAGTGGAAAATGCGCGAGTCGGCAGCCGGCCCATTCCGTTGAAAAGCCGTCGGCCGTTGGGTGGAGAGTATCCCAATCCGATCGAAGATGGGTCTGCAGGTCGAATCCGTGCCAGGACACCCGACGCAAGATCGCATGACGTAAGATTCATCACTTCGCCTGCGCCCGCCGGATCCGATCCGCGGCGCATCCGCCGTCCTTCATCGACCACGACACGACCGACGATGCCGCAGATCGCCTTCGACCGCTTCTACCGCTACGCCGAACTCACCAACCTCCTCCACGCGCTCGCGCGCGAGCATCCGCAACTCGTCTCGATCGAGTCGATCGGGAAGAGCCACGAAGGTCGCGACATCTGGGTGCTGACGATCACCAGCGCCGCGACGGGCCCGGCGTCCGACAAGCCCGCGTTCTGGGTCGACGGCAACATCCATTCGACCGAAGTGGCGGCGTCGGCGGCTGCGCTGTATTTCGTCGATACGCTGGTCAAAGGCTACGGCAAGGATGGCGACGTGACGCGGGCGCTCGACACGCGCGCGTTCTACGTCTGTCCGCGGATCAATCCCGACGGCGCCGAATGGGCGCTCGCCGACCGGCCGAAATGGGTGCGCTCGTCCACGCGTCCCTATCCGCTGGACGCAGAGGAGATCGAGGGGCTCGTCGTCGAGGATATCGACGGCGATGGCCGCATCCTGCAGATGCGCATTCCGGACCCCAACGGCCTGTGGAAACCGCACCCGCAGGAACCGCGGCTGATGGTGCGCCGCGATCCGACCGAAACCGGCGGGACCTACTACCGGATCATGCCCGAAGGCCGCTACGACGGCCACGACGGCCACACGCTGAAGATCAAGCGCCCGCTGCAGGGCCTCGACCTCAACCGCAATTTCCCGGCGAGCTGGCGCCAGGAATTCGAGCAGCAGGGCGCGTGTCCGTACCCGACCTCCGAGCCCGAGATCCGCGCGGTCGTCGACTTCATCGCGCGCCACACGAACATCACCGGCGGCACGACGTTCCACACGTGGAGCGGCATGCTGCTGCGGCCGTTCGAGCACCTGGCCGACGAGGAGATGGACGCCGAGGACCTGTGGGTCTACCAGGCCACGGGCCAGAAGGGCACCGAGCTCACCGGCTATCCCGCGATCTCCGTCTACCACGAGTTCCGCTATCACCCGAAGTCGGTCATCGGCGGCACGTTCGACTGGATCTACGAGCACCTCGGACTGTTCTCGTGGGTGGTCGAGATCTGGTCGCCGATGCGCGAGGCGGGGATCGCCGGCTACAAGTACATCGACTGGTTCCGCGACC
>DATIQL010000204.1:0-8435 GCA_035470905.1 Casimicrobiaceae bacterium
TCGAACCCTCGTATGCAGCTTGGGAAGCTGCCGTTCTGCCATTGAACTACACCCGCGCAGCGAACCCGGCGCACGCTCCCCGTCGCTCCTTCGAGCCGGCGGCGCCGGCCGCGCCCCGAACGCATCGGTCGCGGCTGCGCCATTCTAGCGCAGCCCCGCCCCCCGTTTGTTTCGGAATGTTTCCGTCGCGTTGGGCCCGCGGCAATCATCTACAATTCAGGCACTTGCCGACACATTGATCCGGCCGCGAGCGGAATCATCAGCGGTGCCGCGCGGTCTCATGTGCTCGCGCCTGCAACGCCGAAAGCGGCGCCTGTCTGCGGATCCTCGGCGTCCGGGAGAAACGGGAACATGACTCGACCGCAGCGCGTCCTGATCGTTGCCGCCCTCGCGCTGGTCGCGATCGGTGCAGGCGCATGGCTTTGGCGCGGTTCGCCGGGCGCGCCAGGGTCACGGGCCGCCGCCCACCGTCCCGACCCCGTGGTGCCGGTGACGGCCGCCACGGTCGTCGCCAAGACCGTCCCGGTCAGGCTGCGCGCAATCGGCAACGTCGAGCCCTACACGACCGTCGCGATCAAGGCGCGCGTCGACGGCCAGATCGACGCCGTCAGGTTCTCGGAAGGCGACGAGGTCGTGAAAGGCGCGACGCTGTTCGAGCTCGACCGGCGGCCTTTCGAGGCCCAGCTTGCGCAGGCGCAGGCGACGCTGCTGAAGGACCGCGCGGTCCTCGACAATGCCAGCGAGCAGGAGAAGCGCTACAAGGACCTGCTGCAGAGGAAATTCATCTCGCCCGATGCCTACGGGCAGGTCCGCACCAGCGCCGAGACAGCGGCGGCGCAGGTGCGCGCAGACGAGGCCGCGATCCAGGGGATTCGGCTGCAGATCGAGTACTGCACGATCCGCGCGCCGATCACCGGCTACGCCGGCAAGATCGTGATCCAGCAGGGCAACCTGGTGAAAGCCAACGACACGATTGCGCTGGTCGTCATCAACCAGGTGCGGCCGATCTACGCGTCGTTCTCGGTGCCCGAGCAGGACCTCGATGCCGTGCGCCGCTACGACGCGGACGGCGAGCTGCAGGTGACCGCGGCCGTTCCGAATTCGACGCATCCCCCGCTGGCCGGCAAGCTCAGGTTCATCGACAACACGACCGACGTCGCGACCGGAACGATCAGGCTCAAGGCCGAGTTCCCGAACGCCGACAAGGCGCTGTGGCCCGGCCAGTTCGTCGACGTCGTGCTGACGCTGACGCAGCAGAAGGATGCCGTCGTGATGCCGGCGGCCGCCGTCCAGAACGGCCCGAACGGCCAGTACGTGTTCGTCGTGAAGCCCGACAGGAGTGTCGAGCTGCGCGACGTCAGGATCGCGCGCACCGAGGGCAACGACGCGGTCGTCGCGTCGGGCGTCGCTCCCGGCGACACCGTGGTGACCGCCGGACAGCTGCGTCTCGCGCCTGGCATCAAGGTGAAGATCGACACCGGGAAGAGCGCGTGAACCTCTCCGCGGCGTTCGTCCGCAGGCCGGTGATGACGCTGCTGCTGATGATCGGCTTCGTGATCTTCGGGCTCGCCGGCTATCGCCTGCTGCCGGTGAACGCGCTGCCGAACGTCGATTTCCCGACCATCCAGGTCCAGGCACAACTCCCCGGCGCGAGCCCCGAGACGATGGCCTCGGCCGTCGCGACGCCGCTGGAGAAGCAGTTCTCGACCATCGCCGGCGTCGACTCGATGACCTCGGTGTCCAACAACGGCCTGACGACCATCGTCCTCCAGTTCTCGCTGGAACGGAACATCGACGCGGCCGCGCAGGACGTGCAGTCGGCGATCGCCGCGGCCGGGCGTTCGCTGCCGGCGTCGATGCCCGCGCCCCCGACCCAGCGCAAGGTGAACCCCGCGGATTTCGCAATCCTGCTGCTGGCGCTCACCTCCGACACCCAGCCGCTGTCGAAGGTCGACGAATACGCCGAGAGCAACCTGGCGCAGAGGATCTCGACGATCAGCGGCGTCGCCCAGGTGCTGGTGTTCGGCTCGCAGCAATACGCGGTGCGCGTGCAGCTCGACCCCAACCAGCTCGCGTCGCGGAACATCGCCCTGACCGACGTCGAGCAGGCGATCGCCAACGCCAACGTCAACCTGCCCACCGGGACGCTGTACGGGGCCCAGCGCGCGACCTCGGTCACGGCGACCGGGCAGCTCAACGACGCGAAGCAGTACGCTCCGATCATCGTCGCCTACCGCAACGGCGCGCCGGTACGCCTCGACCAGCTGGGACGCGTGTTCGACAGCGTGCAGAACGACAAGATCGCCGCCTGGTACAACGGAACGCGCGGCATCGTGCTGGCGATCCAGCGGCAGCCCGGCACCAACACGATCGAGGTCGTCGACTCGATCCGCCGGATCCTGCCGTCGTTCCAGGAGGCGCTGCCGCCGTCGATCAAGCTGTCGACCCTCTACGACCGGTCGCAGTCCATCCGCGAATCGGTGCACGACGTCGAGATCACGCTGCTGTCGGCGCTGGTGCTGGTCGTGCTGGTGATCTTCGCCTTCCTGCGCAGCGTCCGGGCGACTCTGATTCCGAGCCTCGCACTGCCGCTGTCGATCATCGGCACCTTCGGCGTGATGTACGTGTTCGGCTACACGCTAGACAAAATCTCGCTGATGGCGCTCACGCTGTGCGTCGGTTTCGTCGTCGACGATGCGATCGTCATGCTCGAGAACATCACCCGCCACATGGAGATGGGCGAGCCGCGAATGGTCGCGACGATGAACGGCGCCAGGGAGATCGGCTTCACGATCATGTCGATGACGCTGTCGCTGATCGCGGTCTTCATCCCCGTGCTGTTCATGGGCGGCATCCTCGGCCGCCTGCTGCACGAGTTCGCGGTCACGATCATCGTCGCCGTGCTGATCTCCGGCATCGTCTCGCTGACGCTGACGCCGCTGCTGTGCAGCCGCATCCTGGACGCGGGACGCGAGGCGCGGCACGGCCGCATCTACGCGGCGTCGGAACGGATCTTCAATGGCGCGCTCGCGGCCTATCGCGGCAGCCTGCACTGGGCGCTCTCGCACCGCAGGACCGTGATGGCGACGTTCGCCGCGCTGTTCGCGGCGACGGCATTCCTGTTCGCGGCCATGCCCAAGGGCTTCCTGCCCAGCGACGACGTCGGCCAGCTGTTCGTCATCACCGAGGCCGCGCAGGACATCTCGTTCGAGGCGATGGCCAACCTGCAGCAGCAGGTCGCCGCCGAGATCCGGCGCAACCCGCATGTCGAGAGCGTGATGGCATTCGCGGGCGCCGGCGGCCCGACCGGTGCGCTCAACAACGGCCGCATCTTCGTGACCCTCAAGCCGCGCGGCGAACGCCCCGACGCCGACAAGGTCGTGCAGGAGCTGCGCCCAAAATTGCAGAACATCCCGGGGATCCGCGCGTTCGTGCAGAACATCCCGGCGATCCGCATCGGGGGCCAGCTGACCAAGAGCGTCTATCAGTACACACTGCAGGGCGCGAGCACGTCCGAGCTCTACGAGTGGGCGCCGCGCGTCGAGGCGAAGCTGAAGACGCTGCCCGGGTTGACCGACGTCACCAGCGATCTGCAGATCACGCAGCCGCAGATCAGCGTCCAGATCGACCGCAACAAGGCGTCGTCGCTGGGCGTTTCCGCGCAGGCGATCGAGAACACGCTCTACGACGCCTACGGCTCGCGCCAGGTGTCGACGATCTACGCGCCGACCAACCAGTACTGGGTGGTGATGGAGCTCGAGCCGCGCTACCAGACCGACCCGTCGGTGCTGTCGATGCTCTACGTGCGCTCGAACACCGGGGCGCTGGTGCCGCTCAACGCCGTCGCGACGCTCAAGCCGACCGTGGGACCCCTGGCCGTCAATCACCTCGGCCAGCTCCCGGCGGTGACGCTGTCCTTCGACCTGCAGCCGGGCGTCGCCCTGTCGCAGGCGATCGACGAAATCCAGACCGCGACCGCCGACATGCGCATGCCGGCAACGATCAACGGCTCGTTCCAGGGCGCGGCGCAGGCTTTCCAGGCGTCGCTCAAAGGCATGGGGATCCTGCTGGCGTACGCGATCTTCGTCATCTACCTGGTGCTGGGCATCCTCTACGAGAGCTTCATCCACCCGGTGACGATCCTGTCGGGGCTGCCGACGGCAGGTTTCGGCGCACTGGTCACGCTGCTGATATTCGGCGACGTGCTCGACATGTACGCGTTCGTCGGCATCATCATGCTCGTCGGGATCGTCAAGAAGAACGCGATCATGATGATCGACTTCGCGATCGAGGCGCAGCGCAAGGACGGCAAGGCACCCGAGGAGGCGATCTTCCAGGCGTGCATGACGCGCTTCCGGCCGATCATGATGACGACGATGGCAGCGCTGATGGGCAGCCTGCCGATCGCGCTGGCGCTGGGCGCGGGCGGGATGGCGCGCCGTCCGCTCGGACTGGCGGTCGTCGGCGGCCTCGTCGTCTCGCAGCTGCTGACGCTCTACATCACGCCGGTCGTCTACGTCTACTTCGAGCAGTTCCGGGGGATCGTCGCACGGCGCATGCATCGCGCGCAGCCCCGGCCGGCGCCCGCGTCCGCCGACTAGTCTGCATCGGCCGGCGCGTCGCCACGCGCACCGCTTCGCACGCCGTCCCGAACGCCGTCCCGCGCATCGAATGGGCGGGCCGAGGAGAGGCGTGGGGTGGCGGGATCTCGCTCAGGGCTTCGGCGGCGCACCCGCGTCGTCGAGCGGGTCCCGGTGCGGCGGCGCTCGAGGACACCGGCAACCAAACGCGACGATCGGGCTCGCTTGCCGCCCCACCCGCTTCACGACGACTGCGCCGCAGGCGCCCTTCGCGAGACCCCGCCACCCCACGCCAATCGATGCATCCGCACGATTCGCGGTCGGCGACCCCTACCACGCAAGCGGCGTCGGTGCGTCGGTGCGTCGGTGCAGCGGGGCAGGCTGCGGCGAGCGCGAGCGTGCGCGACGGCCATCGCGGGTGGCGCGGCGAGCGAGCCCCGACAGGACCCTACCCTGCAGGATGTCCTCGAGCGATGCCGCGCCGGGTACCCGCAGGCCGGCGATGGCGCACTTCGAGCGCGCAGGCGCAGCCCGCCCCGCTGCCCGACCGATCGATCGCGCTCAGAGCAGATCGTTGAGCGAGAATCCGGCCCCGATCACCGTCTGGCGGAAGTTGTAGTCGATCAGGCTCTCGCCGTAGCCGGTGAATGCCTGCAGATAGAACCTGAACGGGCCCACCGCCGGCGCCGACCACTCGAGCTGCGCGGCACCCTTCCCTGTCGCCGGATTGCCGCGTCCGGTCAGAGTCAGCGTCTGGCCGCCATGGCGCCACAGCAGCGTCACGTCGCCATAGCCCAGGTAGTCCGTGATGTCGGGGTTGTCGTCCTTGGATGCGCTCTCGTGCACGCGCAGCCAGGGGCGCACGAGCAGCGCGAGCTTGCCCCCCGCGAAGTGATCGTCCTCGAGGCCGAATTGCGCATAGATGCGGTTCCAGCTCCGCGACGTCGGGTCCGAGCGGCCGTTGGACTGGTGGACGAACCCCACGTTGAGGAGCTGCCAGCGCAGGTCGCCGAACAGCGGCAGGTCGGGCTGGGTGACGAACATCAGCTCTGGCTGATAGTCGGTCTCGCGGAAAGGACGCGATTGCGACGCGTTGAACATCTGCCAGTTGCTCTGCTGCGTGTAGCCGAGCCAGGTCGCGACGCCGAGATCCTCGCTCTCCCACAGGCGCGCCTTGATGCTCAGCTGGAACTTCAGTTCATCGCGCTCGAGGCCCGCGCTGGGTCCGGCATCCGGGTGCGTCGGCGACGTCGGCGCGTCGTTGACGCGGTCGGAATGGCGCAGGACGACGTAGTTGGCATTGTGGAACCGGATCAGGAACGGATACGGGCTACGGGCGTCGTAGCGAGACCACCGCTCGCCGATCATCGATCGGTCCGCGGCCTCGTCGATGGGAGCCTGCGGCGGCGCGATCCGTCCGGTCGGGGGCCCGGCTTCATCCCTGCCGGGTGGCCGGGTCGGGGCAGGCTTGGCGGCAGCGTCGTAGCACGCAAGGCGCGCTCGATCGTCGACGATCGAGGTGCAGGTCGCGATGTCCGCGGCGATTGCGGCAGGCGCGACAAGGACGCTCGCCGAAAGGAAAAGGGAGCACAGCGGACGCAGATGCATGGCAATCGAGGGGGGCGCCGGACGTCCCGGCAAGTGCAATGCTGGCACATCGACGCGAGTCCCGCGCGGGCACGCGGAGCGACCGGGCGAGGCCGAGCCGTCGCCGCGCCACGATCTCCGGCGTTCCATGTCTTTGCTATGCTCGACGCCATCGTCGCCCCACGCGGAGATTGAAGTCATGAGAGACGCATCGATCCCGGTCACGCTGATCGTCGTGGGCGTGGGCTGGCTGCTGTGGGAGTACCGGCTCTTTCCGGACGTCGACTGGATCATCGCCCTCTGCTTCGTCGCCGGCGGCGTTGCCGTGCTGGCGATCGACGGCATCAACAAGAATTCCGTCGTCATCGGGCCGTTCCTGGTCGCCGTCGGCATCGCATGGCTGCTGCACGACCAGTACTGGATACGCTGGAGGATCATCGTGCCGGCGATGCTCGTGCTGCTGGGCGCGCTGATGCTGATCGCCCGCAGCCCGAGGATTCCCGAGCGGCGCGCGCCCGGCGAAGGCCCGCACTGACCCGATCGCCGGCGTCGGCAGCGGGCCTGCGCTGCCCGTGCCGCGCCTTGCCGCAACGGGCGCATTGGCGTACCTTTCGACATGACGCTAGGGGTCCTTCCCGTCCATGTCCGACGGGTCGGTGAGAGAACACCCTCGGTACCTGTTCGGATAATGCCGGCGCAGGGAAGCGTGAGCACTTCATCGCTCCTCTTCCTGCCGCGGCATCGACGAGGAATACGATGAACGCCAACGACCAGTTTTTCGCCCGCGACGCCAAGGTGGATTCCGCCGCGGTCGCGCCCCTTCCCGCCTCGCGCAAGATCCACGTGGAAGGCTCGCGCCCCGACCTGCGCGTGCCGATGCGCGAGATCTCGCAGGCCGACACGCCGGCATCCTCATTGGACAGCGAGGGCAGCGAGAAGAACCCGCCGATCGTCGTCTACGACACGTCGGGACCCTACACCGACCCCGAGGCGCGCATCGACATCAAGCGCGGCCTGCCGCCGCTGCGCGCAGCGTGGATCGCGGAGCGCGGCGACACGGTGGAGCTCGACGGGCCGACTTCGGCCTATGGCCGCGAGCGGCTCGGCGACCCGCAGCTTTCCGGGATGCGCTTCGACCTGCACCGCCGGCCGCGCCGCGCGAAGCCCGGTGCGAACGTCTCCCAGATGCACTACGCGCGCAGCGGCATCGTCACGCCGGAGATGGAGTTCGTCGCGATCCGCGAGAACCAGAAGCGCGAGGAGATGCTCCGCACGCTGCCCGCGCTGGTCACGCGCCAGCACGCGGGCCAGAGCTTCGGCGCGTCGATCCCGGCCGTGATCACCCCCGAGTTCGTCCGCGACGAAGTCGCGCGCGGCCGCGCGATCATCCCGAACAACAACAACCACCCGGAAACCGAGCCGATGATCATCGGCCGCAATTTCCTGGTGAAGATCAACGCCAACATCGGCAACTCGGCGGTGTCCTCGTCGATCGGCGAGGAAGTCGAGAAGATGACGTGGGCGACGCGCTGGGGCGCGGACACGGTGATGGACCTCTCGACGGGGAAGAACATCCACGAGACGCGCGAGTGGATCATCCGCAACTCGCCGGTGCCGATCGGCACCGTGCCGATCTACCAGGCGCTGGAGAAGGTCGACGGCAGGGCCGAGGAGCTGACCTGGGAGATGTACCGCGACACGCTGATCGAGCAGGCCGAGCAGGGCGTCGACTATTTCACCATCCATGCAGGCGTGCTGCTGCGCTACATTCCGCTGACGGCGAAGCGCATGACCGGAATCGTGTCGCGCGGCGGCTCGATCATGGCCAAGTGGTGCCTCGCGCATCACAAGGAGAGCTTCCTCTACACGCATTTCGAGGAGATCTGCGAGATCATGAAGGCCTACGACGTCGCGTTCTCGCTGGGCGACGGCCTGCGGCCCGGCTCCGGGTACGACGCCAACGACGAGGCGCAGATGGGCGAACTCGCCACGCTGGGCGAGCTGACGCAGATCGCGTGGAAACACGACGTGCAGACGATGATCGAGGGGCCCGGCCACGTGCCGATGCACCTGATCAAGCACAACATGGACGAGCAGCTGCGGCTGTGCGGCGAAGCGCCTTTCTATACGCTGGGACCGCTGACCACCGACATCGCCCCGGGCTACGACCACATCACCAGCGCGATCGGCGCGGCGATGATCGGCTGGTACGGCACGGCGATGCTCTGCTACGTCACGCCCAAGGAGCACCTGGGCCTGCCGAACAAG
>DATIQL010000205.1:0-7154 GCA_035470905.1 Casimicrobiaceae bacterium
ACTGGGGGTACATCGGCACCACCAGGATCCGCCCGCAGCCGGCTGCGCGCAGCCGCTCGATGACGCTTGCGATCGACGGCTCGCCGTAGCGCATCGAGTAGTCGACGACGCAGAGGTCGGTGGGAAGCCCCCGTTCCTTCAGTCGCTGGCCGAGCCAGCCGGACAGCAGGACCTTCTGCTTGGCCGTATGGATCGCCAGCGGCGAACCGTCGCGGGTCCAGATCGCCTGATAGCGCTCGGCCGATTTCGACGGCCGCGTGCGCAGGATGATGCCGTGCAGCAGCGGCCACCAGACGATGCGCGGAATCTCGACCACGCGCGGATCGCTCAGGAACTCGGCCAGGTAGCGCCGCACCGCCGCCGGCGTCGGCGCCTCGGGCGTGCCGAGGTTGACGAGCAGCACCCCGGTCCGGGCGATGCGGTCATGCGAAAACTGGGGTTTTGGGCGGTAGGACATGGCCGGTTCGGCGGCGCTTCGCGGGGGATGCTGGGACGGGGGTGATCCGGTCTCGGTGCGGAGGCGATGCAGTATCGGTGCGGTGTCGATGCAGTGGACGGCGATGCAGCGTAGGTCAATGCGGCGGGCGCAGCGCAGCGCCCGACGCCGGACCGTGCGCTCCAGGCGCTCGGGTCAGGCGATCGACGATTTCGTCGACCCAGGCAACCCGCGCATAGGCCTCGGGCGTCATGGGGATCGCCGCGCGGACCTGCGCTGCCGACTCGAACGGGCGAAAGCGGTGAGCATACCGTCTGCGGACCACATCGTCATGCACGAGCTCCAGGAAGCGCCAGTCGACGTAGCAGTCGATCAGTTCCTTGGTTTCCAGCGTCTTCCAGCTGGTGCCCCCCAGATGGGCGATGGAATCGTCGTCCACCCATTGCAGGAACCTGAAGTCGAGGCCCTCGGCGATCGCCAGGACCAGCATCAGGTGCAGCGTGTCGAAAAAGGTCGCATGATCCTTGACGAACACGCCGCCGCCAAGGCCCATGCGTTGCACGACCGATCGCAGATGTTCCGGCACGGCGCGATACGACCGTGCATCGACATCGTAGCGCCTGGCGATGTCGCGCAGGACGGGCGTATTGAGGAAGAGCAAATAGGTTTCGGGATATGCGAGCCCGGTCCTTTCGCTGACGCCGCCGTAGATCGCGGTCAGGCACCGCCCCGGCCCCGGGTCGAGGTCGTCGTAGACCCCGGGATCGAAGACGTAGCAGTCGTGGTCGAGCAGGCCGAAATTGCCGCTGTTGGTGGCGAGCAGCAGCGTGATGACATCGCCGTGGGTCAGGCTGGTCGCGGGAAGACTGCGCAACCGGCACATCGGGAGATGCGGGAAGCGCCTGGCCACGAGGTCACGCTCCCATCGCCGGGCGCCGTTTGCGACCAGCCGCACCGGCACCCTCTCGGGAACCAGTGCCAGGCAGGGCAGCAGGTAGTGCAGCATCCCGGGCATCACGATCACGTAGAAATGCCCGCCCGCGGCGTGTGCTGGATCGGTGGCGTGCATGCGCTTCAGCCTGCGCTCGTTGAGGAAGCGGATGACGCGGCTGCGGTTGACGCCGCGCGCGAGGTTCCGATAGGCGCGCAGCAGCGCCATGCGCGGAAGGTGGAAGACGAGCGACGGAAGGGTCCGATAGCCCCGGACCCGCATCTTCTGGACGGCGCCCGACGCGCGCCGCCGGTAATACCTGAGCGCGTTCAATTCGCGGGAGGTGCCTGGACGGCGCCCGGGGACGCACCGATTCAGTCGTCGGCGAGCTCGCGTGCGAGCGCGTTCGACAGCAGCTTGGCGGTGATGTCGACGATCGGAATCACCCGCTCGTAGGCCATGCGCGTCGGCCCGATGACCCCCAGCGTGCCGATCACCTGCCCGCCCACGCCGTAGCTCGCGGTCACGACGCTGCATTCGTCGAGCGGCACGAGGCCGGACTCCTCGCCGATGTAGATCTGCACGCCCTGCGCCCGCTGCGACACGTCGAGCAGATGCAGCAGCGACGTCTTCTGCTCGAACAGGTCGAACAGGCGGCGCAGCCGCTCCATGTTGGAAGCGAGGTCGTCCGCATGCAGCAGGTTGCGCTCGCCGGTGACGACCAGCGCTTCGCCCTCGGCAAGCGCGCCCTCCCCCGCCTCGACCGCCACCTTCATCAGGCCGGCGATGTCGTCGCGCAACGCGAGCAATTCGTCGGCGAGCCGCCCGCGGATCGCGGCGAGCGGCTGCCCGGCGAAATTCTGGTTGAAGAAATTCGTCGCCTCGACGAGCTGGCTCGGGGTGTAGGCCCGCTCGGTGTGCAGGATCCGGTTCTGCACGTCGCCGTCCTGGGTGACGACGATCAGGAGCACGCGCTTCTCGGAAAGCCGCAGGAACTCGAGGTGCCGGAAAGCCGCCTCGCGGCGCTTCGGCGTCACGATCACCCCGGCGAACTGGGTGAGCTGCGACAGCAGCGACACCGCGGTGCTGACGATCTGCTGCGGCCGGTCCGCGGCGAGTTCGCCCTCGAGCCGGTGGATCTCGACCTGCTCGAGTGGCTTCACCACCATCAGGCTGTCGACGAAGAAGCGGTAGCCGCGCGGGGTCGGCACGCGCCCGGCCGAGGTGTGCGGACTGGCGATGAGACCCATCTCCTCGAGGTCGGCCATCACGTTCCGCACCGTCGCAGGCGACAGCTCCAGCCCCGAATGGCGGGAAAGCGCACGCGAGCCCACCGGCTGTCCTTCGACGATGTAGCGCTCGACGAGCGTCTTCAGCAGGTGTTGGGCGCGTGGATCCAGCATGATCGACTATATGCGGCCGCAACATCGCGGCGCCAACCGTTCCCGTATATTACCGTGGCCCGCGCGGGCGCTGCCCGGCGCCGCCGGACGGTCTCCACCGGCCATGCGGCCGACCCCGGCCGGGCGTCCCCGTATGGTTTAATCGCCGGATATGTCCGCCAGCGCATCCGCACGCCTCGCCCCCTCGCGTTTCGCCCGGGTGGCGCTGATCGGCCGCCATGGCGATCCGGGCGTTGTCGAGCCGCTGGATCGGATTGCCGCCTTCCTGCGCGCGCGCGGGCACACGGTCGCGCTCGACGCCGAGACGGCCCGATTCGTCGGCGCGAAGAGCGCGCCGGTCCTGTCCGACGAGGAACTGCACGGCGCCACCGACCTCGCGATCGTGCTCGGCGGCGACGGCACGATGCTGTCGGTCGCCCGCGCCCTGGCCCCCCACGGCGTGCCGCTGATCGGCGTGAACCTGGGCCGGCTCGGCTTCCTGACCGACATCCCGATGACCGAGGTCGAGCCGACGCTCTCGGCGATGCTCGACGGGCGCTACGTCGAGGAGCGGCGCACGCTGATCGCCGCCACCGTCGTGCGTGGCGACGGAACGCGCGCCGAGGCCCCGGCCCTGAACGAGGTCGTCGTCAACCGCGGCGGGCTGGGGTCGATGATCGAATGCGTGGTCGAGATCGACGGGCGTTTCGTCTACGCGATGCGCGCCGACGGCGTGATCGTGGCCACGCCCACCGGGTCGACCGCCTACGCGCTGTCGACCGGCGGCCCGATCATCGCGCCGGCCGTGCCCGCGTTCGCGCTCGTTCCCGTGGCCCCGCATGCGCTGACCCACCGCCCGATCGCCGTTCCCGACAGCGCGACCATCGCGATCAGCGTGAGCCGCGGGCGCGATGCGGCCGTCCACTGCGACGGGCAGGCGCATTTCGACCTCGCCGAAGGCGATCGGGTGTCGATGCGCCGTGCGCCGCACACGGCGCGCTTCCTGCATCCCGAGCACCACGACTACTTCGCGATGCTGCGGCAGAAGCTGCACTGGAGCGAAACGCCGGAGCGACTCAATCCCGGCGGCACGAACCGCGCTTGACCGCATGCTGCGCCTGCTGTCGATACGCAACTTCGTCGTCGTCGATGCGCTCGACGTCGAGTTCGACGCCGGCTTCTCGGTCCTGACCGGCGAGACCGGCGCCGGCAAGTCGATCCTGCTCGACGCGCTCGGGCTGCTGCTGGGAGACCGTTTCGAGCTGCGCCAGCTGCGGCCGGGGGCCGAGCGCGCGGAGCTTGCCGCCTCCTTCGACATCGGCGCCCGGGACGCCGCGCGCGAGTGGCTCGCTGCGCACGAGCTGGATTCGGGCGCCGAGCTGCTGCTGCGCCGCGTGCTCGATGCGCAAGGCAGGAGCCGCGCGTGGATCAACGGCCGGCCGGCGACCCTCGCCCAGCTCGCCGAAGTGGGCGCGCTGCTGCTCGACCTGCACGGACAGCACGCGCACCAGGCGCTCGCCGGCGCCGAGGCGCAGCGCGAGCTGCTGGACGCGTTCGGCAGGCTCACGGCCCTCGCCGCAGACGTCGCCGGCGCATGGCGGTCCTGGCGCGACGCGACCGAGCGCCGCGACGCCGCCGCGGCCAATGCGCGCGCGAGCGCCGAGGAGCGCGAGCGCCTCGCCGAGCGGCAACACGACCTCGCCGTGCTCGCGATGGCGCCCGGCGAATGGGACGAGCTGTCCGCGGCGCAGCGGCGTCTCGCCAACGCTGCGGGCCTGATCGACGCGACGGCGCAGGCCTCGGCCGCGCTGTCCGAGGGCGACGACTCGCTGGCGACGCGCGTCGCGCAGCTGATCCACCGCCTGACCCAGGCGGCGGACCTCGACCCGGCGCTGACCGGGATCGTCGACCTGGTCGCGCCGGCCGCGATCCAGATCGACGAGGCGGCGCGGGCGCTGCGCGATTACCAGCGGCGCCTCGATCTCGATCCGGCCGAGCTCGCCCGCGTCGAAGCGCGCCTCGGCGCCATCCACGACCTGGCGCGCAAGCACCGCGTGCGGCCCGACGAGCTGCAGGCGCTGCAGGAGGCGACCGCACAGCGATTGCAGGACCTCGACAGCGCCTCCGACGCGGCAGCGCTCGCGCAGGCCGTCGCGGCGGCGCTCTCCCGCTACGATGCGCTCGCCCGCGAGCTCGGCGCAGGCCGGGCCGCCGCCGCGAAAACGCTGGCCAAGCGCGTGAGCGCGACCATGCACGAGCTGGCGATGGCCGGAGGACGCCTCGAGATCGCGCTCGGCCCGGAGAGCGCGCCGACCAGTCACGGCCGCGAGAGCGTCGAATTCCGGATCGCGACCCATCCCAAGCAGCCGGTCGGCCCGCTTGCGCGCGTGGCCTCGGGCGGTGAGCTTGCGCGGGTCGCGCTGGCGATCCACGTCGCTGCGAGCGACGTCGGCGACATCCCGACGCTGGTCTTCGACGAGGTCGACACCGGCATCGGCGGCCCCGTCGCGGCCACGGTCGGCCGCATTCTGCAGACGCTGGGGGCGCGCCGCCAGGTGCTATGCGTGACGCACCTGCCGCAGGTCGCCGCGCATGCCGACCACCACTATCGGGTTGCCAAGACCGGCGACGGCGAGACGGTTTCGAGCGAGCTCGCGCAGCTCGCCTCGACGGCGCGGATCGACGAGCTGGCGCGGATGCTCGCGGGCAGCGCGATCACGTCCAAGACGCGGGCGCACGCGAAGGAGCTCTACGAGCAGCACCGCCGCCGCGGCGCTGCCTAGCGCCGCCCTGGGCGGTGCCGATGCAGCGGGGGCCGCCGTGCAGGGGATACGCGGCGCGCTCGCGCCGCGATGCCCGTTCAGCGGCGGGTGTTCGACGCAGTCGCGACGAACGGCGACCTGGCGCGGGTGGCGTAACGCGCCTTGGCGCGCGTGTTCTTGACCTTCACGACGTGCGAGGGCTTGAGCCTGGCCTTGGCCATCGCCAGCGTGCCGCCGGTTTCCAGCCAGTAGCGGACGCGCTGCGCATCGGCGAAGCGCGTGTACTTGCCGAAGGAGTCGAGCAGCACGATCACGAACGGCTTGCTCGCGATGTTCACCAGCATGACCACGCAGTGGCCGGCTTCGTTGATGAAGCCGGTCTTCTGCAGCATGATGTCCCAGGCATGGCCGCGCACCAGCGCGTTCGAATTCATGAACCCCAGCGTGCGGCCCGTCGGGCCGATCTCGACCGAGTGCTCGGGCGTGGTCGTGAACTGGCGGATCAGCGGATAGCTCGCCGCCACCTGGATCAGCTTCGCCAGATCGACGGCCGTCGACACGTTCTGCGGCGACAGTCCGGTCGGATCGGAGTAATGGGTGTTCGTCATGCCGAGCTCGGCGGCCTTGGCATTCATCGCCATGACGGCCGCGGGCGTGCCGCCCGGGTAATAGCGCGCGAGCGCCGACGCGGCGCGGTTCTCGGACGACATCAGCGCGAGACGCAGCATCTCGCGGCGCGACAGCGTCGTGCCCATGCCCAGCCGCGAATGGGTGCCTTTCAGGTAATCGATGTCGTCCTTGTCGATCTCGATCGGCTCGTCCATCGGCTGCTGGGCGTCGAGGACGACCATCGCCGTCATCAGCTTGGTCACCGAAGCGATCGGCGTGACTTCGTCGGCCGCCTTCGAATAGACCGGCCGCTCCGAGTCGGCGTCGATGACCAGCGCATTCGCCGACCCCAGCTTCAGGCGCGCGGGATCGGGCTCGGCCGGCGCCGCCCATGCGTGGGTGGCGACAAGGCTCAGGAAAACAAGGGGTAGCAGGCGCTTCATCAGCAAAAATCTCATTATTGCAAGCCGCGTTATCGCACACGCCCTGCAGGCGCGTCAACGGCTTTTGCTGATGCGTAGCCTACAAAGGCTAGACAGCGCCCCGGACTGTTGCAGATGCCGCAGCGGCGGGCGCGGCATTGGACTCGGGAAGCTCCGCCTCGGGGAGGTCCTCCCCCTCCAGGGACTCCGCCCCGCCGCCCTCGCCGGCGTCGGCCGCCCGGCCTGCGCCACGCCGCTCGTCCTGCTGCAGGCGCCACATCCGGGCATAGACGCCGTTGGCGGCCAGCAGCTCGGCGTGGGCGCCGCGCTCGACGATCCGGCCGTGATCGAGCACCAGGATCTCGTCGGCGTCGACGATCGTCGACAGCCGGTGGGCGATCGTCAGCGTCGTGTGGTCGCGTGCGATCTGGCGCAGCTCCGCCTGGATCGCCTTTTCCGACTTCGAGTCGAGCGCGGAGGTCGCCTCGTCGAAGATCAGGATCCGCGGCCGCTTGAGGATCGCGCGCGCGATTGCGACACGCTGCTTTTCGCCGCCCGAAAGCTTGAGCCCGCGCTCGCCGACCGGCGTCGCGTAGCCCTCGGGCAGGCGGC
>DATIQL010000206.1:0-2301 GCA_035470905.1 Casimicrobiaceae bacterium
TCCCCGTCCGCCTCCGCGAAGGCTGGCGCGCCCCCACCACCGTCCGCGTCAGCCTCCGCGAAGGCCGGCACGCACCCATCGCCGTCCCCGTCCCCGTCCGCTTCGGCAAAGGCCGCCGCACACGAAGCTGCCCAGCCGACATGGCAGGCGACCGGGCTGCCGAAGGGCCAGGCGCTCAGTACCGAAGCCGCCGACAAGCTCGCCGACCTGCTCGCCGAATTGCGCATCGGCAGCGTTCTCGGCAAGGACGCCAACCCGGACTACGGCATGGACAGGCCGGTGCTCGACGTGACGCTGGTCGCGCACGGCGGCAGGAAGATCGAGTACACGCTCGGCAAGGCGAAAGACGGCAAGAGCTACACGCTCAAGGCGTCGACGCGCGACGAATACTTCGGAATGCCGACCTACACTGCCGAGCCGCTGCTCGACGCCGCCACGCGCGACAAGCTGCTCGCCGCGCCCCCCGCATCGCACGAACCTGCGGCAAAGCTCGGCAAGCCCGAAGCGAAAGGGTGATCAGGGGCCTCGCGCGGCGTGACCCCTTCCCGCTTCCGGTTCCTCGCTGGCGGGTTCGATAAACCCCCTCGCCCACGGACCTGACCCCGGCTTCGGATTACGATATCGGCGAATTCGAAAGCAAGCCCCGGAGTGCAGCGTCGCGCGCCGAGGCCCAGACTCCGGCCATCGACCACCGATGACCGGAAAGGGCCGCGATGAACATGACCAGCAAAGCCGAAATCCTCGCCACGGCAACCGTCGCGGACCCGCGCTGGGCCGCAGTCGTCGCACGCGAAGCGAACGCCGACGGCAGCTTCGTCTACTCGGTCAGGACGACCGGCGTGTATTGCCGCCCGTCCTGCGGCGCGCGCACGCCGCGGCCCGAGAACGTCGCGTTCCACGCGTCCGCTGCGGACGCCGAGCATGCGGGTTTCCGGGCCTGCAAGCGCTGCAGGCCCGATCAGGCGCCGCTCGCCCTCCAGCAGGCCGCGATGGTGGCCGACCTGTGCCGGCACATCGAAGCGGCCGATCACGTGCCGAGCCTCGACGAGCTCGCGACCCATGCCGGCCTGAGCGCGCATCACCTGCATCGCGTGTTCAAGGCGCTCACCGGATTGACGCCCAGGGCCTGGGCCGCGGCGCATCGCGCCAAGCGCATGCGCGCCGAGCTCGATCGCGGCCGCAGCGTCACCGACGCCATCTACGGCGCCGGCTACAACTCGAACGCACGCTTCTACGAGCAATCGAACGACGTGCTCGGCATGACGCCCTCGACCTATCGCGCGGGCGGCGCCGACACCGACATCCGCTTCGCGGTCGGCCTCTGCTCTCTGGGATCGATCCTCGTCGCGGCGAGCGGGCGCGGCGTGTGCGCGATCCTGCTGGGCGACGATCCCGACGCGCTGGCGCGCGATCTGCAGGATCGCTTTCCGCGCGCCCGGCTGATCGGCGGCGATGCGGAGTTCGAAGGGCTGGTGGCCAGGGTCGTCGGCTTCGTCGAGGCGCCGGGCATCGGACTCGACCTGCCGCTCGACGTGCGCGGCACCGCGTTCCAGCAGCGCGTCTGTCAGGCGCTGCGCGCCATTCCACCGGGCGAGACCGCGAGCTATTCCGAGATCGCAACGCGCATCGGCGCGCCCGGATCGGTGCGCGCGGTCGCCGGGGCCTGCGCCGCGAACTCGCTGGCGGTGGCGATTCCCTGCCATCGCGTCGTGCGCAACGACGGCGGACTGTCGGGCTATCGCTGGGGCGTCGAGCGCAAGCGCGCGCTGCTCGACCGCGAGGCGCGGGGGGTGCACGGGGCCCGTGGCAACCACGGCGACGGCAGGCCCAAGGGCCCTGCCGCGCCCAAGGCCCGCCGCGACAGGACGCCCCGCCGATGAACGCGCGGCATCCCGGGCCGGGGGCCGCCGCGACGGCCGCGACCGTCGACTGGGATGGCGTCGTCGCGGACCTCGGCGCACGCGGCAACGCGACCATCGAGCGCCTGCTCGCGCCTGCCGAATGCGATGCGCTGTCGGCGCTCTACACGGTCGATCCGATGTTCCGCAGCCGTGTCGTCATGGCGAGCCACGGCTATGGCCGCGGCGAATACCGGTACTTCGCCTATCCGCTGCCCGGGCTGGTCGCGGAATTGCGCGCATCGATCTACCCGCGGCTCGCGCCCCTGGCCAACCAGTGGAACGCAGCGATGGGAATCGCCATCAGCTACCCGGAACGGCATGCCGACTTCCTCGAGCGCTGCCACGCCGCCGGGCAGCGGAGCCCGACGCCGCTGCTGCTCGCCTACGGCGTCGACGACTA
>DATIQL010000207.1:0-36569 GCA_035470905.1 Casimicrobiaceae bacterium
CCAGCGTATCGACGTTCGCGATACGCCCGGCGCCGTTGACAACGCGGTCTGCTTCGGCGGCTTGCTCGACGCCGTTGTGGGTGAAGACCACTCGCAGGCGTCCGTTTGCGGGCGAACACCGGGGCGAGGTCGGGATGCGCCTCGATGCGCAGCAGCGTCTCGTGCAGCGCAGGGCGATGCGCCTGGAGATGCTTGCGCGCCCCCGACCATTTGGAGACGACCGCCGCAAGGAGGTCGAGCGCGCCGATGCGCTCGCCGGAGAGCCAGGGGTGCGCGGGGAAGACGTCGGCGAACATCTCCCAGTGGCGGTGCAGGCTGGCGCGCGTTCCCGCGCGTATGCGCTCCTGCAGGGCTTCGTCGGTGGCGGCGCCTTCGCACCAGCGCTCGGGATAGTCGATGATGCTGATGGCCGCATAGCAGTTGGCGGCGATGAACACCAGGCCGCGCAGCACCTGCGCGCGCGCGGAGGCATCGGCGGGCAGCAGGCCGCTGTCCGGATGGGCTTCGCCCAGGTGGATCAGGATCGCCGCGCTCTCGGACATCGCGCTGCCGTCCGCGAGCACCAGCGTCGGGATCTGTCCGAGCGGGTTCAGCTTCAGCAGGTCGGCATAGGCGTCGTTCTGCGCCCAGGTCGCGGTCTCGACCAGATGGTGAGGCGCGCGCGCAAGCATCAATGCGGCTTCGACGACAGCCGATCCTGCACCTTTCGCACCATACAGCGTATACATGGTGATCTCCTTTCCCTCTACCAGTCGCCGTTGCGGATGAGGCCGACGCCGATGCCTTCGATCGCGAACGCGGTGGTCCGCGGATCGACGACGATCGGATCGAATGCGCTGTTCTCGGGCATCAGCACGATGTCGCGTCCGCGCCTGCGGTAGCGCTTGACCGTCACCTCGTCGCCGCCGATGCGCGCGACGACGATCTGGCCGTTGCGCGCCTCCGCGCTTCGATGCACGGCCAGCAGGTCGCCGTCGAGGATGCCGGCGTCGCGCATGCTCTGGCCGCGCACGCGCAACAGGTAATCGGCGCGGGGCGAGAACAGTGCGGGATCGACCCTGCAGTGCGCTTCGATGTGCTCGACGGCGAGGATCGGATGCCCGGCGGCAACGCGGCCGACCAGCGGCAGCGTGCCCTGGACCGGCATTCCGGGGATGTCCCTGATGCGCAGGCCGCGCGAGGCGCCGGGGATGATCTCGATCGCCCCCTTGCGGGCCAGCGCCTGCAGGTGATCCTCGGCCGAGCTGGCCGTCGAGAAGCCCAGACCTGCGGCGATTTCGGCACGGGTCGGCGGCATCCCCGACGTGTCGATGTGCGTGCGGATCCAGTCGAGGATCTGCCGCTGCCTCGGGGTGAGCCGGGGCGCCTCTGCCGCAGCGGCCGCGTCGTGCACGGGCGGAGCGTTGCGACTGAAACGGGGGCGGGGCTTCGCTGATATCGGCATGGGCAGTGGGATCGCTGCAGTCGTGAGCGACTGTTTCAGGTCTACCGTATGGATATACGGTCAGCGATTATAGACCGGAACGTGTCCGGGTCAAGCCGGACCGGATGGGCGCGTCGGGTCGGCCGGGAGAGCATCCGCGCCGCAGGAAATTCCTCCGCAGACCCTCCTTGACGCCACCACGGCGCAGGCGTTACATGCAGGCTTGATCCCGACCGGGATGCCGGATCACCTTTCTCGAGGAGCAGCGCTCATGGCCAGGAAAGCCGCGGCGGCACCCGCAGCCGCAAAGACTGCACGCAAGGGCCCGGCGCGCAAGCGCTCGGCGCCCCGGACGCCGCCCCGCGCGGCGAAACCGGAATCGGCGGCGGCAGCGATGCCCGGGTTCGGCGAGATGCCGAAGATGCCGAAGATGCCGAAGATGATGACGCCCGAGCAGGCGATCGAGCTCTACAAGGCCAATGCCGCGCTTGCGCTCGACGTCATCAATACCGCGATCGAAGGCACGGCCAGGCTGCGCAGGAAGCAGTTCGAAGGCGAGGAGGAGGCGCGCGAGTTCCAGAAAAGGCACGCGCGATCGGCCGTCGAGGCGCGCGATGCACAGGGGCTGATGGTGGCAGGGCAGGGCGCGGCCCAGGAAGCCCTCGAGAAATCGATGCACTACTGGAGCGAGATGTTCGACCTGATCGTCGAGATCCAGAAGCGCCTGTTCTCGCTGATCGAGGGGCAGATGGAAGACGTGCCCGGCGTCAAGGAGAGCAGGGCGGCGATGTCGATGCTCCCCGATCTGCGGCAGATGCAGAAGGTCGTGTCGGCGATGCAGGGCGTCGTTTCATCCGGGGGCTCGGCATTCGAGACGATGCAGCGCGTGATGGGCGATTTCGCGAAGATGGCGCAGGGCTCGATGCCCGGTGCGCAGCGCTGACGCGATGCGCCGCGCGAACTTGGCGTTGAGAACGCTGGTCTACATCGTGTGTCTGCTGCTGGCGAGCGGTTGCGTGCCCATCGGCGTGCGCGTGCAGAACATGCTCGCGACGCTCGGCGCATCGACGGGCGGCGGGTAGGGGTCGCCGTCGCTGCGCCGCCGGGGAACGACCGCGATTGGTGCCCGGGGCGGGGGTCGAACCCGCACGACCTTGCGGTCCAGGAATTTTAAGTCCCTTGTGTCTACCAGTTTCACCACCCGGGCACGTCCGCTGCGGATTGTAGCGGGCGTCGGCTGCGGTTCCGCGCGGGGGCGGTGTCGGCAGCGAATGTGGCATTCCGGATCATGACCTCAACAACAGGAGCTCTGCGATGAAAGCATTTTCCAGGTCGACTGCAAGCGCGTTGTCCGTGTGGTCCCTCGCCATCGTCCTCGGCACGGGGGTTTCGGCAGCGGCGTTCGCCGAGGATTTCCACGTCAAGCTCTCGGGTGAGCAGGAGGTTCCGCACGTGACGAGCAGCGGGTCGGGCGAAGGAACGATCACGATTGCGGATGACGGCTCGGTCAGCGGCAGCGTGACCGTCAGCGGCTTCACGCCGACCGCGGCCCATATCCACGAGGGCATGGCCGGCAAGGTCGGACCCGTGATCGTTCCTTTCACCAAGGAAGGCGACAAGTTCGTCGCGCCCGCAGGGGCCAAGCTGAATGCCCAGCAGATGGCGGCGCTCAAGGTCGGCGGCCTGTATTTCAACGTCCACAGCGCAGCGCACCCCGGCGGCGAGGTTCGCGCCCAGCTCAAGCCCTGACGTTCCGCAGCATGACTCCGCCGCGTGTCGCGTGGCGCGGCGGGGATCCCGCGGTGCTGCTGCGCAGGATGTTCGACGCTGCGATCGCCGCGGCGCAGCCCGCGCACTGCCTTCCGCCGCACATGCCGCCGCGACCGGCGGGCCGCACGATCGTCATCGGCGCCGGCAAGGCATCGGCGGCGATGGCACGCGCGTTCGAGGACCACTGGGCGGGCGAGGTGACCGGTCTGGTCGTCACGCGCTACGGTCACGCGGTTCCCTGCCGCAGAATCGAGATCGTCGAGGCCTCGCATCCAGTGCCCGACGCGGCCGGCATGGCGGCGGCGCGGCGCATCCTCGATCTCGTCGCGGGCCTGCGACCCGAGGACCTCGTCGTCTGTCTGATCTCGGGCGGCGGGTCGGCGCTGCTCGCGCTGCCCCTCGACGGCCTGACGCTCGCCGACAAGCAGGGCATCAACCGCGCGCTGCTGGCCTCGGGCGCGACCATCGGCGAAATGAACTGCGTGCGCAGGCACCTGTCGGCGATCAAGGGGGGCAGGCTCGGGGCAGCGTGCCATCCGGCGCAGGTCATGACCCTGCTGATGTCCGATGTCCCGGGCGACGATCCGATCAACATCGCGTCGGGACCGACGGTCCCGGACCCGACGACCTGCGCCGACGCGCTCGACGTGTTGCGTCGGCACGCGATCGACGCGCCCGCGGTGGTGATGCGCGCGCTGGAATCGGGCGCAGGCGAATCGGTGAAGCCGGGCGACCCGCGGCTTGCGCGTGCTCGCACGCGCATCATCGCGACGCCGCAGATGGCGCTCGAAGCCGCAGCCTCGGTCGCGCGCGCAGCCGGTGTCACGCCGCTGGTTCTCGGCGACAGCATCGAAGGCGAGGCACGCGAGGTGGGCACGGCGATGGCCGGGATCGCGCGGCAGGTCGCGCTCCACGGGCAGCCCGTTGAACCGCCCTGCGTGCTGCTTTCGGGAGGCGAGACGACGGTGACGATCAGGGGCGACGGACGGGGCGGGCGCAACGTCGAGTTCCTGCTGTCGCTCGCCATCGGCCTCGACGGGCGGCCCGGGATCCACGCGATCGCCGGCGACACCGACGGCGTCGATGGCCAGGAGGAGATCGCCGGGGCGCTGATCCGGCCGGATACCCTCGCGCGCGCCCGGGCGCTGGGCATCCGGCCGCGCGAGAGCCTCGCCGCCAACGACGGACATGGTTTCTTCGGGGCCCTTCGCGACGGCGTCGTCACCGGCCCCACGCTGACCAATGTCAACGACTTTCGGGCGATCATGATCGTGCAGGGAAGCGACGCAGCGGCACCGCACGACGGGGTGGAAGGCTCCGGGCCCGCCGGGGCGGGAACGGCCTGAGGCGCGCGGGAACCTAGGCCGGGGCCGCCGGCCCGACACCGATCGGCGGCGGCGCGAGGTTGACGATGCGCCGGAATAGGTTCTCGTACTCCGTTTCGGCCTTGGCGCCGAACAGGGGATCGCCGTGGCCGGCGAATGCCGCGTCGATCTCGGTCCAGTCCTCGGGTTTCAGGTACTGGCGCGCCATCGGCAGGACCTGGTTCTCCTCGGCGCGCATGTGGCCCCAGTGGAAGTCCGCGTAGGCCGAGACGGCGTCGGCGAAGGCGGGAAATTCGGCGGCGCCGCCCTGGTGGTAGCGTTCCAGCGCCTGCTCGAGGTCGCGGATCTTCCGGGCGCCGACCTGGTGCTCGCGCGAGAGCCGGTCGAGCACCGGTCCCGCCTCCGGGTGCCGCTCGCGCAGGAACCGGAACAGGTACCTGTCTTCCTTGGGATGGTGATAGCGCTCGGGAAAGGCGTCGATGTAGTACACCATCGCGCCCAGCAGGTCGAAGTTCGGCGCACTGCCGTGGTCGCGGATGTCGCGGACGAGATAGAGCATCCCATGGAGCACGGCGGCAAGTGAGCGGTGTTCATCGAGGATGACGTCGATCGCTTTCACAAGGCTCCCCCGACATACATTATTTGTCTCAGATCAAGAAGATCCGCACAGGTGCGCTCGACAATCATAGCGCGGCGGTCGTTGCAGTCACAATCCCGCGCAGCCGATCGCCACGATTCGACACCAACCCTGGGAGCAATCATGTTCAAGAACATCCTGGTGCCTAGCGACGGATCGTCGCTGTCGCAAAAGGCCGTCAAGGAAGCGATCGCCCTTGCCAAGGTCTCCGGCGCCAAGCTCACCGCGCTGCATGTCTATCCGAAGTTCTCGGGCAGTCCGTATGGAACCTTCGGCCCTGCGGAGGACGTGCTCGAGGAAGCGCACAACCGGCAGGCGCGCGAGCAAGGCGACAAGCTCTTCGCGTCGGTCGCGAAGCAGGCCGAGGCGGCCGGCGTCTCGTTCGCATCGGCGCTGGTCGAGAGCAACGACGTCTGGAAACAGATCATTGCGGTCGCCAAGAAGAAGAAATGCGACCTCATCTGCATGGCGTCACACGGCCGCCGCGGCCTGTCGGGCGTCGTGCTGGGCAGCGAGACCCAGAAGGTGCTGACCCACACCGACATCCCGGTCCTCGTTCTGCGTTGAGCACGTGCCGGTGGCCGGGGACATGACCCGGCCCACCGGTTTCAGATGACCCGCGAGTAGCGCGCCTGCTCGCGTGCTTCGCGCAGGTAGCGATCGAACACCATCGCGACCGTGCGCACCAGCAGCCGGCCGCGCGGCGTGACGACGATGCGCTGCGGCGAGACGGCGACCAGTCCGTCGGCGGCCAGCGGCTCCAGAGCCTCGAGTTCCGGGCGGAAATAGCGGTCGAAAGCGATGCCGTGCGCCTCCCCGATGGCGTCGAAGTCCACGGCGAAGCTGCACATCAGCGCCTGGATGACATCGCGCCGCAGCAGGTCGTCGGCCGACAGGCGAAAGCCGCGAAACGCGGGCAGCAGCCCCGCGTCGAGGCGCGCATAGTACTCGTCCAGCGTGCGGACATTCTGGCTGTAGGTGGGGCCGATCCTGCCGATCGCGGAGATTCCGAACGCCAGCAGATCGCAGTCCGCGTGGGTCGAATAGCCCTGGAAGTTGCGGTGCAGCTGGCCCTTGCGCTGCGCCACCGCGAGCTCGTCGTCGGGCCTCGCGAAGTGATCCATCCCGATGTGGACATAGCCGGCGGCGGTCAGGCGGTCGATCGCAAGCTCGAGGATCGCGAGCTTCGCCTCGGGTGCAGGCAGCTCGGCGAGCGCAATGCGTCGCTGCGGCTTGAACAGGTGCGGCACGTGCGCGTAGCTGTAGAGGGCGATGCGGTCCGGTGCCGCGCCGATCACCTTGTCCAGCGTGACGCCGAAACCCGCGACCGTCTGGCGCGGCAGTCCGTAGATCAGGTCCACGTTGAGCGAGCGGAAGCCCTGCGCACGGGCGGCGTCGAGGACTGCCAGCGTCTCGGCTTCGCCCTGGATGCGGTTCACCGCCTTCTGCACGTCCGGATCGAAATCCTGGACGCCGACGCTCATCCGGTTGAAGCCGAGCTCGGCGAGGAGCGCAACCGTGTCCGCGTCGACCTTGCGCGGGTCGATCTCGATCGAGCATTCCGCATCCCGATCGAAGGCGAAATGGTCGCGCAGCATGCGCGCGAGCAGGGCCAGCTCGTCCGGTGACAGGAACGTCGGCGTGCCGCCGCCCCAGTGCAGCTGCATGACCGGGGAGGACGCCTCGACCTGCGCGGCCAGCGTCCCGATTTCGACGGCCAGGTAGCGAAGGTACTTCGCCGAGCGGCTGCGGTCCTTGGTGACGACCTTGTTGCATGCGCAGTAGAAGCAGATGGTGCTGCAGAACGGCAGATGCACGTAAAGCGACAGCGGCTGCAGGGGGCCGCCCGCGCGGCGCTCGCGCAGCGCCTGCTGGAACTCGGCCGGGCCGAAGGCTTCGCTGAAGCGGTCGGCCGTCGGGTACGACGTGTAACGGGGACCCAGACCGTCGTACTTGCGGACGAGGTCCGGATCGAAGGAAAGGCTGCCGGGGCGGGTGTCGAGCACGGGGGTGTCCATTCGATCGATGCTGCCGGAGCCTCGGAACTGTTGCATTGAGGGAAATCAAGCGCCGGCGGAGGCTGCCTGGCTTTGCTTAACGTTGATTTTGGTCAAAGGAATCGGTGAGCGATTCGCATAAGTTTGCCTACGGTATACGCGTAGCGCAAACACCTATCAAACCCGTATCATGGTGATCGGAACCTTTGACAATCGCCCAAGCAGACCAGGAGCAAGGCAATGAAGACGAATAGCGCACGGTGCCGCCCGGAGGACTCGCTCCCCGCGCGACCGGTTCAATCCACTGGAAGGGGGTCGCTCATGCAGCGAGGCAAGTTGAGGACGTTCGTCGCGGGGCTCGCGGTCGCGGCCGGGGCGCTGCTGCTGACGCCGGGAAGCGCACAGGCGGTGCCGAGCTTCGCCCGCCAGACGGGGTTCGCGTGCGAGGCCTGCCACACGGTGTTCCCGGAGCTGACCCCTTACGGGCGCCGCTTCAAGCTCAACGGCTACACGGTGGACAACCTGCCGCAGGTGAGCGGGATCACGCCGAGCAAGGAAGACACGCTGGTGCTCAATCAGCTGCCCCCGCTGTCGTTCATGTTCCAGGCGTCCTACGCCAAGACCAAGTCGGCGATGCCCGACACCGCGCTTCCAGGGGAGCTCTCGAAGAACGGCCAGGTGCTGTTCCCGCAGCAGGCGAGCCTGTTCTACGCCGGCCGGATCGCGCCGAACCTCGGTGCGTTCGTGCAGATGACCTACGACGGTGCCGAGGGCCAGTTCGGCTGGGACAACACCGACGTCCGCTACGCCAGGCTGGCGAACGAGAATTTCCTCTGGGGCATCAGCCTCAACAACAATCCCACCGTCCAGGACCCGTGGAATTCGACCCCGGCCTGGCAGTCGCCGTTCGACCAGCGCAGCTCGACCGCGCCTTCGCCGGGTGCGGCGACCATGATCGACGGCGGGCTCGCCGACGCGGGCGTCGCCGGGATCAGCGTCTACGGCTACCTCTACAACTCGGTGTATGTCGAGTTCGGGGGCTACCATTCGGCGCCCGCGGCGGCCCAGATCGACAGCACCAGCAGCAACGTCGTGGACAACCTGGCGCCGTACTGGCGGATCGCGTACGAGCATCAGTGGGGCCGCCACTCCTGGGAATTCGGGGCCTACGGCGTGGAAGCCAAGATCTTCCCCGGCAATGGCGCGCCGCTGTCGGGCCCGAGGAACAAGTACAGCGACTGGGCGCTCGATACTCAGTACCAGTACATCGGTGACGATCACCTGGTGTCGGTGACGGCGACCTACATCGACGAGAAGCAGACTCTCGACGCGACCTACGCGGCGGGTGGATCGAGCAACACGTCGGACGACCTGAAGACGCTGCGGATCGGGGCGAGCTATTTCTACCAGCGCAAGTACGGCGGGGCGCTCGGCTATTTCGAGACCAAGGGCTCCTCCGACGCGCTGCTCTACCCGCAGGGCGATCCGGTCACCGGTTTCGCCAACGGCAGCCCCAACAGCAACGGCTGGACCGGGGAGCTCGACTGGGTTCCCTACGAGAACACCAAGCTCGCGCTGCAGTACACGGAGTACAACAAGTTCAACGGCGGCAGCGACAACTACGACGGCAACGGCAGGAATGCGAAGGACAACAACCTGCTCTACCTGCTCTTCTGGTTCAACTACTAGACCAACGACCATGAAAAAGATCATTGCACTTGCAGCAGGCGCCATGCTCGCGGCCAGCGCCGGCGCGGCGCTGGCCCAGCAGGACGGGAGCGCGAAGGCGCTCGCCACCGGCGTGTGTTCCGCCTGCCACGGGCCCGAGGGGAACAGCGTATCGCCCGTGTTCCCGCGACTTGCCGGACAGCAGTCGGCGTACATCGTCCTGCAGCTCGATGCGTTCCGCAACCACGAGCGGGGTGACCCGAACGCGCGGGCCTACATGTGGGGCATGTCCTCGCAACTCACCGACAGCACGATCAAGAACCTCGCGGACTACTACGCGGCGCAGAAGCCGGCGCCCGGAGAGCAGGGCGACAAGGCACTGATGGCGGAAGGCGCGAAGATCTACACGCAGGGCATCGCGGCGCAGAGCGTGCCGGCCTGCGCGTCCTGCCATGGCGCGAGCGGGGAGGGCGCAGGCGCGTTTCCGCGCCTGGCGGGGCAGCACACCGACTACCTGGTCGCGCAGCTCGAGGGATTCCAGTCCGGGACCCGCGCCAACGCGCCGATCATGGCCAACGTGGTGCGCAGCATGAGCCGCGAGCAGATCAAGGCAGCGGCGACCTACGCTGCCTCGAGATAGCCGGCGGCCGAAAGTCGCGGGGTGGAGAGCGCTGTTTCGCCGGGGCGCGTCCCCGGGGCGCATCCGCCCCGCTTTCATTTGCCATCCAGCAAGGCCAACATGCGAACAGCACTCCTGGCATTCGTTTCCCTCGCGCTCGCCGGCGTACCTGCGGCCCGCGCCGCCGAGCCCGACTACGCAACGCTGCAGCACGAAGTCAAGGTCCTGAAGCAGATGGTGCAGGACCTGCAGCGGCGCATGGCCGCGATCGAAGGCCGCTCTGGCGCGACGGCTCAGGGTACGCAGCCGGCACCGCAGGCGGCCCAGCCGGCATCACAGGCGGCCCAGCCGGCGCCCCAGGCGGCGCAGGCGGCACCCCAGGCGGCGCAGGCGGCACCCCAGGCGGCGCAGCCGGCACCGCACAGCGCCCAGACCGTGCCGCAGGCCGCGCCGATCGCGGCGGCCCAACCCGGGGCGAGCCCCGGTTACATGAGTCCGGAAGCGCTGCTGAAGGCGAGCTGGAACCAGGTCGAGAAGGGGATGGACCAGGCCGCGGTCACGGCACTGCTGGGAGCACCTTCCACGACCTTCCTCCTCGACGGCAGGCGGGTCTGGTACTACTACTACCCCGGCACCGGCCGGGGGTCGGTCTTCTTCACGGATGCGGGCAGGGTCTCGAGTTACCAGTCGCCCTTCCTGGGTTTCGGCTGGTGAGTTCGCGGCCGGCGATTTCCGGCGCTTTCGAAGGAACACGAGGCGAGGTAGCCGGCGGAACGGGTGACGATGGCAATCGACCCACCAAGCGCGTGGCTGCGTGCGCTGCGACGGGGGCTACAATGCTCCCGCCGGTCATCGATCGGGGAGGGGTCGGCGGTGCGTGCATGCCGCAGCCTGTCACGGCGCCTTCCGGGTTCGATCCCGCGCAGGCGACCCTGGCGATTGAACGTCCCCGATCGACCGGCATACGACGGCCATGGCCCAGCCAATCGACCTGCACGCGCCTGCCTCGGGGCAGGTCCCTCCCGATGCATTCGCGCTCTGGCGGCTGGGCCTGAGGCCGTTCTACCTCGTTGCCAGCGCCTTCGCGTCGCTGTCGATCGGCTTGTGGGGCGCGCAGTACGCCGGCTGGCTGACCCGGCCCTATCTGGACGGCCCGATGTGGCACGCCCACGAGATGATCTTCGGTTTCGCGCTGGCGGTGATCGCGGGCTTCCTGCTCACTGCCGTGCGCAACTGGACCGGGCGGGCGACGCCCTCCGGGGGCTGGCTGATGGCCCTGGTCGGTCTCTGGATCGCGGGTCGCGTGCTCGTGCTGACCCCGTATGCGGTCGCAGCGGCCGCGATCGACACGCTGTTTCCACTCGCCGTCGCGCTGGGCATCGGCCTGCCGCTGGTGCAAAGCGGCAATCGCCGCAACTATTTCTTCATCGCCCTGCTGCTGGCGCTAGCCGCCCTCGACCTGACCGAGCACCTGGCGAGGCTTCGGGTCATCGCCCTGACGGAGCGTCAGGCGGTGCAGGCGGCGCTCGACGTCGTGCTGCTGATCATGACGGTGATGGGCGGACGCGTGATCCCGATGTTCACGTCGAACGGCGTGCGTGGTTCGCAGCCGAGGCGCAACGCGGCAATCGAGAAGCTCGCGCCGGCGAGCGCGGTTGCGCTGCTCGTCGCCGATGTCGTCGCGCCGCCGGCATGGGTGCTGGGCGCCGTTCTGGCGCTGGGTGCGATCCTGCAGGGCATTCGCATCTGGCTATGGCGCCCCTGGCAGACCCTGCGTGTCCCCCTGGTATGGGTGCTGCACGCCGGGTATCTGTGGATTCCCCTGCACCTCGGATTCCGGGCCCTTGCCGAGGCGGGAGAGCTTCCGATGCCGATCGCGACGCATGCGCTGACCGCCGGCGCCATCGGCACGCTGACCATCGGCATGATGACCCGGACGGCGCGCGGGCACAGCGGACGGCCGCTGACAGCGGACGGTTACGAGGTCGCCGCCTATGTGCTGGTCGGCCTGGCCGCGATCACGCGCGTCCTGGTGCCCCTGGTTGCGATGTCGGTCTATCGGGAAGCGGTCATCGCCTCGGCCTGCATGTGGTCCCTCGCCTACGCGATCTACGCGGTCCGCTACTGGCCGATCCTCACCCGGCCGCGCCTCGACGGCAAGCCGGGTTGACCCGCATGAAGCTCGCGGATGTGCGGCCGCCGGGGTGGCGGCACGGCGCCCTGGTCGCCGGATACCTGGTCGCCTATGTCGCGCTCGACTGGGCGAGCTACCTCTACCCGGTGGCCCCGCCGCTTGCGATCACGCCCTGGAACCCGCCGCCGGGCCTGAGCCTCGCGCTGCTGCTGCGCTATGGAGCTTCCAACGGCCCATGGCTGTTCGTCGCGGCATCGCTCGCGGACCTGCTGGTCCGCGGGCCTCATGTCGGATGGCCGCTGCTGCTGGTCGCGGCGGCGCTGCCTGCGATCGTCTATACGGCGCAGGCGACCTTGCTGCGGGGCCCGTTGCACTTCCAGCCCGATTTCACGACGTTGCGCGATGCCACACGGTTCGTCGGCTCGACCGCAGTCGCGACGGCCGTCCTTGCGCTGGCCTTCGTCGGCCTGTTCCAGGCGGCCCGAGCGCTGCCGGCAGGCGGCTACTGGTGGGCGGCCGCGCATTTCTGGATCGGCGACCTGATCGGGATCCTGGTGACCGCGCCGCTGCTGCTGGTGGCGTCGAGACGTCCGCGGATTCGCAGCCGGGCATCGCTGCTCGAACTGTCGGCGCAGCTGGCGGCGATTCTCGCCGCCCTGTGGATCGTGTTCGAGTCGGGCTGGGCGGACGAGCTCAAGCTGTTCTACGTGCTGTTCCTGCCGCTGATCTGGATCGCAATGCGCCATGGCGTCGAAGGGACCGTGATCGCGACGGCTATCATCCAGGTCGGCCTGATCGCCGCCATGCGGGCCGGCGGATACGCGGCCGGGGATGTCCTCGAATTCCAGGTGCTGCTGGTTGCGGTGGCGCTGACGGGTCTGTTCCTCGGCATGACCGTCTCGGAGCGCTGGGCCATCGCAAAGCGGCTGCGCGAACGGGAATTCGAGCTGGACCGCAGCCTGCGGCTCGCCGGCGCGAGCGAAATGGCTTCCGCGCTGGCGCACGAGCTCAACCAGCCGTTGACGGCGATCGGCAGCTACGTGCGCGCATGCCAGGTGATGCTCGCAGGCGACGAGCCCCGGCCCCCGGCGATGTTGCGGCAGACGATGGACAAGGTCGTCCACGAAGTGGCGCGGGCAGGGGACGTCGTGCATCGCTTGCGGGATTTCTTCAGGACCGGATCGGGCCGGCCCGATCCGATCGAGGTCGCGCCGCTGCTCCAGGCGGCGATGATTGCCGCCGGACAGCGCGCGGAGCGCCACGGAGTCCATATTCGCATCGAGTGCCCGGCAGTCCTGCCAGCCGTGATGGCGGACCGGGTCCACGTCGACATCGTGCTGCATAATCTCGTCTCCAACGCGATCGAAGCGTTGAAGACGATCACGACGGGGGAGCGCAACGTGACCATTTTCGCATCACTCGAGGGTGCCCGATTCGTGAAGATCAGCGTCTCCGACAGCGGACCCGGCATCGCGCCCGAGATCAGCGCGCAACTGTTCGAGCCTTTCGCGACGAGCAAGCCGCACGGCATGGGGCTGGGACTCGCGATCAGCCGGTCGCTGATAGAGGCGGGGGGCGGCCGGATGTGGCAGGAGACCGATCCGGTCCGCAGGGGGACCACGTTCAGCTTCACGCTACCGGTCGCGCGGAGCGCGCCATGAACTCGGGCTCGCTGCGCCAGATCGTGTACATCGTCGACGACGACAACGCCGTCCGCGACTCGCTGTCCCTGCTGCTCGGGTTGCGCGGTTACGCGACCAAGTCCTTCGCGACCGGCGACGAGTTTCTCGCTGTCGTCGACGCCGCGACGCCGGGCTGCGTCCTGCTCGACCTTCGCATGCCGGGCACCGAGGGGCTCGGGGTCCAGTCCGCGCTCGCCGCGCGGGGCGTCCGCATGCCCGTCATCGTGCTGACCGCGCACGGGGATGCCGCGAGCGCGCGTGCGGCGCTGAAAGCGGGAGCCTTCGAATTCCTCGAGAAGCCTGTCGACGATGCGCTGCTCGGCAAGACGATCGAGGCGGCGCTCGCCCAGGATGCGCAGGCGCGCGCGCTGGCCGAACGCCGCGAGATGCTGACGCGGCAGCTCGAGCGCCTGACGCCCAGGGAGCGCGAAGTGCTGGACCGCGTCGTTCGCGGGAAGCACAATCGCGAGATCGCGCTCGAGTTCGGGATCAGCCCGCGCACGGTCGAGGTGCACAAGGCGCGCGTGATGGACAAGTTCCAGGTCGAGCGGATGCCGGAGCTGATTCGCATCGCGCTCGAGCTGGGACTGGTGTCCGACACGGGCAACTGAGCCGGCAACCGAGCTGGCAGCCGCGCCGGATGCCGGCCCGGCGCCCGTGCTGCCTTGCACCTCGTCAATGCACGAGGACGACCGGGGTCTGCGCGAGATGCAGCACGCGGGTGGCGACCGAGCCCAGCGCCATGTTCGCGAGAGCGCTCATGCCGCGGGTGCCCATGTAGATCATGTCGCTGGCCGATGCCTTTGCCTGGGCGATGATCGTCTCCGCAATCTGTCCAGTCAGCTTGTGCACGCGGTAGCTCACTCCCGCCGCATCCAGCAGGTGCCGGGACGGCGCGAGCATCTTGTCGTATTCCTCGTCGTAGTAGCGCGCCAGCATGTCGTGGGTGACGACCACCCCCATGTGCGGCACGTGCGGCACCGGAAGATGCACGGCGAGAAGGTCGATTTCCGGGCGTTCCTTGTACCAGTCGAGCGTGGCGAGCAGCGTCTGGGTTGCGCGCGTCGCGCTGGCGGAGCCGTCGACGGGGAGCAATACCTTGATCATTTTTCTGTACCTCGGAGGATGGGGCGGGGATTGCGTTCTGCGACGCGATTGTGCCATCGCAGCCGGTTCGTGAGTTGGAGCCAGACAATGCCGATGCCCGCTGCAGTGGCGCAGGCGAGGACCTGCAGGGCGTCAGGGGCGTCGAAGCGGAAGATGTCGCGCACCGGCGGGACATAGAGCGCAAGCGCGAGTCCCGTCAGCGTCCCGCCGATCACCCACCACGTGGCGGGATTCGGACGGCGCAGGGTCTCCAGCAGCGCGGTGTCGCGCGAGCGGTTGACGAGAATCATGCCGAGGTTCCCGATCACCATCGTCGCAAACGCCATCGCGCGCGCCGCCTGCTCGGGCGTCCCGCGGGCGAGCGCCACGCCGTAGAGCGTGGCGACGACCAGCAGGATGCCCGCGCCCTGCAGCAGAGCGCCGATCATCATCGGCGCGTCGAACAGCCGCGAACTCGCGCGCCGGGGCGGGCGGTTCATCACCGTGCGCTCGGCAGGCTCGGCCTCGAATGCAATCGAGCTCGCCGGATCGATCACGAACTCGAGGAACACGATGTGGACCGGGTAGAGGACCAGCGGCCAGCCGAGAACCAGCGGAAGCAGGGCCATTCCGGCGGTCGGCACGTGCACGGCCACGATGTAGCGCATCGCTTTCTGGATGTTGTCGAAGATTCTGCGTCCGAGCCTGACCGCCTCGACCATCGAGCCGAAATCGTCCTCCAGCAGCACCAGTGACGCCGCTTCGCGCGCGACGTCCGAGCCGCGCCTGCCCATCGCGACCCCGATGTGCGCGGCCTTGAGCGCCGGCGCGTCGTTGACGCCGTCGCCTGTCATCGCCACCGTTTCGCCGTTGGCCTTCAATGCCTCGACCAGCCGCAGTTTCTGCTCGGGAACCACGCGCGCGAAGACGTTGCACCGGGCGACGCGGTCGCGCAACTGCGATTCCGGCATTTCGGCGAGCTCGCTTCCCGTGGTCACCAACTCCGGATTCACGAGTCCGATCTGGTGCGCGATCGCCCGGGCCGTGCCGGGGTAGTCACCGGTGATCATGACGGTGCGAATTCCTGCCTCGTAGCATTGTGCGAGTGCTGCGGGAACGTCGGCGCGGACGGGATCGGCGAGCCCGGTCAGGCCAACGAAGGAGAGCTTCAGCTCACGCTGCCCGGCGGGCCAGCGCGATCCCCTCGGCGCGGGTGCCACGTCGCCGCGGGCGACGGCAAGCACGCGCAGGCCGTCGGCTGCCATTCTCGCGACCTCGGCCTGGACCTCCGCGCGCGTGCGGTGATCGAGCGCACAGAGGTCCAGGATGGCCTCCGGTGCACCCTTGGCCGCGACGACGTGGGTGTCGCGGTCGCGCGGCTGCCAGATGTAGGCGACCGAAAGCTGCTCGGGCGTGAGCGCGTAGCTGTGCGCGAGCGTATGGTTGTCGAGCTCGACGACGGCGTCGGGTGACCATTCGCGCGCGAGCTCGCGATAGGCGCGCTCCATCGGGTCGAAGGGTGCGCGCTCGCTGGCGAGGATGCTGAGCTCGAGCAGCTCGGGCAGGGCTTCGGTGTCCGCCGCCTGGAGATCGATCTCGTGGCCGTCGGCCCACAGCCTGCGCACCGCCATCCGGTTCTCGGTCAGCGTGCCGGTCTTGTCGACGCACAGCACGGTCGTCGCGCCGAGCGTCTCGATCGCCGGGGCGCGGCGCGTCAGCACGCCCCGCCGCGAGATGCGCCACGCGCCCAGCGCGAGGAAGACGGTCAGCACGACCGGGAATTCCTCCGGCAGGTTCGCCATCGCCAGCGTGATCCCCGCGAGCAGGCCATTCAGCCAGTCGCCGCGCAGGAACCCGAACAGCAGCGTCACCAGCGCGCACAGCGAGAGTCCGATGGTGGCGAAGATCACCACCGCGCGTCGCGTCTCCGTCTGGATGGGACTGGGCTCCGGGGTGAGCATCTCCAGCGCCTTGCCGATCCTGCCAAGCTCGGTGCGGGCGCCGGTTGCCGTGACGCTTGCGACGCCCTGGCCCGACGTGACCAGCGATCCGGAATAGACGAAAGGCAGGTCGTCGCCGCCCGGGTGCGCGGGTGCGAGCTGCGTTGCACCCGGCGCCGCGGCGCGCTTGCGCACCGGGACCGATTCGCCGGTCAGCAGCGACTCGTCTGCCGTGACGTTGTTCGCCGAGTGGAGGAACGCGTCGGCGGGAACGCGATCGCCTTCCCTCACCATGACGACGTCGCCCAGCACGACCTCGCGTCCCGGGACGGTTCTCCAGTGCCCGTCGCGCAGGACCTGCGTGCGCGGGCTCGCCAGCTCGCGCAGTGCCTCGAGCGCGCGTTCCGTCTTGCGCTCCTGGAAGAACGTGATGCCCACGACGACGAACACCGACATGAACAGCACCGCGGACTCGCGGACATCGCCGAGGACGAGATAGATCGCGCAGGCTCCGATCAGGAGCAGGAACATCGGCTCCCGCAACACCTGCCATGCGATCGCGATCAGGCTGCGCGGACGCGCGGACGGCAATTCGTTCGGGCCGTCGGACGCGAGCCTGGCTGCCGCCTCGCCGGCCGACAGTCCACCCTCGGTGAATTCGGGAAGCGAGGGGCTCATGCGCGAGCCTTGCCGGGTCCGGGTCCGGGTCCGGGTCCGGGCGTCCCGTCGCGCAGCGCGCTAGCGTCGCACCGAAAGGATGTAGCGCGCCATCGCAGTCGCATCGGCTTTCGAGACTTCGGGGTGCGGGGGCATGTGCCACGGCCCCCCGCCGTGCGCGCCCTTCCTGATCACGGCCGCGACGCTGGACTGGGCATCGGGCACGCCCTCGTACCACGCGGCGACATCCGCATACGCGGGGCCGGCTTTCGGCTCGCTGTCGGCATGGCAGACATAGCACTTATACTGATGCAGGAGCGCAACGGCGCGCTCGCGCCCATCTTGCGCACGGGCCGCGCAGGCGATGGACAGTCCGGAGATGAACGCGATAGCGGCCAGCCGGTGCCCGGAACGCAGCGGATTTCCTTTCATGATTCGATCATACGACACGGCCGCGGCAGTCGCTTGACGTGGGTCAACCCGGGAATCGGGGATCGCGGATGCAGATCGGTTTCTTCGGGGCGAGCGGCACGGTCACCGGGTCGCGGTACCTGCTCGAGGCGGCGGGCAAGAGGGTGCTCGTCGATTGCGGGCTGTTCCAGGGACTGAAGCAGCTGCGCCTGCGAAACTGGGCGCCGTTTCCGGTCGATCCCGCATCGATCGACGCGGTCGTGCTGACGCATGCCCATCTCGACCACAGCGGCAACCTGCCGCTGCTCGTTCGCGACGGATTCAAGGGCAGGATCCATTGCACCGATGCGACGCAGGCGCTGTGCGAGATCCTGCTGCCGGACAGTGCCCATCTGCTGGAGGAGGAGGCGGAGCGCGCGAACCGGTATGGTTACTCGAAGCACCGGCCCGCGCTTCCGCTGTACACGGGCGAAGACGTCGGACGGGCGCTGCAGCGGTTCCAGCCGGAGCGTTTCGAGCGCGAATTCGAGCCGGTGCGCGGCGTGCGCGTGCGCTTCCTGCACGCGGGCCACATCCTGGGTGCGGCGATGGCGGTCGCGACCGCCGAAGGCCGCAGCATCCTGTTCACCGGCGACGTCGGACGGCCGCAGGATCTCATCATGCGCGCACCGGCGGCTGCACCTGCGGTCGACTACCTCGTCGTCGAGTCGACCTATGGCGACCGGCGCCATCCGGGAGTCGACCCCGGCGACGAGCTGGCCGAGGTGATTCGCCGCACGATCGCGCGCGGCGGCATCGTCGTCGTCCCGTCGTTCGCGGTCGCGCGTGCGCAGGCACTGCTGTACCTGATTCATCAACTGAAGGCGGCCGGCCGGCTTCCGGAGAGCCTTCCCGTCTACCTGAACAGCCCGATGGCGACCGACGTCACCGGCCTGTACGAGCAGTACCGCAGCGAGCATCGGCTGACGGGCGAACAGACGCGCGCGATGTGCAATGCCGCGAAGTTCGTAAACAGCGTAGAGGAGTCGAAGGCGCTCAACGAGGGCACGTGGCCGCGGGTCATCATCGCCGCCAGCGGGATGGCGACCGGCGGTCGCGTCCTGCATCACCTGCGCGCGTTCGCACCCGATGCGCGCAACACGATCCTGTTCACCGGTTACCAGGCGGCAGGAACGCGCGGCCGCGCGATGATCGACGGCGCGACCGAGATCAAGATGTTCGGCGAATACGTGCCGGTTCGCGCCGAGGTCGCGCGGCTCGATTCGATGTCTGCGCATGCCGACCATGCGGAGCTCGTCGAATGGATGCGCGCCTTCCCGCGGGCGCCGCGGCGGATCTTCGTCACCCACGGCGAGCCCGTCGCGGCCGACGCGATGCGCCTGCACATCGAGGAATCGCTGCGCTGGCGCTGCACGGTGCCCGAGCATCTCGAGCGCGTCGACCTGAACGACTGACGGCCCCTCGGTCGGGACCGATGACCGGGACCGATGACCGGGACCGATCACCCGCGGCCCGAAAGCCTCGCGTAGAACGCGCGCTTGATGATCTCGACGAGCGCGAGATAGGCGCAGGTCAGCCCGGCGAGGATGTAGAAGAACTCGGCGGGAGGGGCCTGCAGGCCGAAGTAGCGGCCGAGCCAGGTGAAGGGCAACGCGATGGCGACGGCGACCACGGCGAGCGAGCTCGCGACGAGCGCAGGATGCGCAGTGCTCGCCAGCGGATTGCCGCGGGTGCGGATGACGAAGATCACCAGCACCTGGGTCGCCAGCGACTCGATGAACCACCCGGTCTGGAACAGCGTCTCGTCGGCGTGCAGTGCAAAGAGCAGTACCCAGAAGGTCAGGAAGTCGAACAGCGAGCTGACCGGGCCGACGATCCACATGAATCGGCGCAGCAAGTGCAGGTCCCACTTCTGCGGGGCGGAGAGCTCGCCGGCATCGACGCGGTCGAAGGGAATGGCGACCTCCGACAGGTCGTAGAGGATGTTGTTCAGCAGTATCTGCGTCGGGAGCATCGGCAGGAACGGCAGGAACAGCGAGGCGCCCGCCATGCTGAACATGTTGCCGAAGTTCGAGCTCGTGCCCATCATCAGGTACTTGCGGATGTTGGCGAACGTGCGCCTGCCTTCGATGACTCCGTCGTGCAGCACGTGCAGGTCGCGCTTGAGCAGGATGAGATCGGCCGCATCCTTGGCGACGTCGACGCCGGTATCGACCGACAGTCCGACATCGGCGGAGTGCAGCGCCGGCGCGTCGTTGATCCCGTCGCCGAGATAGCCGACGACGCGGCCGCGGGCCTTCAGCGCCAGCAGGATCCGGTTCTTCTGGGCGGGATTGACGCGGCAGAACAGGTTGACGCCGTCCACCCGTGCCTGCAGCGCCGGATCGGTCAGTCTGGAGACCTCGGCGCCGGTCAGCACGCCGTCGACGCGCAGTCCGATCTGCCCGCATATGTACTGGGTCACGAGCTCGCTGTCGCCGGTGACGATCTTGATGGCGACGCCATCGGCGACGAGCGCGGCGATCGCCTTCGCCGCGCCCGCTTTCGGTGGATCGAGGAAGGCGGCCAGTCCGGCGAAGACGAGACCGGCTTCGTCGCTGACTGCAGCGTGCTCGCGATCGGGATCGACGTTCCTGTAGGCGATTCCGAGCGTCCGCAATCCCTGGCTGCCCAGCAGCTCGAGCTGCCGGCGGGCCTGATCGAGCGCGGCCGCATCCCAGGCGAGCACGCGGCCCTCCGGATCCGCCTGATAATGGGTCGACAAGGCCAGCAGGTCCTCGGGTGCGCCCTTGACGACCAGCATGCGCGTCTGGCCATCGTCGACCAGCACCGATACGCGGCGGCGCTCGAAATCGAAGGGAACCTCGTCGACCTTGCGCCAGCGGCCGACGTCGATGTTCCCGTGTGCGAGGATCGCGTCGTCGAGCGGGCTCTTCAAGCCGGTCTCGAAAGTGCTGTTGACGCAGGCCAGCGCCAGCACCCGCGGGCTGTCGCGACCCAGCACGTCGACGTGGCGCTCGAGGACGATGCGTCCTTCGGTCAGGGTTCCGGTCTTGTCGGTGCAAAGCACGTCCATCGACCCCAGGTTCTGGATCGAGGCCAGGCGCTTGACGATGACGCGCTTCTTCGCCATCTCCAGCGCGCCGCGCGACAGCGTCACCGAAATGACCATCGGCAGCAATTCGGGCGTGAGACCGACGGCCAGCGCGATTGCGAACAGGAACGAGTCGAGCAGCGGCTTGTGGGTGATCGTGTTGACCATCAGCACGAACAGCACCATCAGCACGGTGAGGCGCATGATCAGCATGCCGAAGCGCCGGGTGCCGATCTCGAAATCGGTCGGCGGTGGCTCGAGGCGCAGCGTGTGCGCGATCTCGCCCAGTGCGGTCGCCTTCCCGGTGCGACAGACGACGAGCTCGGCAGTCCCGCTGACCACCGACGTGCCCATGAACAGGGCGTTGACGGCATCGGCGAGATCGCGGGGCTGCCCGGTCGGGTCGCCGGCGTGCTTCTCGACCGGATACGATTCGCCGGTCAGCAGCGCCTGGTTGACGAACAGGTCGCGCGCGGCGAGCAGCCGTCCATCGGCGGGCACGAGGCTGCCGGCAGCGAGCAGCACGACATCGCCGGGAACGACCTGCGCGGTCGGCAGGTCCCGTGCGACGCCATCGCGCAGCACGCGCGCGCGCAGCTGCACCGATTGACGCAGGCGGTGCGCCGACTGCCCGGCGCGGTATTCCTGAACGAAATCGAGGACGACCGACAGCACCACCATGCCGGCGATGATCGCAAAGCTCGCGACGTCGCCCGTCAGCGCCGAGACTCCGCTTGCGACGATCAGGATCAATACCATCGGGTTGCGGAAGCGGCTGAGAAACTGCAGGATCAGCGGGCGCTCCGATACATCGCGCAGCGTGTTGCGTCCGTGGCGCTTCAGCAGCCGCCTTGCCTCGGCCGAAGTCAGCCCCGTCGCGCGGGTGCCGAGCTGCTCGACGAGCCTGGCCAGTGGGGCCTGCGACCACGTTGCATCGGGGTCACGGCCGTTCGCCGCGGCGCTTTCGGGTCCGGCCGATCGGGTCTGCATGGCGGAAAGGATAGAGTGGTTCGGGTCGCCGCGGGCTGATCTGGGTCATCCCGCGGCGTGGCCGGCGCGCGGCGGCCTTCATCCGGAAGTGCGGCCTGCTTCCCAAGTCGCGGGCCGCGGCCGCGCGGCGGGCCGGACCGAGCCTGATCGCGGACCGGCGGCGGCCGGGTGCAGCTGGCGCGTCCGGACGGAGCGAAAATTGAACGAGAACGGCGCAGTCGCCGACGGGAACGCCTGATGGACAACCATGCAGATCTGAGCGGAGAGACGCGGGTCATCGCGATCGTCGGAGACCCGATCGCACAGGTTAAATCGCCGGCAGGCGTCACGCGCGCGCTCAAAGCCAGGGGACGCAACGCGGTCTGCGTGCCGATCCACGTCACGTCCGCCGACCTCGAGGGATTCATCCGCGGCGTCAGCCTCGCGAAGAACTTCGACGGCATCATCGTCACCGTCCCGCACAAGTTCGCCGTCTACCATCAATGCGCGACGGCGACCGAACGCGCGCATTTCCTCGGAGCGGTCAACACGCTGCGGCGCAATTCGGATGGAAGCTGGCACGGCGACCAACTCGACGGCGAGGGCTTCGTCGCCGGTCTGCGGGCGGCAGACTGCCGCCCCGAAGGGCAGCGGGCGCTGCTGGCCGGTGCCGGAGGTGCGGGCTCGGCCATCGGGCTTGCGCTGCTCGAGGCAGGCGTCGCCGCACTCGCGATCCACGACGGTGATCCCGCGCGCCGCGATGCGCTGCTCACCCGGCTCGCCGACCGCTATCCGGGCCAGGTACAGGCAGGCTCGCCCGATCCTTCGGGTTTCACATTGGTGGTCAACGCGACGCCCTCGGGGATGCACGAAGGCGATCCGTGTCCGGTGCAGGTCGAGAGGCTCGACCAGCGCATGTTCGTCGCCGATGTCATCACGCGGCCCGCGGTGACGCCGCTGATCGAAGCCGCGCGGCGCATCGGCTGCGGCACGCAGGTCGGAGCCGGGATGTTCGGAGGCGTGTCGGCGCTGATGGTCGATTACCTGCTCGCCGGCGCGTCCCTCTGACTCCGACGGCTTCCGGCGCCCGGCCAACAGCCATCCGCGCAAGCTGCGACCTGCTGGTCGTCGGCTCGGGGGCCGGCGATGACGTTCGGCTGCATCGCCGCGCATCACGCTGCGGGCAGGACGCTCGAACCGACCCGAGCTTGACCCCGGTCAAGCCGGCAGGGGCGGCAAGCGCCGAGCATTGACACCATGGCGTTCGCCGGGCGAGATCGGCTCGCCGGACACCGACGGGACCGAAAGCGGGGATGGTGGCATGTACTTCCGGGATCGCATCGATGCAGCAGGCCAGCTCGCAGACGCGCTGGCCAAGTGGCGCGGCCACAAGCCGCTGATCGCGGCGATTCCCCGCGGTGCGGTGCCGATGGGCAGCATCATCGCGCAGCGCCTCGACGGCGAGCTCGACGTCGTGCTGACGCGCAAGCTGCATGCGCCGGGGAATCCCGAGTTCGCGATCGGTGCCGTCGACGAGACCGGCTGGGTCTATGTCGCCGACTACGCCGAGATGGCGGGGGGCTCGTCCGCGTATGTGCAGGCCCAGGTCGCCGAGGAGCTCGCGACGATCCGCAGGCGCCGTTCGCAGTACACGCCGAATCGTCCGCCGATCGATCCCGCCGGCCGCATCGTCATCGTCGTCGACGACGGACTCGCGACGGGCGCGACGATGATCGCGGCCCTGCACGCATTGCGCGAGCGCAAGCCCGCACGCCTGATCTGCGCCGTCCCCGTCGCTTCGCGCGACGCGGTCGAGAAGGTGAGGGGCTACGCCGACGAGGTCATCGTCCTGCAGACGCCCGACGCCTTCTTCGCGGTCGGCCAGTTCTACCTGACTTTCGGCCAGGTCGACGACAGCGAGGTCATCGAAGTGCTGCGGGCCGCGGCGGCGCCGCCTCGGGCGGGCTCCCGCGCCGGCGGAAGCGGAAGCCCGCCTGCGGGGCCGGCCTCGGGTCCGGCCGCGGGCGGGCACCGGTGATGCGCGCAGCCGGTCCGGCGCGCCGCGATGTCAGGGCTCGCCTCCGTCGTCGCGGGCATCCTTCCATTTCTTCGCGGTCGCGATCGCGACGCGGATCGCCATGCCTTCGTCGCAACCCTCCTCGAGCATCGCATTCGCGATTTCGATGGCCTTGAGACGCACGTCGAGCGGAAGATGCTGCATCGCCGGCGGATACCGCTGCGCGGTCCAGGGCATCGCGGCCTCCGGGCGGGGGTTGCGCAGGTCAGGGCCAGGCGCGCTCGAGCTCGCGCAGGAACTCGGGCAGCCCATCCGGCGGCAGGTGATTGATGCCGGCTGCGCCACGGCGCCCGCCACCGGTGGCGAATCTGCGGCACAGCGCGTCGGCCCCGGTCGGTCGGGTCAGCGGTGCACGCAGGCTGACCATGTAGCCGCCCCGGTCGTCGGGCGTGAGGAGGGCATGGGCGCGGTCGGGGGAGCGGTTCGCGAGCTCGTTGGCGAACGCGCCGCGCACGCGGCGGCTCCATGCCGCATCCGGAAGCATGTACACGGTCGCCCCCGTCAGGCTCGCCAGGGGAGGCGTTGTCTGCGCCCGCGACAGGTCCTCGAGCCGGCTGCGCTCGATTTCGCTGCGCAGCGGCTCGTCGCGGATGAATGCGAACGGGTCCGCATAGCGACTGAGGGTCCGGTAGAGTTCCGCCGGATGGACGATCAGGTCCGCCACGGTATCGCCGTAGGCGTTGTAGGCAAGCGTATCGCCAAGGTCGCGCAGCGCACGAAGCTGCGCGGCAGACAGCGCCTGCCCGGGGGGGAGCGCATGGGCGAGCGCGAGCGCGGCGTCGGGAAGATTGTCGCCGAACGCGGCGACGATCGCCCAGATGCGCTGCTTTCCGCGGAGGTGGCGATCGACCAGGATGCCGGTGCAGACGTCGGGCGAGGGATCGAGCAGCGCGCGGAAGCCCGGATGGGTGGGGATGTCGCCCGCGTAATGGTGATCGAAGTATTCGATGCGCACGCCGCGGTCGAGCAGTGCGACGAGCGATGCGCGGTTGACCTCGAGCGAGACATCCAGCGCGGTGACGGTGTCGCCTGCATGGGCTTGCCCCGCGATGCGTCCGAGCAATGCGATATCGCGCTTGACGCCGGTGACCAGCGTGGATTCCATCGGCGACTCGAGGCGCAGCTGATGCAGCGCGCAGATGCCGTCGGCATCGCCGTTGAATGCGTCGTAGTGGCTCATCGGTTCGTTGCGGCGATCGCGCAGCGCGCGCGAATCGCGTTCCCGCCTTCGCGTGGTCTTCCGTGGGGACAAGTATGATGCATGGCGATCTGGCAGTCTTCGCGCTCGATGCCAGCCGGGAGTTCGGCGCTGCGGTTGCGCAGGCGATCGGCGTCGGGCTGGAGGCGCACGAGGAGCGCGAATTCGAGGACGGCGAGCACAAGGCGAGGCCGCTCACCAGCGTGCGCGACCGCGACGTCTATGTCGTGCAGTCGCTCCATGCCGACCCGCGGCAAAGCGTCAACGACAAGCTGGTTCGCCTGCTGCTCTTCCTCGGTGCGCTCAGGGATGCGTCGGCCGCGAGGGTGACCGCGGTCGTGCCCTATCTCGCCTACGCGCGCAAGGATCGCAAGTCCAAGCCGCGCGATCCGGTCTCGACGCGCTATGTCGCCCAGATGTTCGAGGCGGTCGGCACCGACTGCGTCGTCACGCTCGACGTCCACAACCTGGCGGCGTTCCAGAATGCGTTCCGTTGCCGCAGCGAGAACCTGGAAGCGAATCCCCTGTTCGTCGGCCATTTCGCGAACCGGGTGACCGGCGCCGACGTGGTCGTCGTGTCTCCGGACGCAGGCGGCATCAAGCGTGCAGAGGACTTCCGGCTGCGTCTCGCGAAGGTCCTCGGTCGACCGGTGTCGATGGCGTTCGCGGAAAAGCACCGGAGCAGCGGGGTCGTTTCCGGCGAGGCACTGGTGGGCGACGTGGCAGGCAGGGTCGCCATCATCGTCGACGACCTGATCAGCGGGGGCACGACGGTCACGCGTGCGGCCCAGGCCTGCCGCGCCGGCGGCGCGCGGCAGGTGCACGTCGCGGCTTCGCATGGCGTGTTCTCCGCGGCCGCGGGTGCGACCCTCGCGCAGGCGCCGATCGACGACATCGTCGTCACCGACACCGTGTCCGCAGCGCGCGTCACTGACCCCGATCTGCTGCGCAGGGTGACCTGGCTCAGCGCCGCCCCTCGCTTCGCCGAGGCGATCGCGAGGCTTCATCGCGGCGGATCGCTGGTCGAGCTCGCCGAAACCTGACCATGGGTCGCCGCGCCGGCGTCCGCCCCCGTGCAGCGCTCGGCGTGGACAAGCGCGAGGTGCAGGTAGTCGAGCGCCTGGCTGCGCCACCTGGGCATGCCGCGCAGCGCGGGATCGCGAAGGTGCCAGATCGCGATCTTGGCCCGGATCGATGCGCGGTAGCTCTGGTAGAAATCGACCAGCGGCTCCGGTGCGGCATCGTCCGCCATGCGGCGATAGCCGTCGAAGATCCGTTCGCGCAGCTCCGGCGCGCCGAGGCGCTCGCATTCGAGCGCGAGGTAGGCGAGCTCGTCGACGGCATCCAGGCTGCGCAACGGGCGCGAGAACTCCAGGCAGTCGATGATGCGCGGCGGTGACGTCATGCAGACGTGCTCGGGACGGAGGTCGCCATGCCCCTGGACGATCCGCCCCGAGGCGGCCCGCGCCCCGACTATCGACGCGTCGCGTTCGAGCGTGCGCAGCTGCAGCAGCGCGATGCGCTCGATCGTGTCGGCGGGCAGTGCGTAGGCGGGACTGCGGAGCTCGTCGCGTGTCGCTGCGATCTCGGCGGCGAGCGCGTGCAGGTAGGCATCAGCCGACATCGCGACCGCCGGCCCGGCGCGATACAGCCGGCATAGCGGGGCCACGATCGAATCGACATCTACCGACGCCGCCCCGCCCGCAGCGATGATCCGGTCGAGCATCCGCTCATGCGGCAGCCGGTGCATCCTGACCAGCCAGTCGACGACGTCGCCGTCGCCACCGATGGCGAGCCGCCCCGCGGCATCGCAGGTGAGCGGGATCGCGCCGAGATAGACGTCGGGCGACAGGCGCCGGTTCAGGCGAACCTCCGCGCGGCAGTTGCGGCGGCGATTGGCGATGCTGCGCAGGTCGACGAAATCGCTGCGCACCGGTTTCTTGAGCTTGTAGGCGTGGTGGTCGGTCAGGAAGACCCACGACAGGTGCGTCTCCACCCGCTCGACCCGCGTCGTGGGCTCGGGGTAGCTTCGGGGCTGGGACAGGAAAGCGAGCTTGGCGTCGAGACCGGCTGCCGGATCGGGCGTCGCGTCACGCCACCCGGCGGCTCGCTCGTCGGGGTCCAGCCTTTGCGCGACGGGACGCCAGGCGTCCGCGGACTGCCCGCGCTCCAGCGGCTGTTCGGCATCGTAGGCGACGGCGAAGGCGCGCTCGTCGTCACCCAGTGGCTCGTGATTGCGCAGCTGCAGCGCGAGCACCGACAGGTCGGCGTCCGACGCATCGCGGCCCTGCGCGCCGCGCTCCTCGATCCTGCTGCGCAGCGTCGACTCGGACGCGACGAAATCGACGATGACGAACGGCACGTCGAGCTCGTCTGCAAGCGTGCGGAAAGCGTCGCGCTGCCAGCGGGAGAGGAATGCCGCGTCGACGAGCGCGATCCAGCCGGCATCGACGATGGTTCGCGCGAGGTCCAGCAGCCGGTCATACGTGGCGCGGGTCGCATCCGGGGCGTAGATGCCAGCCTCGATTCCCGCACTGGTGCGCGCGTCGGGGGGCAGACCCTCGAGCCGCTTGCGCTCGACGTCGCTGCGCACCCGGATCGCGCCGATGCGCTCGAGCAGGCACTGGGAGAGCGTCGTCTTGCCGGAGCCCGACAGCCCGTGCGTGATCACGACCGCGGGCGTGCAGGGGGCGGCTTCCCGCCCGGCGAGAGCGATGTGCGCGCGGCAGTCGGCGAGCCGTGCCGACCTGGCTGCTCCCGGAGGGGCTTGCGCGGCCAGCAGGCCGGCGACCTTGGCCCGGACCATGGCGCGGTAGGCCAGGTAGAACCGCAGCACCGCGAGTCCGGGGTAGTCGCCGCCGTGCTCGAGATAGCCATTGAGGAAGCGCTGCGCGAGATCGTGGCGGCCGCGATACTGCAGGTCCATCACCGTGAATGCGACTTCGCTGGCGACGTCGATCCAGCGCATGCGGTCGCTGAATTCGATGCAGTCGAAAGGCGTGACCGCTCCTTCGACGAGCGCGATGTTGCCGAGGTGCAGGTCGCCGTGGCATTCGCGGACGCGTCCGCCGGCGCGCCGCGCTTCCCAGTCGGCGCCGCGCGCCGCGTGCTCGCGGCGCGTCCAGTCCTCGAGACGGGCGAGATCCTCGCGGTCGGCCGGCTGGCCGAGCCGCGGGCGCAGCTCGGCGAAATTCGCGAGTGCGACGTCGAGCACGTCTGCCGCCGAGCCCCAGGGGCGATCGGCGGGAACGCGCGCCGCGCCTTCGTGGAAGCGTGCGACGGTGATCGCGAGAGCGTCGACGTGGGCTGGCGTCAGTTCCCCGCGCCCGAGCATCTCCGAGAGCAGCGCCTGTTGTGGAAATTCGCGCATTCGCACCGCCCATTCGAGCGCCGGACCTTCTCCATCGACGACGGGGCGGTCGACGCTGCCGGTGATCGGCACGACGTCGAGATAGATCTGCGCTGCGGTGCGACGGTTGAGACGCAGCTCCTCCTCGCAGTATCGGCGTCGCGACTCGAGGGTCGTGAAGTCGAGGAATCCGAAGGCGACGGCTTTCTTGACCTTGTAGGCGTGCGTCCCCGTCAGGTAGACCCACGAGATGTGCGTCTCGATCACCCGCACCGACGTGCAGGCGGGGCCGAAGCTCGCGGGATCGCGCAGCGCGGCTGCGAGCCGTTGCTGCAGCGCCGCTGCCTCGGCCGGTGGCGGTGCGTCCATCGCGGGGGATCATAGACCGGAACCGGCATTTCGGCTTGACGGCGGTCAACGGCGACGGTGTCGTCTAGAATCCCGCCATGGCACCGGCCCCGCCCGCGTTCCCGCCGGACCCCCCTGTCCCGCCCGATCGCGGGGAAGCCGCCGCGGGCGCCGGCACCGATGGCGGGCGCTGGATCGACGCCGTCTATCGCGTTCGCGCCGGCGCCGGCGACATCGAGGCGCGCGCGCAGGCGATCGCGCTTGAGCAAAGCATCGAGGCGCCGCTTGCGGCGGTCGGCGACCAGCGGGTGCTGCGCGAGGTCGTCGCGCGCGTCGGCGACATCGTGCCCGCGGGCGTGCAGGCATTCGACGTGACGATCCGCATCGCGGTCGAGACCACGGATTTCGAGGCCGGGCAGCTGCTGAACATGCTGTTCGGCAACACCTCGTTGCACGACGATGTCACGCTCGTCGACGCAGCCTTTCCGGCGGAGTTCGCGCTTGCCTTTGGCGGGCCCGCGTACGGCATCGCCGGCATCCGTCGGGTCACGGGAGCAACGGGGAGGCCGCTGGCCTGCTCGGCGCTGAAGCCGCTGGGGTTGCCGGCGCCGGCGCTTGCGAAAATCGCGCACACGTTCGCGCTGGCCGGCATCGACGTGATCAAGGACGACCACGGCCTCGCGGACCAGGCGTCGGCGCCTTTCGGGCAGCGCGTGCGCGACGTGCAGCGCGCCGTCGACGAGGCCAACCGGGCGACCGGCGGGCATTGCATCTATGCACCCAGCCTGAGCGGTCATTACGGACGCATGCGCGAGCAGGCGGCGCAGGCCGAGGATTGCGGCGTGCGCATGTTCCTGGTCGCGCCGATGATATGCGGCGTCGCGGCGCTGGCGGCGCTGGCGCGCGAGGTGAACGCTCCGATCATCGCGCATCCCGCCCTCGCGGGTGCCGCGCGAATCGCGTCGCCGCTGCTGCTGGGCAGGCTGTTCCGGATGTTCGGCGCGGACGCGACGATCTTTCCCAATGCCGGCGGGCGCTTCGGCTATGCGACGGACACGTGCGACGCGATCGCCGATGCCGCGCGTGGACCCTGGCATGGCATCGCGCCGACGATGCCGGTGCCCGCAGGAGGCATGAGCGTCGAGCGCGTGCCCGAGATCCGCGCACGGTTCGGCGTCGACACGATGCTGCTGATCGGCGGCAGCCTGCTTGCCGCCGGCGACGGGCTGGCGCAGCGCTGCCGCGACTTCGTCGCGGCCGTCCATGGAGATACCCGATGAGCGAGTGCCCGGTGCGGCCTTTAGTGCAGCAGGACGACGCCTTCCGCTGGAGCGGCGTCGAGCTTCGGACCTACAAGGAGGAGGGCGCAGCACCGTATCGCGACGTCACGCGCCAGACGCTGTTCGCGCGCCCCGACATGCGCGGCGAGCTCCGCTATTTCGAGGTCGCCGCGGCGGGGCATTCGACGCTCGAGCGGCACCGGCATGCGCACGCGGTGATGGTCCTGCGCGGTCGGGGTGGGGTGCTGGTCGGCCGGGAGGTCTGCCCGGTGAACGCCTACGACCTCGTGACCATCCCGCCGCTGACCTGGCACCAGTTCAGGGCAGGGCAGGACGCTCCGCTGGGATTCCTGTGCATGGTGGACGCAGAGAGCGATCGCCCGCAGTTGCCGGGCGCGGACGATCTCGCGCGCCTGCGCGAGGACTCGGGCGTCGCCGCTTTCCTCGACGGAGCCTATACGCCCAGGTAGGCGCGCTGGACTTCCGGGTCGTCGCCGAGCTCGCGAGCCGATCCTTCGCGCACGATCGCCCCCGACTCGAGGACGTAGCCGCGATCGGCGACCCGCAGCGCGGAGAATACGTCCTGCTCGACGAGCAGCACGGTGACGCCCTGGTCGCGGATCTCCAGCAGCACGTCGAGCAGCTGGTCGACGATCGCGGGGGCCAACCCGAGGCTCATCTCGTCGATCATCAGCAGCCTGGGACTCGCGACCAGCGCGCGTGCCATCGCGCACATCTGCTGCTCGCCCCCCGACATGCTTCCGGCGAGCTGCCGGCGCCGCTCCTTGAGCACCGGGAACAGCGCGTAGACGCGTTCCAGGTCCTGCGCGAGGTCGAGGCGGCCGCTGCGTCGATAGGCGCCCATCAGCAGGTTGTCCTGCACGGTCATCTGGCCGAACAATTGCCGCCCCTCGGGCACCTGGACCAGTCCCAGCGCGAAGATCCTGTCCGGAGGGAGGCCGCCGATGTCGGTGTCCCCGAACCGGATCGTCCCGGCATGCGGCAGGACCCCCGACAGCGCGCGCAGCAGCGTCGTCTTGCCGGCGGCGTTGCTCCCCACCAGCGCGACGATCTCGCGCTCGCGGATGTCGAAGCCGATGCCGCGCAGCACCGGCATTTCGCCATAGCCGGCCTCGAGGCTGCGAACGGTGAGCAGCGCGTCGCTCATCGCGGGTGCTCCTCGTCCGCACCTCGCCTGCGGCCCAGATAGGCCTCGACGACGGTCGGGTCGGAGAGCACGCGCTGCGGCTCGCCCTCGGCGATCTTCTCGCCGTGGTGCAGGACCAGCAGCCGGTCCGACAGGCTCCGGATCGCCTTCATCACGTGCTCGATGACCAGGACGCTGACGCCTTCGTCGCGGACCTTCCGGATGATCGCGATCACCGCTTCGAGCTCGGCCAGGTTGAGGCCCGCCATGACCTCGTCGAGCAGCAGCAGCTGCGGGTTCATCGCAAGTGCCTTGGCGAGCTCGAGGCGCTTGCGGTCGGGGCCGCCCAGCGCTTCGGCCGGCCGGTCGGCGCGATGGGCCAGCCCGACGAACTCCAGCTTCTGCTGCGCCAGTTCGCGGGCGGTCGCGAGCTGGCGATGTCCGCCGCCGGTGCCGAACAGCGCGCCGACCGCGACATTGTCGAGAACGGTGAGGCCGGGGAAGGGGCGCATGATCTGGAAAGTGCGGCCGATGCCGAGCTTGGCGCGACGATGCGGCGGCAGCGCGCCGATCGGTGCGCCCTCGAAGACGAGCTCGCCCTCGCTCGCCCGGAACGCGCCGCTGATCAGGTTGACCAGCGTCGTCTTGCCCGCACCATTGGGACCGATCAGACCGAGGATCTCGCCCCGGCCGAGATCGAAGCTGACGTCGGACAGCGCGGTGAGCCCCGCGAAGCGCTTGGTCAGGCGGCGAACGCTGAGGATCGGTTCCACGGTGTCAAAGCCGGTTGGCGCGGACGTTCTCGGCGAAGTAACGCCAGCGGTACTTGTCGAAACGCCGGATCAGGTCGGCCACGCCGCGCGGCATGAACACGACGGCGACGACGATCACCGCGCCGAAGAACAGGCCTGCCAGCGTCGAGATCTCGGTCGAAAGGACTTCGGAGATAGCGGACAGCACGAAGGCGCCGAGCACCGGCCCGAGTATCGATCCGGGTCCTCCGAACACCGTGACGATGATCATCTTCACGTTGAGCCCGATGTCGAAGGCGCTGACCGGATCGATGAACGTGATCCAGTAGGCGTGGATGCCCCCGGCCAGCGCGCTGATCGCTGCCGACAGCGAGAAGGCAAGCACCTTGTAGCGTGTGGTGTCGACACCCATCGCGGCAGCCGCTTCCTCGTTCTCGCGGATGGCGATCAGCCCGTAGCCGAAGCGGCTGCGCGCGATCCACGCGACGATCAGCGTCGCGACGATCACCAGCGACAGTGACAGCTCGTAGAACAGCACGTCGCCGCGCAGGAGCGGCAGCACCAGCCCCGTGTTGCGTCCGGTGATCTCGAGGTTCGAGACGATCGCGGTCATCACCTGTGCCAGGCCCAGGGTGCAGATCGCGAAGTAGTGGCCGCGCAGGCGCAGCACCGCGCGCCCGAACAGCGCGGCGAACGCGACCGCGATCACCGCACCCAGTGCAAGTCCGACCCCGAAAGGGAGGTGCCAGCGCAGCATCGCGATCGCCGTGCCGTAGCTGCCGAGGCCGTAGAACACCGAATTGCCGAAAGACGCGTAACCGGTATAGCCGCCGATGATGTTCCAGCCCTGGGCGAGTGCGGCGAGCAGCAGCATGTTGATGCCGAACTGCACGATGCTGGGCGGGGCGAGCCACGGTATGCCGGCCAGGACGACGATCGCAGCGGCGATGCCGGCGCGCGTGAGCGGAGTTTTCACGTGGTCCTCCCGAACAGACCGGTCGGGCGCACGATCAGCACCAGCACGAGGATGCCGAAGCTCGCGACGTCGGTGTAGGTTGCGCCGACGTAGAGCGAGGTCATCGACTCGACGAGGCCGAGGATGATGCCGCCGGCGATCACGCCGAGCGGGCTCTCGAGGCCGCCGATGATCGCGATCACGAACGACTTGGCGGTGAGGCTGACGCCGATGTAGGGATTGAGCTGGGAGACGACGCCGTACAGCGCGCCCGCACCCCCTGCGAGCGCGGCGCCGATCGCGAAAGTCAGCGCGTAGATGCTGCGGGGCTCGACGCCGTAGAGGCGGGCGGCCACCAGGTTCTGGGCGGTGGCCCGGATCGCGCGCCCCAGCCGCGTGTGCCCGAGGAACAGCCACAACAACAGCGTCAGCGCGATCGCGATCGCGAATGCGATCAGGCGCACCAGCGGGACCGTCGCCCCCAGCCAGGTGAAATGCGCGCCGGCATACGAAGGATTGATCGTGCGGAAATCGGCGGAAAAGGCGATTTGCGCCGAGTAGGTCAGCACCACGTCGAGGCCGAAGGTCAGCAGCAGCGTGTTGAACATCGGCGCCCGGATCACGAGGTTGATCAGGCGGCGCTGCAGCAGGTAGCCGAAGGCGAACAGTGCGGCCATCGACATCGGCATCGCGACGAACGGATCGACGTGAAGACCGGTGAACAGGTAATAGCAGGCATAACCCCCGAGCATGATGAACGCGCCATGCGAGAGGTTCACGATGTTCAGGACGCCCCACACCAGCGCGAGCCCGAGCGCCATCAGCGCATAGAGTCCGCCGAGCAGGATGCCGTTGACGAGACCCTGCCAGAGGAGATCCATGTCGTCTTGCCCAGGTCAGCCGTGCAGGCGGTGGGCCACGGCGCCCGGCGATGCACCCCGCCCTGGGCGGGGTGCATCGCTCCCGGCCGGCTCGTGCGGCCGGCGCTGCGGCGCGAAGGCCGCGTTCAGCGCTTGCTCCACGGCGGCATCGGGTAGAGGGCCTTGCCGACGAATCCATTCTCGCCGTAGATCGGCACTACCTTGCCGTCCTGCACCTGGATCACCGTCTGCGGCAGGGCGATCTGGCCGACCGCGTCGAAGTGGATCCGACCGTAGAGCGAAGGGAAGTCGAGCTTCGCGATCGCGTCGCGGACCTTCTTCGGATCGGTCGAACCCGCGGCCTCGATCGCCTTGGCGTAGGCCTCGACGTCGGCCACCGCGGAAGCGGCGTGATAGTCGGGCTCGTAGCCGAAGCGCGCGTGCCAGGCCTTGGCGAACTGCTCGGCGTCGCCGAACCACCGGTCCTTCTCCGCCGCCGAGGGCAGCCACGACGTCATGCCGAACGCGTAATCGGCGTCCTTGCCCAGGGCCTTGCGGAAGTCGGCGCTGGGGACCCCGACGGTGAAGCTGTAGAAGTGCGGGGCGACGCCGAGGCTCTTGGCCTGGCGGATGAAGTTCAGGACCTCGGTCTCGTGACCCGAGACGAGCACCGAATCGGGCTGCCCGGACTTGATCCGCGACAGCAGCGACGAGAAGTCGGAAGCATTGCTGCTGTAGCGCTCGTCGAGGACGATCTTGAGACCGGCCTTCTGCAGCAGCTTGCGCGTGCCGTCGGCGACCGCGACGTCGAAAGCGTCGTCGGCGAAGAGCAGCGCCACGGTCTTCGGCGCGGGATTGAGCTTGCCCATCGCGGCGATCGTGCTCTCGAAATACTTGCTCGCGACCGGCAGGGTCCCGAAGATGTACTTGTAGCCGCGGCTGAAGATCTGGTCCGATGCGCCGCCGCCCTGGATCATCGGCACTTCGTACTTCTCGGCCACCGACGAGGTCGCCAGCACGGCATCGCTCGCGAAGGGTCCGAGCAGCAGGTTGATCTTGTCGTCGGTCACCAGTTGCGTGTACTGGCGGACCGAGAGGTTGTTGTCGGACTGGTTGTCGAGGATCTTGAGCGCCAGCTGCTCCTGCTTGCCGCCGACCTTGATGCCGCCTGCCTTGTTGATCTGGTCGATGGCGAACTGGTAGCCATCGTGGTAGTAGCGGCCGGTGTTGGCGAGCCCGCCGGACAGCTGGACCGAGGCACCGAGGGTGATCGTCGCGGCGGCCGGGGTCGCGAACGACAGTGCCGCGCAGGCGGGGATCAGCGCGACAGCAAGGGAAAGCCTGGACAGGTACCGATTCATGCAATCCTCCAAGTAGTGTTCACAAGGCCCGGCAGTGCTCGGCGGCGGGCATGGTCGCGTGCGCTCGCGTCAGCATCCCGGCGTCCGGGCCGAAGTGCAGGGGCGTCGTCGGGTCGCGAGCCGTATTCTATCGCCTCGGGATGCTCGGTGCCGGCCGTTCGCGGCGGGCGGACGGCCCCCGCGGCGGGGGGTGCCGGGAGCGGGGCTAGAATGGCGGATCGACCGGTGGTCGGGCCGCGACCCGAGGGGTCCGGCACCACGGCAGCGGATGCGAAGCGACCGCCGATGCGAACCGACTCCTGAACCGGCCCATCGACTCCGACCGACGGCGCCCACCCGATGCTCCCGACCGACAGCACGCTCCCGGTCATCGCCCACGCGATCCAGCTGGCGATCGCTCCGGTGTTCCTGCTGACGGGCATCGCGTCGCTGCTTGGCGTGATGGCCAACCGTCTCGCGCGGGTCATCGACCGCGCCAGGATGCTCGAACGCGACTGGCCGGCCCTGGACGACCAGGCGCGCGCGGCCGCGCGGGGCGAGCTCGCCTGCCTCGAGCACCGTCGCAGGCTCGCGAGCTGGTCGATCAACTTCTGCACGGCCGCGGCGCTGCTGGTGTGCCTGGTGATCGTCGCCCTCTTCATCGGGGAATTCTTCGGCCGCAACCTCCGCGTGTCGGCCGGCGCGCTGTTCGTACTCGCCATGGTCGGCGTGATCGGCGGCCTGGTCTCGTTCCTGCGGGAGGTCTACATCGCGACACATTCGACGAGCATCGACCCCGCGAGGTTCGGGTTGCCGCCTCGCGCCTGACCGGCCGCCCGGAGGGCTGTCGCCCGCGTCCGACCGGTCGCAGCTATTGCATCAGCGCCGACGCGGCCGGGTCCAGGTCGATGTTCTCGAGCACCGCGCCGCCCGCCAGCAGCCGGATGTACTGGCGCAGTGCGGTGACGAACGCCTGATTCCGCAGACCGCTCGCGACCGCGGCTCGAACTTCCTCGAAAGCCGCTGCCTTGCCCGAGTCCCGCGCCTGCACTTCGACGATGTGCAGGCCGAAGCGGCTGTGCACGAGTTGAGGCAGCACCCCGACGTGGGCGCCGGTTTCACGCGAGAACACCTCGCGCGCGAACTCGGGCGCGCAGTCGTCGCGCGACATCCAGCCGAGCTCCCCGGCCCGACCTTCGTCCTGGGCGGCGCTCGGACAGTTCGACCACTGGCGCGCCGCCTCGGCGAAGGCGTCCGACCCCGGCTCGGCGCAGCGCAGCGACACCAGCAGCGCCTCGGCGCGCTTGCGCAGCGCATTGACGTCGACGCCGGGGGTCACCGCGAACAGCACATGGCGAAGCCGCAGGCGTTCCCCGGCGCCGTAGCTTTCCGGGTGCGCCGCGTAGTGGCGGCGGCAGGCATCTTCCGACGGTTCGGGTACGGCAACCTCGCGATCGATCAGCTGCTCGATCGCAGCTGCGGCCGCCGCGCTGATCGTCCCGTCGGTTGCCGGGACGTCGCCCACCGGCAGCAGCCCCGCGCGCTGCGCGGCCTGTCGCAGCAGCTCGGTGCATGCGCGCTGGCGAAGCTCCGCCGCATCGGGTATCGCGTCGGCGCCGTGCAGCGGCACCCCGTTGACGCTCGCCATCGCCACTCTTTCGGCGCCGCTCACTGGACTACCTTCGTGCTGCGCACTCCGGGATTCGCCCTCGGGACGGCCCGTTGTGCTCATACGCCTCCGAGGTACGCCTCGAGCACGGCAGGATTGCGCTGGACCTCGGCCGGCGCGCCCTCGGCGAGCTTCTCGCCGAACTCCATCACGATCAGGCGATCGGTCAGGCCCATGACGAA
>DATIQL010000208.1:0-18053 GCA_035470905.1 Casimicrobiaceae bacterium
GGAACCACCTTCGGCCGCATCGCCGGCGAACAGGCCGCACGTCATGCCGAGCACTAGCCCGATACCGATCGCGCTGGTCGAGGAAGGCCAGAAGATGGCGAGCATCTGCAACGCCTGCCGCTACTGCGAAGGCTATTGCGCGGTGTTTCCGGCGATCGAGCGACGCCTCGACTTCACCGAGGGCGACCTCGCCTATCTCGCGAACCTGTGCCACAACTGCGGCGCCTGCTACTACGCCTGCCAGTACGCGCCGCCGCACGAGTTCGGGCTCGACCTGCCGCGCTACCTCGCGGACATGCGGCTCGCCACCTACCGCAAGTACGCCTGGCCGGATGCATTCGCGCAGCTATATGCGCGCAACGGCGTCACCGTGAGCCTGGTCCTGGCCACGGCACTCGCGCTGTTCTTCGTCGCCCTGGCGCTGCTGGTCGATCGCGCGGTGCTCTTCTCGGCGCACTCCGATCATGAAGGCGCGTTCTATGCGGTCTTGCCGCATCGTGCGATGGCGTGGACCTTCGGCCTGGTGTTTGCCGCAGCGCTGGTTCCGCTCTTAGTAGGTTTCTTCCGGTTCTGGAACGACGTCGGCGAGGCCGGACCGACCTACGCGGCGCCAGGACCGCTCGCGCAGTCGACCCGCGATGCCCTGCAGCTCAAGTACCTCGACGGCGGCGGCGATGGCTGCACCTATCCCGGCGAAGTCCCGACCCACTTGCGCCGCCGGTTCCACCACTTCACGTTCTACGGCTTCATGCTTTGCTTCGCCGCGACCAGCGTGGCGACGATCTATCACTATGTCCTCGGGTGGCCCGCGCCGTACCCGTTCGTGAGCCTTCCGGTGCTGCTCGGCACCGCTGGCGGCATCGGGCTTCTGATCGGCCCCGCGGGATTGCTGTGGCTCAAGGCTGTCCGCGACCCCGCGCTGGCCGGGCGCGGACAGGGCGGAATGGACGCGGGTTTCCTGGTGCTGCTGATGCTCGCCGCAGCGAGCGGGCTCGCGCTGCTGGCGCTGCGCGAAAGCGCCGCCATGGGGATGCTGCTGGCCGCGCACCTGGGCGTGATCCTCGCGTTGTTCCTGACGGTGCCCTACGGCAAGTTCGTCCACGCGGTGTACCGCTTTGCCGCACTGCTGCGCTTCCACGTCGAGAAACGGCGCCCGCCCCCCGCCGTCGCGGCCGACTGACTCCAAGGCGCCCGGTTGTACCCGGGAATGATCGGCTCGAAGAAGCGGGCTGCGCCGCGCATGCGGGTGCCGTATCCGGGTACGGCCGCTCGTCCAGTCCGCATCGGTCCGCCGCTCGTTGCGTCTATCACTTGACGGACAACCCGCTCCGGGGCGCAGAATGCCGCGCGAAGCTGCAGGCATCGCGCAGCGCGCAGGGCGCGAGGTTCGCGCCTGCGGCGAACATTCCCTGGGAGACCTCATGAGCGCATCGATTCGCAAGGCGATTGCCGGGATCATTCTATGGACGCTGCCCGGACTGGCTTTCGCGACCGGCGCCCTGGAAAATCCGCAACCGGGCAGCACCCAAACCGGCATCGGTCTGATCTCCGGCTGGGACTGCAGGGCGACCCAGGTCTCGATCCAGATCGATGGCGCCGCTCCAATCCCGGCCGCCTACGGGACGCCTCGCGGCGACACGGCATCGGTGTGCGGTCAGAGCAACACCGGGTTTGGGCTGTTGATCAACTTCAATCTCTACGGACCGGGAAGCCATACCATCGTTGCGTTCGCCGACGGGGTCGAATTCGGATCTGCGACGTTCAACGTCGTCACGCTGGGCCAGGAGTTTCTGACCGGCGCCGCCGGGACGGTAACGGTTCCCGGTTTCCCGAATGCGTCACAGCAGGTGACGCTGCAATGGCAGGAGAGCAGGCAGAACTTTTCCATTGTGGGCGCTGCTCCCGCCGGGGGCAGCGGCAGCCTCGACGGCACCTATCGGCTTGCGAGAGCGACCATCGACTACCTCGGTGGATCACTGCTGGATACTGCAGCCGGCACCCTGACGGCCAGCGGTACGATGGTCCTGGCGGGCAATCAAGTCACCCAATCGATCAGTGCCACGATCAACGGCGCGACGATCTCGCTGTCCATTTCCGGTACGTTCACCGATTTCGGCGCATACGCCGTGTTCGTGCAAAACGGGGTATCGAAGCGCGCTCCCATACTCATTCGCAGCCCGGTGCTGGCTACGGAAACCATCAATGCCGCGCTGAACGCGGCTCCGCCATACACGGAAGTCGACCAATGGGCGCGCGTCAGCGCGGCAAAGGATGCCGCCGCATTGGCAGGAGTCAGCCCGGTCACGCCGGGTGCGCTCGCGCCTCCGTTCGGAGGTGCAATCGGCGCTGCGCTGATGGAGGCATCGAAGCGGAACTAGTCGAATGCGAATCGGATCAGATCCCGCCTGATCGATCGGTGCGCGCAGCGCACGCAGAATCCGCCGTACGCAGAATCCGCCGCACGCAGAATCCGCCGCGCGCCGGTCGTCGCCTCGCGATAAGCGACGAGCGGCTCAGAGGACGCGGCTGAACCAGGCGAGCGAGAGCCCGGCCGCGGCGAGCGCGAAGACCGCGGCGGCGGCGGCAAACAGCGCGGTGACCTCGGTCTCCTTGCGCTGCAGGACCACGCGCGCATTCATCCCGCGGTAGACCTTCTCCAGATCCTCGGCGGTGCCGGCCCGGTAATACTCGCCGCGGGTGATGCCGGAGATCATCTTCAGCGTCTCCTCGTCGAGGCGCACGCGCATCGACCAGCCCTCCCAGCCGATGATCGCGCCTTCCGTCGTGCCGAGTCCCACCGTGTAGACGCGCACGCCGTTGTCGGCGGCGATGCGCGCGGCTTCGACCGGGTCGGGGCCGGTCGTCGTCTGGCCGTCGGTCAGCAGGATGATCGCCGCGGACGCGTTCGACCCGGGGACCGCCGGCTTGGGAATCGACTTGGCGGCCGCGCCCTTTCCCGGCAGCGGCTGGTCGCGCCGCTCGTCGCGACCGGTGGCGCGGGGGTCCGCGAACCTGAGATCGAACTCGACGTCGGGAACGATCAGCTTCAGCGCGACCAGCAGGCCGCTGCCGACGGCGGTCGCGCGCTGCAGCTGCAGGCGGTCGATCGCGGCCAGCAGATCGTCGCGGTTCTGCGTCGGCGCCTGGACGACCGCCGCCGTCCCGGCGAAGGACACGATGCCGATATCGACGTTGCGCGGCTGCTCGTTGATGAACGCCCGCGCGGCCGTCTGCGCGGCCTCGAGCCGGGTGGGCTTGATGTCGTTGGCGCGCATGCTTCCCGAGACGTCGATCGCGAGCACGATCGTCTCGTGGTCGGTGGGCAGCGTCACCACGGCCGCAGGGCGCGCGATCGCGATCAGCAGCAGCGTCAGGGCGATCAGGAACAGCAGCGGCGGCACGTGGCGGCGGAACCGCCCGCCCGGCGTCATCGCCTCGCGGACCAGCGCGAGGTTCGCGTAGCGCAGCGCCGCCTTCTTCCTGCGGCGCAGCAGCCACAGGTACGCACCGACCAGGACCGGCACGAGCAGCAGCAGCCAGAGGAATTCAGGCCACAGGAATCGCATCACGCGGCCCTTCCGTACGCGGCCCGTCGGCGCCCGGTCCTTCGCTGCGCGGTCCCGCGGCGCGCGGCAGCACGGCGCCCGCGGCAGTCCGGCTGCGCAGCTTGCGCATCGCGGCGAAGCGCAGGATCGCGTCGGCGAGATCGGCATCCGTGGACAGCTCGAGCGCGTCGACCCCCGCGTCGACGAACGCCTGGCGCAGCGCCGCCTCGCGTCGCTGCGCGGCCCGCTCGAAGCGCCTGCGGAATGCGGGGTCGTGGGTGTCGACGAACACCTGCTCGCCGGTCTCCGCATCCTGCATCGTCAGGAGCCCCAGGTCGGGAAGCATGGACTCGAGCGGATCGCGGACGCGCACGGCGATCACTTCGTGCCGCCGGGAGAGCCGCGCCAGCGCATCGGCGTAGCCGCGCACGCTGATGAAATCCGAGACGACGAAAACGACCGAGCGGCGCGGGATCAGGCGTTCCCCCGCTTCGAGGAATTCGCGCAGGTCGGTGGCGCGGGCACGGGTCGGATGCGCCCGCGCGAGCATCCGGTGCAGGATGTGCAACACGTGGCGGCGACCGCCGCCGGCGGGGATCACCGTGTCCATCGCCTCGCCGTAGAACGCCGCGCCAACGCGATTTCCGTGGCGCGTAAGCACCCGCGCGAGCACGGCGACGAAGTCGAACGACAGCTCTCCCTTGCGGATCTCCCGCGAGCCGAAATCGAGCGATGGGCTCAAGTCGAGCAGGAACCACGCGGTGGCGTCGCGATCCTCGTGGTATTCGCGGACGTAGGGTGTCGCAAGGCGGGCCGTCACGTTCCAGTCGATGTGGCGGACGTCGTCGTGGTACTGGTATTCGCGCAGGTCGGCGAGGTCGAGCCCGAAGCCGCGGAACAGCGTCCGGTAATCGCCGTGCAGCAGGCCGTCCAGACGGCGGATCACCGTCCATTCGAGCTCGCGCAGCGTGCGCTCAGGATTGCGTGGCGATCCGGACATGGGTGTCGAGGGGCTTGTCGGGAGCGGCCACGCGCTGCATCACCTTGCGCACCAGATCGTCGGGCGTCACCCCGTCGGCGAGCGCCTCGTAGGACAGCACGAGGCGGTGGCGCAGCACGTCGGGGGCGACGTCCTTCACGTCCTCGGGCAGCACGTAGCTGCGCCCGCGCAGGAACGCCAGGGCGCGCGCCGCCTCGATCAGGTGGATCGAGGCGCGCGGGCTTGCGCCGAAGGTGATGTACTTCGATGCGTCGGCCACGCCATATCGGGCGGGATCGCGCGTCGCGCCCGCGAGGCGCACCGCGTACTGGACGAGCGAGGGGTCGACATACCCGGTCCGGCATTGCCGCTGCAGCTCGCCCAGCTCCTCGGTGGTCGCCACGGTGGCGACATCGGCCGGCGCGCCGGTGACCCGCTCGACGATGACGAACTCCTCCTCCTCGGTCGGATAGCCGACCAGCACCTTCATCATGAACCGGTCGACCTGCGCCTCGGGCAGCGGATAGGTGCCCTCGGTCTCGATCGGATTCTGCGTCGCCATCACCAGAAAAGGCTCCGGCACGCGGTGCGTCTCGCCGGCGATCGTCACCTGGTATTCCTGCATGACTTCGAGGAGGGCGCTCTGCACCTTGGCGGGCGCGCGGTTGATTTCGTCGGCAAGCAGCAGGTTGGTGAACACCGGGCCGAGCGAGGTCGCGAATTCGCCGGTCTTCTGGTTGTAGATGCGCGTGCCCACGAGGTCGGCAGGCACCAGGTCGGGCGTGAACTGGATCCTGCGGAACGTCCCGTGGATCACCCGTGCCAGGGTCTTGACCGTCAGCGTCTTGGCGAGCCCGGGGACCCCTTCGACCAGCAGGTGTCCCTGCGCCAGCATCGCGACCAGCACGCGTTCCAGGAAATGGTCTTGGCCGACGACCACTTTCTTCACCTCGTAGAGGATGCGCTCCATCATCGAGGCGACGTGGGGGACGGCGTTGTCTCGGGGGTCCATGGGGTCCTTGCCTGAAGGGAGGCGGCCTCGGAGGGTGGCCTCAGAACGGCGACATGCCGACTGCGGCCGCGGCGTTTTCGATCGGCACCGCGAATCCGATGCCCACGAACACGCGCTGGCTGGTCGGATTCAGGATGCCGGTGACGATGCCGACGACCGCGCCGTCCATCGTCACCAGCGGCCCGCCCGAATTGCCCGGATTGGCCGCAGCGTCGAACTGGATCAGATTGGTAAGCAAGCGCTTACCTTCGGGTGATCGGTATTGCCGCCTCATCCCCGAGACGACGCCCGAGGTGACCGACGGGCCGATGCCGAAAGGAAAGCCCACGGCAATCACCTCGTCTCCCGACGCGAGGTCGTGCGTCGAACGCAGTGTCGCGGCCGGCAGGTCGTCGGGCACCGTCTTCGCCTTGAGCACGGCGAGGTCGTTCTCGGGCTGGGTTCCGATGACCGCGGCTTCCGATTCGCTGCCGTCCGCGAACCGGACGCCGATGCGCTTCGCGCCGGCGACGACATGGAGGTTGGTCAGGATCGTTCCGTCGTCGACGATGACCACGCCGGTGCCGACGCCGGCCTCGATGTCGCCTTCGTCCGGCGTGCTTGCGAATTCGCGCACGAGCACGACCGAATCGCGCACTGCCGCGTAGGCGCGCGCCGCCTGCGAGGGCAGCGTCGTGGTCTGCAGCGTGTTCAGCACCGCCTTGTCGATGTCGTCCTGCGTCGTCGGCGGTGCTGCCGGATGCAGGACGTTCCAGCCGTACAGCATGGCGGCCGCGGCCAGCGCGCCGGCGGCGATCGACAGCAGCCAGTCGTGGCGCCGGACAAACGCGCCGCCGCGCCCCAGCATGCTGCGTATCCTTCCCGCCGGGCCCCGCGCATACCAAGGCCGCCGAAGGAGGGCTGGCGCGTCCTCGGCACTCCCCTTGCGCCCGGTGTTGCGCGTCCCGCCGCCCGAAGATTCAGGCGCCGCGGCGGATTCCGGGCTCGGCGACCCCGCGCCGCCCGCGGTTGCGCGCGTCGGACTCGAGCCGCTGTAGATCGGAGCTCTCCGCATCGGACCTCCGCGTCGGGCTCACCGCATGAGGGGCGGCGCGGCAGCGGGCGAAGCACGCGAAACTTCGGGCGCTGCCGTTGGGCCGCTCGGCACGATGGGCTGAAACCATGTTACTCCTTTGGAGCGCCGGGTGAGCCGGGCTGCGGGTCGGACGGAGCCCCGGCATCGCACTTCCTGCATTCGAGCAGCCGACCGAGCCTGGCCGCGCGGCCCGCGGCCGTGGTGACCCAGGCCCGGTTGATCCACGGGGGAACGTGCCGCACGTGCTGGTTGTGTCCGCAGGCGAGCTCGGCGACCCAATGACCTTCGTCGTCGCGATGGTATCCGGCGATCGGCTGCTTCATCGCTCGAAGACCAGCATCAGGTAGGCGAAGAACATCAGCAGGTGCACGGCACCCAGCAGGATGTTGGTTCGCTGGAAGGCGAACGTGAGCATGCTGACGACGAGCGTGAGCAGCAGCATCAACGTGTCGACGCTGCCCAGGCCGAGGATGATCGTGCGCCCGGTGACGAGTCCGATCACCAGCACGGCGGGGATCGTCAGGCTGATCGAGGACAGCGCCGTGCCGAGCGCAAGGTTGATCGAGCGCTGCAGCTGGTTGGCGAGCGCGGCGCGCACCGCCGCCAGCGATTCCGGCGCGAGGATCAGCACCGCGACGAGCAATCCCCCGACTGCGGGCGGTGCACCGAGCACGCTGATGCCATGGTCGATCGGGGACGCGATCTGCTTCGACAGCAGCACGATGGGCACGACGTAGGCGAGCAGCAGGACGACGTGCCAGGCGAGCGACTGCGCGCGCTGCGGCGGATGCGCGGACATGTCGTGACCGGCGGCCGGCGGCGGCTCGGGGGACACGAAATAGTCGCGGTGCCAACGCGTCTGGATCGCCAGGAACACGCCATAGAGCGCAACCGACACGACGCTCAGGAACGCGGCCTGCCGCGGCGAGTGCATCGGGCCCGGCGCGCTCACGGTGAATTCGGGAAGGACGAGGCCGAATACCGACAGCGGAATGAGCACGGCCAGGAATGCATTCGCGCCGGAGATGTTGTACGTCTGCTCGTGATAGCGCAATCCGCCGGCGAGCAGGCAGGTCCCGACCAGGCCGTTCAGCACCAGCATGACGATCGCCATCATCGTGTCGCGGGCGAGCGAGGCGCCGCCCTGGCCGGTGTACATGACCGCGGCGATCATCATCATTTCCATGCCGCTCATCGCCAGCGTCAGCACCAGCGTGCCCAGGGGCTCGCCGATGCGCCGGGCAATCGCATCCGCGTGGCGGACGACGGCGAATGCGCAGGTCATGATGGCGACGAACAGCCAGCCCAGCATCAGCGCAAACCACGCGCGGCTCGAGAAATCCGCGAGCCAGTCCTTGCCGAGCAGCAGGAACGTGACGGTCGTCGCCAGCGCGACGACGAGCGCCCATTCGCGCCGCAGCGCCTGGATGGGCGACGCACCGGTCACGGGGCTTCCTTCGCGCCGCGCAGGCCGCGCGTGGCGGAATCAGAAATCGATCAGGAACGGCGCCGCGAGCAGCGCGATCCCGACGACAGCCAGCCACAGCACGCTGTCGACGAAGTACGGGTACACGCAAAGCAGCATGCCCGCGATCAGCGGGACGAAGCGCGCCTGGCGCTTGCCGTAGATGAAATAGGCGGTGCCGAACGCACCGGTATGATGCCGAAGACGATGTTGTTCATGAGTATCCCGCTTGCACCCCAGGCCGCTCGCCGGCGCGTCCCCGGCCCCCACCGGGACCGGCGCATTCGTCCGCACCGGCAATGCTACGCCGGGCCGGCGCTCGTTCTGCACGCGACGCGCAATCCACTAGCGCGTGGCGGCTGTGCGCCGCCTGTCCGCAGTGCCCGCGGTCGCCGCCGCCCGCGCGTCGGCGACGCGACGCTCCCACCAGGGTTCCAGGATGTCGGCGATCGACGACGGCATCCGCATTCCCGATTGGCGCACCGCCCAGCGAAAGCGGCCGAACGGAGGCCGCGCCAGCTCGTCGAGCCCGATCAACGGCAGGTCGCTCAGGAAATCGAGCCGCAGCTTGACGTAGTGCGTCGTCGCCCCCTGCGCCGCCTTCTCGGCGATCCAGTGGACGTCGGCCCAGGGCTCGCTCAGCGTGTACCCGGATGCGATCAGGCCCTTGGGCGCAACGCCGAGGCGGACGAAGAACGCGCGCGATCCGGCTTCGATGGCCCGGCTGCGACCGCAAGCCCACTCGATGTCGACGTGGCCGCGCGCGGCGATCCGCCGGCGCTCGCGCGGCAGCTCGGGCCAGTTCCACAATTTCGGATTCCACGCGAATACGTAGGTGCCCAAGCGTTCGCCTCCATGATCCCGGTCGCGGCGCGGCGGTTGGCCGCACCGCGGTGCAATGGTAGATTCTGCCCGGCATTTCCGCGCACCCGCCCAACGCGATTGCGAACCGACCCGCGAACACGATGCAACGGTACCGCTACCCGGCCCTGCTGATCGCACTGGCGCTCGCTGCCTGCTCGAGCGCCCCGATGCGCGGGACGTCAACGGGGGCGCCCGGCGTCGCCGCGCCCTCGTCGGGGGGGTATTACCTGGACGATGGGCCGGGGGCGAATCCCCCGGCCAATCTGGACGCGATTCCCGACGCGGTGCCGCGAGTGGAGCCGCTGCGCGTCGCGTCGAACCGGCCCTACACGGTGCTGGGCCGCGAATACGTTCCCGCGACGGCGCTGAAACCGTATCACGAGGTGGGGATCGCGTCGTGGTATGGCCGCAAGTACAACGGCCAGAGGACCTCGACCGGGGAGATCTACGACATGTACGCGATGACGGCGGCGCATCCGACGCTTCCGCTGCCGTCCTATGCCCGCGTCACCAGCCTCGCGACCGGAAAGAGCGTCGTGGTGCGGGTCAACGACCGCGGGCCGTTCCTGCACGGGCGCATCATCGACCTGTCCTACGCCGCGGCGTACAGGCTCGGCATCGCGAAGAACGGCAGCGGAGAGGTCGCCGTCGACGCGATCCTGCCGGGTCGGGGCGCGGAGCCGGCGCAGGCAGCGATCTCCCCGGCGACCCCGGTCGCAGCGGCGCCGGCGGCCACGGCGCCCGTTGCCGCGACCGCGGGCATCGAGGCCATGCGACCGGCTGCACCGGTGGCAGGCGACGCGACCGCGTCTTCATCCGCGCCCGGCCCCGAGGCACCGCCGGTGGCGGCGACGCCCGCCGGCTTCACCGTGCAACTCGGTGCGTTTGCAAACTATTCAAATGCGCGCGCGTTTCTGGCGCATACCCAGAACCAACTGGCGCAGGCGCAGGTCGAACCCCGAATCCGGCAGGCGGGGGGCCTCTATCGCGTCTACATCGGGCCCTATCCGGACCACGACGACGCGCAGCGCATGGGGGAACGGATCACGCAGGCGTTTGGTTTTCCGACGACGGTCGCGCCGAATTGAGCGCGATCGTCATCCACTGCGCGGCTACGATCGTTATAATGCGCGAGCGGCGTTGTCGCCCGTTGTCGCGCATGCGCGGGGCGCAACGTGCATCGCGCCGAAGCCGCCTTCGCACTTCACTGCCATCTCCGGAATCCCTGTCTCGATGATCCGCATGCTTGGTCGCTGGCTCGCCGTATGCCTGCTGGCGCTCGCACCGCTGTCCGCAGCGCGCGCCCAGCTGACGATCGAGATCGTCGGCGGTGCCGCCACCGCCATCCCGATCGCGATCGTGCCCTTCGATGCCGAAGCGACGTGGCCGCTGGGCATATCGGGGGTCGTCGGCGCCGACCTTTCCCGCTCGGGCCTGTTCCGTCTGGTGAACACGGACGGCGTCTTTCCGCGACCCGCGCGCGCGGAGGACGTGCAGCCGGCCGTCTGGCGCGCCCGCAACGCCGACGCGGTCGTCGTCGGATCGATGCGGCCGCTTTCCGACGGGCGCGTCGATGTGCGCTTCGCCTTGGTCGACGTCGTCAAGCAGACGACCCTGGTCTCGATGGCCTTCACCGTGACCCAGGCGCAGTTTCGCGCCACTGCGCACAAGATCGCCGACGTCATCTACGAAAAGCTGACCGGGGACCCCGGCGTGTTCTCGACGCGGATCGCGTACGTCGCCAAGCAGGGCGCGCGCTACCAGCTGATGGTCGCCGATGCCGACGGCTACAACCCGCAGTCGATCGTGTCGTCGAACGAGCCGCTGCTCTCGCCGCGCTGGTCTCCGGACGGCACGCAGCTCGCCTACGTTTCGTTCGAGAGCAGGAAGCCCGTCGTCTACGTGCAGTCGCTGACGACCGGGCAGCGCCGTGCCGTCGCCAATTTCCGCGGCAGCAACAGCTCCCCGGCATGGTCGCCGGACGGCCGCAAGCTCGTCGTCACCCTCAGCAAGGACGGCGGCTCGCAGGTGTTCCTGATGAATCCCGACGGCAGCGGCGTCACCCGCGTGCTGACCTCGCAGGCCATCGACACCGAGGAGATGTTCACGCCCGACGGCCAGTCGCTGGTGTTCACCTCCGATCGCGGCGGCACGCCACAGATCTACCGCGCCAACCTGCTGACGCGCCAGGTCCAGCGGATCACCTTCGATGGCAGCTACAACGTGTCGCCGCGACCGCTCCCCAACGGCAAGGGCATCGTGTTCGTGCGCCGCGAAAGCGGCCGCTTCGAGATCGCATCGCTCGATTTCGCCTCGGGCCAGATGCAGGTGCTGACGTCGGGACCCGGGGACGAGAGCCCCAGCATCGCTCCCAACGGCAAGATGATCATCTACGCGGACGAAGCGGGAGGGCGTGGTACATTGGCCGCGGTCTCCAGCGACGGTCGCGTGAAGCAGCGGCTCGTCGCGCCGGCGACCGACGTGCGCGAGCCCGCCTGGGGACCGCTGCCGCGGTCGTGACTCGATTGAATCACCTCTTGAATCACCTCGTTCGCGCACACGATCGTGCGCACCACATGTCCACGCAGGAGACACCATGCGCAAACTGCATCTATTCCTCATCGCCCTGATCGCCACGGCACTGGTCGGCTGCTCGACCACGCCCACGACCGAGGCTCCGGTCGTCGACAAGACGGGGGCGGGCGCCGCCGCCGGAGCGGGCGGGGCGCAGACCAGCGGCGCCGGCGCCGGCGGGGTGAGCGGCTCGGCCGCCAGCGCCGCGATGGCAGCGCTGCACGATCCGAACAGCATCCTTTCCAAGCGCAGCGTCTACTTCGACTTCGACAGCTTCGTCGTCAAGGACGAGTACAAGCCGCTGGTCGAGGCGCACGCCCGCTTCCTGCAGCAGCATCCGGACATGCGGATGACCATCCAGGGCAACACCGACGAGCGCGGCTCGCATGAATACAACATCGCGCTGGGACAGAAGCGCGCGGACGCGGTCAAGCGGATGATGGTGCTGCTGGGCGCGAACGACAGCCAGATCGAGACGGTGAGCTTCGGCAAGGAGAAGCCGAAGAACCCCGGACATGACGAATCTGCCTGGGCCGCGAACCGCCGCGACGACATCGTCTACGCCGGCGAGTGAGCAAGCGCCCCTCCTTCGTTGCCGTCGCCCTGCTGGCGACGTTCGCGCACGCCGCGCACGCCGCGTTCTTCGAGGACGACGAGGCGCGGCAGCGCATCGACGCGACCAACCAGCGCCTGGGCGAGCTGCAGCAGCAGATCGAGACCCGCCTCACGGCGGTCGAGCAGCAGCTGAAGGGCCAGGGTCTCGCCGATCTCGCCAACCAGATCGAGGTCCTGCAAAGCGACCTCGCCAAGCTGCGCGGCCAGGTCGAGGTCCTGACCTACGAGCTCGACCAGGCCCAGAAGCGGCAGCGCGACCTCTACGTCGATCTCGACACGCGCCTGCGCAGGCTCGAGGCGGCGGCGCCGGGTGCGGCGGCATCTCCGGGCGGCGGCGACGCCGGCATGCCTCCTGCGGGTCCGGCAGCCGCTGCGGTGCCGCCATCCGGCGCGGGCGCGGCGGGGGTGCCGGCGCCTGCGGCGTCCTTCGGTCCCGCGCCAGGTCCGGCGGCGCCTGCGCCCGGCCCGGCTGCGGCGACCCCCCCGGCGCCGCCTGCCGCTGCGCACGGCCCCGGCGACAGCGCAGCCGAACAGCGCGCCTACGATGCCGCGCTCGACAAGTTCAAGCGCGGCGACTACGCGCATGCGATCACGGGCTTCGGCGCATTCGTCAAGGCGTATCCGAAGAGCGTGCTGGCGCCCTCCGCGCAATACTGGCTCGGGAATGCGCAGTACGCGCGACGCGACTATCGCGCGTCGATCGCGTCGCAGCGGCAGTTGCTGCTGAACTGGCCCGACAGCAGCAAGGCGCCCGACGCGATGCTCAACATCGCATCCGCCCAGAGCGACATGGGCGACAACGCCGCCGCACGCAAGACGCTCGAAGAGCTGATAAGGAAGTATCCGAAATCGGATGCGGCCACCAAGGCCCGCCAGCGGCTCGGCGTCCGGTAGGCGTTCGTCCGCGGGTCCGACGAGACCGGCGCGACGCCGGTCTGCCGATGTCTCTCGGCGCGCCTGCGGCGATCCGCTGCAGCAGCCGTGCGCAGACTTCGCGAAGCGCCTGGTGAATTGGCAGCGCGTCCATGGCCGCCGCGACCTGCCCTGGCAGGGCACGCGCGATGCGTACCGCATCTGGCTGTCCGAAATCATGCTGCAGCAGACGCAGGTCGCGACCGTGCTGCCGTATTACGCGCGTTTCCTCGCCGAGTTCCCCGGCGCAGTCGCACTCGCCCGCGCGCCGCTCGCACGCGTGCTCGAGTTGTGGAGCGGGCTCGGGTACTACCGTCGCGCGCACCACCTGCACGCGGCTGCGCGCGCGGTGGTTGCCGATCACGGCGGCAGATTCCCCGGCGATGCCGCGACACTGGCGACGCTCCCCGGCATCGGCCGCTCGACCGCGGCGGCGATCGCCGCGTTCGCATCGGGCGAGCGCGGGGCGATCCTCGACGGCAACGTCAAGCGCGTGCTCGCGCGCCATCGCGGCGTCGACGGCTGGGCCGGCACGCCCGCTGTCGAGGCCAAGCTGTGGCGCATCGCCGAATCGCTGCTGCCGGCCGGCGGGCGCGACATCGCGGCGTACACGCAGGCGCTGATGGATCTCGGTGCGACACTTTGCACCCGCGCGCGGCCGCGCTGCGAGGCCTGTCCGGTCGCGGGCGACTGCATCGCGCTGCGCGAGCAGCGTGTCGACGTGCTGCCGTCACCGCGTCCGCGCAAGCCGCTGCCCCGGCGCGAGGTGCGCGTGCTGTTGCTCGAATTCGATGGAAAGCTCCTGCTGGAGCAGCGGCCTCCGCTGGGGATCTGGGCCGGCCTGTGGAGCCTGCCCGAGGTCGCGGTCGACGACGACGTCCCGGCGCGCGTCGTCGCCCGTTTCCGCGCCGTGCCCGGGCCGGTGGAGGCGCTGCCCGCCATCGATCACGGCTTTACGCATTTCCGGCTGACGATGCACCCGTTGCGGGTGCCGTTGCGCGACTGGCCGCCAGGCGCGCAGTCGCCCGGAGTCCAATGGCTCACGCGCGAGGCTGCCATGGCCGCGGCGCTGCCGGCGCCGATCAGGAAGCTGCTCCAACGGATGTAGCCGCCGCCCGGGCGGGCGCTGCCATCGACCTGGCGCGGGCCGGGGCCGGAATCGACATGCCCCGTCCCGCTGCCCCCGAATACTCCTTCCGGGCGATACGCGGGGCCGGGCGGAACGGTAGTATCGGCGGCTAGGCGGGCGCGCAGTTGCCGGACGGCACCGCGCCACGGGCCGCAGCAACGACGCAGCGACGCAGCGACGCCGACATCGATACCCACGCCATCGGACCATGACCGATCCTGCCCATCTTTCGAACCTCGTCACCGGCCTCGCGTTCGCGCTGGCCTTCGTGTTCGGCGCAGTCGCGCAGCGGGTCAGCTTCTGCACGATGGGCGCAATCAGCGACGTCGTGAACATGGGCGACTGGGGACGCATGCGCATGTGGGTGCTCGCAATCGCCGTCGCGATCCTCGGCACTGCGCTGCTGCAGATGGCGGGACAGATCGACACGGCCAGGACCTACTACACCGGTGCGAGCGTTCCGTGGCTGTCGCACATCGTCGGCGGCCTGCTGTTCGGCATCGGGATGACGCTGGGCTCGGGCTGCGGCAGCAAGACCCTGATTCGCGCCGGCGCGGGCAACCTCAAGTCGCTGATCGTGCTGGTCTTCCTCGGGATCTCGGCCTACATGACGCTGAAGGGCGCCTTCGCGCTGTGGCGCGCCAACGGGCTCGACGTCTTTCGCTGGAACGTCAAAGCCGCCACGTCGGACCTGCCGACGCTCGGGATGCTGATCGGATTCTCGAGCAGGATCCGCACCTGGCTGCCGCTCGTCATGGCCGCCGTGCTCGCGGTCTGGATCTTCGCCAACCGCGATTTCCGCGGTGCGCCCGCGTACATCGTCGGCGGGCTCGTCATCGGCGCCGTGGTCGTCGCCGGCTGGTACGTGTCGGGGCACCTGGGCTACGTGGCCGAGGATCCCAACACGCTGGAGGCGAAGTTCTATGCCACCGATTCGGGGCGCATGGAGTCGTTCAGTTTCGTCGCGCCGGTCGCCTACACGCTCGAGCAGCTGCTGCTGTGGACCGACCAGTCGCGCCTGCTCACCTTCGGCATCGCGGCGGTGCTCGGCATGCTGGCGGGATCGGCGGCGATGGCGATCGCGACGCGCACGTTCCGCTGGGAGGGTTTCGCGTCGGTCGAGGACGTCGCCAACCACGTCATCGGCGGCATCCTGATGGGCTTCGGCGGCGTCACCGCGCTGGGCTGCACGATCGGCCAGGGCCTGACGGGCGTGTCGACGCTCGCCGTCGGGTCGTTCCTCGCGCTGGCGTCGATCATCGCGGGCTGTGTCGTCACCCTCAAGTACCAGGTGTGGCGAATCGAGCGCAGCTCGGCGTAGTCCGGCCCCGGAGCAGCGCTTCGCCGGTGTGTTGTAGCATGTCGTCTTGCCGCAGCGTCAGCCGGCATTGCGGCATCGGCACTCCGTTTCCATGATCATTTTCGAGCTCAGCTGCGTGCACGGACACCGTTTCGAGGGCTGGTTCGCCTCGGGCGAGGAGTTCACGCGCCAGCAGGAGCGCTCGCTCGTCACCTGTCCGGTCTGCGACGACTCGCACATCGAGCGGCTGCCCTCGGCGCGCGTCTCGGTCGCCAAGGGCGCGGCGCGCGACAACGCGCCGCCTGCCGAGCCGGTGGAAGAGCGGCAGGATTCCGATTCCGCGGCGATGGGCCTGCCGGCCGAGGTGCTCGGCAAGCTTCGCGAGCTGGTGCGCAACACCGAGAACGTCGGACGACGCTTTCCCGAGGAAGCGCGCAAGATCCACTACAAGGAAGCGCCGGCACGTGAGATCCGCGGGCAGGCCTCGCACGAGGAGGCCAAGGCGCTGACCGACGAGGGCATCGAGTTCGCGTCACTGCCGCCGTTCCTGACCCGCGACACGCACTGACGCCGGGCTGCGGCCACTGATTTCCGTGCGGAAAAGCGCCACGGTAATCAAGCACTTGGCATATAATGGCCGGCTTTCGGCGGGCCGTTAGCTCAGTTGGTAGAGCAGCGGACTTTTAATCCGTTGGTCGCTGGTTCGAGTCCAGCACGGCCTACCATCCGGCGACGGCAGTTCGTGGCCCGGAACGATCGTACAGCGATATAGTGCCGGGACCGTCCTCCCGGGCGCGAAACACCTTCGCCTGACGCCGAAGCGCCGCCCGCCGTCCACGCCCGGGGCGGGACCGTTTGTCGGTCTGCGCGACAAACCGTGCGACGCCTGTCGCCGTTGCCCGACCGTCCATCCGCGGTCGCCTTCTGCTGAAAAATCCGCGCCTTACACTGCGCTCGCAATCAGGGAGAGGGCATCGCATGTCGATGAAACGCACTCGCGGGTTCACGCTGCTGGAGATCCTGACGGTCGTGGCGATCGTCGGCATCCTGGCGGCGATCGCGCTGCCGTCCTATCGCGACTACGTCATCCGCACCAATCGCTCGCAGGCGAAGCAGGCGCTGCAGGACATCGCGAATCGCGAGGAGCAGTACCGGCTCGATGCGCGCAGCTACACAACGACGCTGGGGTCCGGCGGGCTCGGCTACACGACGCCGAGCGACGTCGGCGTCAATTACACATTTTCCGCCCTGACGACCGGCAACGATTGCAACGGAACTGCCGTCGTCGCGCCAGCCTACGTGCTCACCGCGACGGCGATTGGCTCGCAGGCAACCGACGGCAACCTCTGTCTCGACAACACCGGCAACAAGACCCCGACCGACAAATGGGCGCGCTGATCACGATACGGCGTGCCTCTCGCGATGCGGGTTTCACGCTGATCGAGCTCCTGACCACGGTCACCATCGTCGGGGTGCTGGCGATGCTCGGCGTTCCGGCCATGCAGAAGATGATTCTCGCGCAGCACGTGCGGACGGCTGCATCGGAGCTGCAGACTACGCTCTATTACGCGCGCAGCGAGGCGATCAAGCGGGCGACCAACGTCGACGTCGTGCCTTGCAGCGCGAAATATCCGCCGACCTGCGGGTCGGGTTCTCCCGACTGGAAGAACGGCTGGGTCGTCCAGATATCGGGAGTCACGCCGACGGTGCTCAAGACGCAGGCGGCCCTCAGCGACCAGCTTTCCTCGATGGCCGGGAGCGCGATCACCTACCGCAGCGACGGACACGTGACGTCGACGCCGGGGACGATCGTCATCACGACGACCAATTCGAATGTGCAGGCGCGCTGCCTGAAGATCGATCTGAGCGGCCGCCCGAACGTCAACAACTACACCTATGGCGGCAGCAACAGCTGCAGCTGATCGAGGCCCGTCGATGAACGATCGATGCAACCGCCGATCTGCCCGCCGCTGCGGGTCGGCGGGCATTGCCGGTTTCACGATGATCGAGGTGCTGATCACCCTGGTCCTGCTGGCGCTCGGACTGATCGGCGTGATCGGCCTGCAGGCTCGCGGACAGCAGGCCGAGCTCGAGTCGTACCAGCGGGGCCAGGCGCTCGCGCTGCTGCAGGACATGGTCGATCGCATCAACACGAACCGCGCCGCCGCCCACAGCCTGAGCTACGTCACGTCGACGCCGGTGGGGGGTGGCGGCGCGCTGGTCAGCTGCTCGGGCAGCGGGGCGGCCTACGACCTCTGCGACTGGGGCAACGAGCTCAACGGCGCCGCCGAGTCGGCAAGCGGGGCTGCGTGCGACACGACCAGTGGCCAGGGTTGCATCGGTGCGATGCTGGGCGCGCGCGGTTGCGTGTCCTACGACAACACGACCGAGCTCACCGACAGAACCGGTGCCGTCGAGCCGGGAACCGGCGTCTACACGGTCACCGTCGCCTGGCAGGGCCTCGCGCCGACGGCCGCCCCGCCGGCAAACCTCACCTGCGGGCAGAACCTCTACCCGGCGGGCGGCACGGCGAACGACGCGTACCGCCGGGTCGTGATGGCGACGCTGCGCATCGGCGACCTC
>DATIQL010000209.1:0-11468 GCA_035470905.1 Casimicrobiaceae bacterium
GCCGCATCGACGAACAGGCCCGGCGCGAACGGGCGCTTGCGTAACAGGCGTCGGCACGGCGCCCGCCTGCACGAGAGGGGATGGTAATGCAACGGATGCCGCAGCGCCAACGCGCCGCGCGCAATCGGCCGGCGGTGCGGCAGGGGTGCGCCGGGCGAGGGCTTTCCGCGGAGAAAACGTGCAGCGGACATGCCGTCCGCTGCACATTCGTTGACCCAGGTCAAAGCGTGAACTGCATTTCCGAGAGAAGGGCGCCCGGCAGCGTCGCGCTGGTCAGCATCCGCGATCCGTAGGTGTTGGATTCGAGCAGGAGCTCGCGCTCGACGGTCAGCGCCTCGAGGTTGGCGCCCAGCATCCGGTAGATCGTGTCGTCGAAACGAAGCACGTCGACCGGCGCGACGATGCTGCCGTTCTCGACCCAGAAAGTCGCGAATCGCGTCATGCCGGTCATCCGGCAGGCCGGGCGGTCGGAGTAGTTCAGATAGTGGAGGTTGCCGATCGCGAGTCCGGTGTCCAGCGCTGCCAGCGCATCGTGCTCGTGCAGTGCGCCTCCCGCCATCGCCAGCGCCTCGGGCATCTCGTGGGCATTGGCGCCGTTGGCCCGGAGCTCGAACTCGCGCGCCGTGCGCGGCGACACCAGCGATCCGACCAGCGCTCCGTCGGCGATCAGCGGCACCTGCACGGGCCGCACGAAGCCCTCGGCCTGGAACGCCGGCGCGACGCCGCCCTCGGTATCCTCGCTGATCGAGATGCGGCGATCGAGCCGGGTGTCGTTCTTCATCTTCGCCAGCGCGCTCTGCTGCGTCGCCAGCGCGCGGGCCGAGAAGCCGCCCCAGCACAGCAGGCCGGCGATCTCTTCCATTGCACCGGGCGCGAGGTACGCGCGGTACCGGCCCGGCTGAAGCGACTTCGGCGGACGGCTGATCAGCGCGAGGCGCTCGACCGCCGAGTCCATCCGTCGCCGCAATTCGGTGTCGTCCCACGTGAATCCCGTGTACGTCGACTTGATCGCCTTGTCCGCGCGGTGATAGAGGCTCCATTGCAGGTTGAATGTCGTCACCGCATGCCAGTTGCGCTGGCCCTCCGAATTGCAGAACCCGCGGCACACTGGCCCCGCCGCGAGCAGGCCGACGAGATCCTGGCCCTGTGCCGCGCCGAGGATCGCCTCCACCATCGCTTCGGCCGACGGCAGCCCTCCGCCGCGCGTCACGCTGCTCGATGTCACGGTAGAGGGCAGCAGCAGGTGTGGATCGTCGGCGAGTTCCGGCAGCGCGCTGCGCAGGCCGGTGACCACGTCCTGGATCATGCGCGTGTCCACGCCGAGATCGCCGGTCAGCGACAGCGAATGCGTCGCATGGCGGGCGCCGCAGATCAGGCGGATGTCGAGGTAACGCTGGACGACACGGCCGGGCTGGCGAACCTTGCCGCGGTTCATCCGCACGAAATCGCTCTGTTCCGCCGAAAACCACGTGGCGTGGCGCTCGCCTGCGACCAGCGCGCGGTCGACGACCGCGGCAACCTGATTGAAATACGCTTCCATCAATTCTCCCCACCGAAGACGTCGACGCCGGCGAAAACGCAGGCCGGGGTCGCATGACCCACGCGAATGATCTGCGAGGGCTCGCCCTTGCCGCAGTGCGGGGTGCCGAGCACGCGCAGCGTGTCGGCATTGCCGACGCGCGCGAGGCTGCGCCAGAAGCTGGCGCTGATGCCGCGATAGTTCGGGTTCTTGACCACGTGCCCGAGCTTGCCATTTTCGATGACGCGGGCGCGCTCGCAGCCGAACTGGAACTTGTTGCGCGAATCATCGATCGACCAGGAGATGTTCGTTTCCATCAGCACGCCATGCTCGATCGAGGCGACGAGCTCGTCGAACGACGCATCGCCAGGCTCGAGATTCAGGTTGGCCATCCGGTCGATCGGCGGGCGGTTCCAGTTGTCGGCGCGCGCGTTGGCGACCCCCGCGAGGCCGGCGCGCGCCTGCGAGATCGCGCCACCCAGCGGGCGCTCGAGGATGCCGTTGCGGATCAGGTGGGTGCGCTCGGCCCGGGTGCCGTCATCGTCGAAGGCGTAGCTCGCGAGCTCCTCGGGTCGGGACGGATCGAAGGTGATGTTCAGGAGATCCGATCCGTAGCGATAGCTGCCGAACATGTCGGGGGTGACGAAGCTCGTTCCGGCGAAGTTGCGCTCGTCGCCCAGGATGCGGTCGAGCTCGAGCGGGTGGCCGACGGATTCGTGGATCTGCAGCACCATCTGGTCGGGCATCAGCAGCACATCCATCTTTCCCGACGGGCAGTTGGGGGCGGCGAGCAGTTCGATTGCCTCCTCGGCGATCCGGCGGCCGCTGTCGGCGAACCCGAACCGGTCGAGGATCTCGAGCCCGCCCTGCTGGCAGATGCCGCGATGTCCGTTCAGCGAGCGCCGCTGCGTGATGCCGTCGGCGTGCGCCGTCACCGCGAGCGACGGAAACACATAGCGAAAACGCTGCACCACGTCGCCGCCGGCGCCGGTGACTAGGCGTTGGGTCGTCTGGCGGACCTCGACCAACGCTTCCCAGTCGATGATGCGTGAGTCGCAGCCCGCCTCCGCTGCGACGTGGCGCAGCAGGTCGAACCATTCGCTCCGGGAGGGCAGCGGCGAATCGACGGACGGCGACGCGTATTCGCCGCGGGGTGCGGGTCGCGGCAGCGTACGCGAATCGGCAACGGCATGGCGGGACGTCGCGCGCGCCCAGTCCGCTGCGCGCGCCAGCACCTCGCGCAGGCCGGCGGGGGAGGTGTCCGCGCTCGCCGCGTAGCCATAGCCGCCGTCGACATAGACGGTGGCCATGACGCCGCGATCCGTGGAAAGCGCCAGGGGTTGCGGGACGTTCTTGCGGATGCAGAACGCTTCCGAGGTTTCCTCGACGAAGCGCAGCGACCAGAAGTCGGCGCGCAGGTCGAATGAAGGCAGTGGGCCGTCGAAGGGCATGGGTGTCAGGGCTCGGGGATCAGCGGTGGGTCCAAGGATCGGTCGGCAGGGTCGGGGACGACGCTGCGCTCGGGTCGACGGGCGAGACCCGTGCCAGGGCCCCGCCGGCAAATCCCGTGATTATGCCGTCTTGCCGGCACCCGCCGCGAGTTCGTCGAGTGCTTCGCCCGTCACCCGTGCGATCCGCCAGTCGGGAAGCACCCGCGCCCCGAGCGACTCGTAGAAGCCGATCGCGTTGGCGTTCCAGTCCAGCACCGACCATTCGAAACGCCCGCAACCGCGCAACTGTGCGATTGCCGCGAGGGCGGTCAGAAACCGCCGCCCGAGCCCCGCCCTGCGGAATTGCGGACGGACGAACAGGTCTTCCAGCCACAGGCCCCGGCGCCCGAGGAACGTGGAGTAATTATGAAAAAACAACGCAAATCCGGCCGCAACTTGAGAAGTTGCATCAAGACGGGCAATCAGCGCCTCGGCCACCGGTCGCTCGCCGAAGAGGGCGGCTTCCAGATCCGCGGGCGTCGCGACGCAGAGGTCGGTCAGGCGCTCGTACTGCGCGAGCTCCCCGATCAGGCGATGAAGGTCGGGGATGTCCGAGGGTCGGGCCGGTTCGATCGTGAAGGAGACTTCGTCGGTTCGCGTCATTGGGGCCAGCCATTGTCGCCGATCGGCCGGCCGAGAATGACCAGGTCGCGCCGGGTGCCGTCGAGCCTTGCCACCCGGGGGAGAGTGCCCCAGCGGCGGAATCCCGCTGTCTCGAACAGCTGCAGGCTGGGGATGTTGTGGCCGAAGACGAACGCCAGCACGGTCTCGATCCCGAGCGCCGGGGAACTCGCCAGGGCGTGCGCGAGCAGGTTCCGGGCGCAGCCGCGCCGCTGCGCGGCCGGCGCCGTGTAGACCCCGACCTCGACGGTCGCCTCGTAGGCCGGACGGCCGTAGAACGACCGCACCGACAGCCATGCGAGCACCTCCCCTGTCATGGCGTCGCAATCGACCCAGAGGGGCCGCCTCGCCGGCGAAAACTCGTCGAACCACGCCCGTCGCGCCTCCACCGTGACCGGGACGAGGTCGGCGGTCGCCATGCGGCCGGGGATCGAGGCGTTGTAGATCGCGACGATATCTGCGAGATCGGCAGGGGTGGCGTGGCGGATGGGCATTTTGGGCAAAATTGCAACAAAGTGTCCGGCCGACGGTCGCCGTTCGGCGACATTCGTTGCCCGGTCAAAGTGGGCTGCTGTAACGTTTGCATGTGTCGCAAAAAGCGAACATTTGACCGTTTAGTACCACTTTCCATCGGGGGTTTCCACATGAATTTCAAGCGCAACAAGGTCGCGACCGCGCTCGCCTACCTGGCGGGTGTCGGCGGCGCACTGGCGGTCTCCGGGGCCTATGCCCAGCAGGCCCCGCAGGGGTCCAACCCGGACATCCGCGTCGATGTGACTGGCACCGCGATCAGGCGCGTCGAAGGTGAATCTGCGCTGCCCGTGCAGGTGATCGATCGCAAGCAGATCGAGAAGTCCGGCGCGACCAACGCGATGGAGCTGTTGCAGCTCGTCTCGGCCAACAACAGCCTGGGGGCGGTCAACATCTCGAATTCGGTCGGTGCAACGACACTTTCGGCGCAGACGGCTTCGCTGCGCGGCCTGGGTGGCGGGCGCACGCTGGTGCTGCTGAACGGCCACCGGATGGAAGGTTTCGCCGGCGAAATCCAGGGCGTGCAGGGCGTGAACCTCGCCGGCATCCCGTTCTCGGCGATCGAGCGTGTGGAAATCCTGAAGGATGGCGCGTCGGCCCTCTACGGTTCGGACGCGATCGGCGGGGTCATCAATTTCATCACGCGGTCCGACTACACGGGCGCGGAAGTGACGGGTCAGTACGGCACGCCGACCCGCAGCGGCGGCGGCGACCAGTGGAACGCCAACGGCTCCTTCGGCATCGGCAACCTCGACAAGGACAAGTACAACCTCTTCGCGTCCCTGTCCTATCAGGAGCAGAAGCCCCTCGACCAGAACGCCCGCAACTTCTCGAACACGAACTTCCGCGACGACATCGGCATGTTCGCCCTGTCGAGCAACCAGTTCCCCGGTAACGTCACCACCGGCGGCATTGGCCTCGTCAATCACGGCGTGCCCGACAAGGTCCGGGGGGCGAACGGCTGCGGCTACTCGGCCGACATCGTCTCCGAGATCTATGGTCCCCTCGGCTGCTACTACGACCCGGCACGCGCACCCGGCGTCGAGATGATCCCCAGCGACAAGCAGTGGAACGCCTTCGCCAAGGGAACGGTCCAGTTCAACGACAACTGGCAGGGCTCGCTGACCGGCGTGTACGCGCACGACGAGACGCGGCTGATCATCCAGCCGGGCCCGATCTCGAACGTGTTCAGGTACGGTCCCGACAGTACGCCGGGAACGATCACCCTGCAGCCGACGAGCCCGTTCTATCCGCACGCGGAGGCCGCGGCCGCGGGCGTCGATGGCAAGCCGCTGAACGTCCGCTACCGGACCTACGAGAACGGCCTGCGCGACACGACCGACACCAACGAGCACGGCGAGCTGGTCGCGAGCGTCAAGGGCACGGTCAAGGACTGGGACGTCGACGCATCGGCGTTCTACGCCGAAGGCAAGACGACCGAGCACCTCAACGGCGGCTTCCAGGATTACCGGCTGCTGCTGCCTCTGCTCAACAGCGGCACCGTCAACCTGTTCGGCTTCAACAGCCCGGACATCGTCCAGCAGCTCAAGGCGACGAACTTCATCGGCGACACGATCGACGGCAAGTCGACGAGCTACGGCGGCAGCGCCAAGACTTCCGGCGAGATCTTCAAGCTGCCGGCGGGCGCGGCGTCGCTGGCGCTCGGGATGGACACCCGCAAGGAAAAACTCGTCCAGAACATGGCCGATGCGATCCAGGGCGGGTACATCACCGGCTACGGCGGGCAGATCAAGAACGTGGACGGCGAGCGCACCCAGTGGGCGGCATTCGCCGAGCTGAACGTGCCGATCGTCAAGACACTGGAAGGCGACGTCCAGGTCCGCTACGACCACTACAGCGATTTCGGCGGCACGACCAATCCGAAGGTCAGCCTGCGCTGGCAGCCGGCCAAGTCGCTGCTGGTGCGCGGCTCCTACGGCACGGGCTTCCTCGCGCCGTCGCTCTACCAGCTGTTCACGCCCAACATCACCGGCGTGTCGCAGTCGGGGCTCTCCGACCCGATCCGTTGCCCGGTCACCGGCGACACCGGTATCGATTGCCGGACGCAGTTCCCGGTGCTGTTCGGCGGCAACCAGAGCCTGCAGCCCGAGGAATCGGAGCAGATGACGGCGGGTATCGTGTTCGAGCCCATCGCCGGCGCATCGCTGTCGGTCGACTACTTCAAGATCAACCTGAAGAACGCGATCACCAACGGCATCTCGCCGGTTACGATCCTGAATCCGGATTTCTACAGTCAGTACGCGTACCTGGTCACCCGCGGTCCGGTCGACCCGGCCACCCCGAACCTCCCGGGCCCGATCAGCGAGATCTCGCAGACATACATCAACCTCGGCGGCGTGCACGTCCAGGGGCTGGACATGGACCTGCAGCTCCGGGGACCGGAAGAGAACTGGGGACGGGTGAGTTTCGAGATCAACGGAACGTACTATCTCCGATACGACAACCAGAACACGGATGGCACGTGGACCGGTGCGGTCGGCAACTCGTTCGGGTCGCCGGTCACCGGCGTGATTCCGCGCTGGAAGCACTATGCGACGCTGACCTGGGACCGCGGTCCGTGGTCGGCAACGCTGGCGCAGACGTACCAGGACAGCTACACCGACCAGAACGGGGTCTTCGTCACCGGCGATCCGCGCACGGTCGGCACGATGTCGCTGTTCGACCTCAGCGGTACGTACACGGGCTTCAAGAACACGAAGCTGACGCTGGGTGTCAAGAACCTGTTCGACAAGGATCCGCCGGCATCGAACCAGGCCTCGACCTTCATCGGGGGCTTCGATCCGTCGTACTACGATCCGCGCGCCCGGTTCGTCTACGGCAGCATCAACTACAAGTTCAATTAAAAGCCGTCAGTCTTGCTGTCATGGCGGGGAGCTTCGGCTCCCCGTTTTTTTTCGACCTTTCCCGATCCACCTTTCCGTTTCCACCTTTCCCGGCCGGTGCTCTCGGGCTACCCTCCACACGTGACCCAGCTTTCCATCGCCCAGGCCTTCCAGCGCGGGCTCGAGCACCATCGCGCCGGGCGCCTCGCCCAGGCCGAAGCGGTCTATGGGCAGATCCTCGAGGTCGTCCCCGGTCATCCCGACGCCCTGCACCTGCTGGGCGTGATCGCGCACCAGGTCGGCCGGAACGACGCGGCGCTCGAGCTCGTCGACGGCGCGATACGCGCCAATCCCGCGCGTCCGGGCTATCACAACCAGCGCGGCCTGGTGCTGCACGCGCTGGGTCGCCTCGACGAGGCGATCGCCAGCTATCGCACGGCGCTCGGGCTCAGGCCCGACCATGCCGAGGCCTACGGCAACCTGGGCAACGTGCTCAAGCAGCACGGCCGGCTCGCCGAGTCCATCGACTGCTATCGCAGGGCGCTGGCGCTGCGACCGGATTTCGCCGAGGCTCATGCGAACCTCGGCAACGTGCTGTACGTCCTCGGGCATTCCGACGCGGCGCTTGCATGCTATGCGCGCGCGCTCGGGCAGGTGGAGACGGGCGAGCTCAGGGCTGCTTTCGCCCAATGCCTGCGGGGCGCCGCATTCGGTGACGCAGACGCCGGGGACCTGCGCGCCATCCGGAGCTTTGCGATCCGCGCGCTGTCCGAGCCGTGGGCGCGGCCCGCCGACCTCGCGCGCGCCTGCATCCGCCTGATCATGCGCGAGCCTGCGATCGGCGAATGCGTGGCGCGCGCGGCGCAAGCGTGGCCGCAACGGCTGCCCGGCCCGCTGCTGTTCGGGGCCGCCGGCCTCGCTGCGGCAATCGGGGACCCGTTGCTGCGTGCGCTGCTCGAGAACGCCCAGGCCTGCGAGCTCGCGATGGAGCGTTTCCTGACGATGGTCAGGCACGCGATGCTCGAGGCGCTGGACGGCGGCTCGGCAGTCGCTCAAGGCATCGGCGGCGGCCAGGGCGATGGCGGAATCGCCGGCGCCGACGCGGATGCGCTGGCGTTCGGCTGCGCGCTCGCGAGGCAGTGCCACGTCAACGATTACGTGTTCGCGACCACCGACGCGGAGATCGAACGAGCGGCGAGGTTGCGCGAAGCGCTGGCGGCCGCGATTGCGCGCAACGCCGACCTCCCGGCCGCGACGCTCGCGATCGTCGCATGCTATTTCCCGCTGTCGACGCTTCCCGGCAGCGAGGCGCTGCTTGCGCGATCATGGCCCGAGCCGGTCGCGGCACTCCTCGCACAGCAGGTCGCGGAGCCGCTCGAGGAGCAGGAGCTTCGCGAAAGCATGCGAAGGCTGACGCCGATCGACGATGGAACCTCGCAGCGGGTCAGGCAGCAGTACGAGGAGAACCCCTACCCGCGCTGGGTCAGGTCGCCACCGATCGGGCCTGCGCAGACGATCGAATCGCACCTGCGCGGCCTATTTCCGCTGGTGCCGTTTCCCCCGATCGACGAGAGTCGCGGCGTCGACATCCTGGTCGCGGGATGCGGTACGGGCCAGGAGTCGATCGAGACGGCGCGGCAGTTTCCGCAGGCGCGCGTGCTCGCGATCGACCTGAGCCTCGCGAGCCTTGCCTACGCCGAGCGCAAGTCACGCGGGCTCGGCATTCGCAACCTCGAGCACGCCCAGGCCGACATCCTCCGGCTGGATACGATCGGCAGGACCTTCGACGTCATTGCCTGCACGGGGGTGCTGCATCATCTGGCCGACCCGGTTGCGGGGTGGCGAATGCTGCTGTCGCGGCTGCGCCCCGGCGGCTTCATGCGCATCGGCCTCTACAGCGAGCAGGCGCGCGGGGTGGTCGCCGCCGCGCGGCGGTTCATCGCCGAGCGGGGCTACGCCCCGACGGCGGAGGAGATACGCCTTTGCCGCGAGGATCTGATGTCGGCGAACGGTGGCGCCGGCTTCGGGCAACTGGCGCTGCTCCGGGATTTCTACGTGACCGGCGAGTGCCGCGACCTGCTGTTCCATGTCGAGGAGCATCGATTCACGCTGCCGCAGATTCGCGACATGCTCGCTGCACTCGATCTGCGCTTCCTGGGATTCATGCTCGCGCCCGGCATCGCCATGCGGTATGCACAGCGCCATTCCGCCGATTTGGCAATGACCGACCTCGCGGGCTGGACCGCTTTCGAGGCCGAGTTCCCCGAGGCATTCGCCGGCATGTACGTGTTCTGGGTCCGGAAGGAGGCATGAACGTGCCGGGGTGCCCATGGACGGGCAAGTGTGCTAAAAAGTCCGCCGTGGCCTCGGCGATGACCGAGAACGGGGAAAAATGCATGAACAAGCTCCTGGCTGTCGCAATTCTTGCCATCGCTGCAACCGCGGCGCAATTCGCCAGCGCCCAGGGCAGCGCTGCCGACGTGACCGACATGCAGGCTTTGCGCGATGCGGTCAAATCGGACAAGAAGGCATTCGTCGCGTCGAAGCTCGACCTGACGCCCGCGGAGGCCCAGAAATTCTGGCCGATCTACGATCAGTACCAGCGTGCCCTCGCGGTGGTGAGCCAGCAGCGCGCGGTGTCGCTGGAGGGCATGCTGTCACGCGGTCAACCGGTGACGAATCCGTATGCGAAGCAGCTCGCCAGCGGGACGCTCGCCGCCGACGACGCCGAGATCCGCGCGCGACACCGGCTGTACAACCGCCTGGTTCGCGTCGTGCCGGCGATCAAGGCCGCACGCTATCTGCAGCTCGAAGGAAAGATCCGCGCCGTCCAGGCCTATGACATCGCCGCCACGATCCCGCTGATCCACTAGCCGGCAGCTCAACCCTGCCGCGCGTGGCGAAGGTAGATCGCGTGCACCGATATCCGCGGCTGGCGGACCGCCACCACGTCGATGCGGTCGACGTGCGGCGCGTCGGACACGATCGTCGCGACGATGGGTGCATCCCGGTCCGCTGCGGCCAGAATTGCGGCGCTCGCGCGGTTCGCTTCGGCACTTGCCGGCCAGACGACCGCGACGCCGATGGTGAGCGCCGTCAGTGCGGCGGCGGCGAGCCCGAACGCGGTGCGGGGCAGGTCCATTTCGTAGTGCTTCATCGCCAGTCTCCTTGTTCTCGATTCGGGGCCAGTCGTTGATTCGATGCGGCGGGCGGTCGCTCCGGATTCGCGCGACTCACATTTCGATCGCAGGTTGGCGGTTCCGGCACGATCGATCCTAGGGGCCCGCCGGCGTCGGCACAATGCGCAGGCGACGAATCCGCCGGAGCGCGGGATCAGACTCCGGCAGGCCCGACGAAGCGCCACAGCCGGCGGCGGCGCAGGCCAGCCGCCGTCCCTCGAGGCCCCGCATCCGGCATTCCCGTAGCGCGGTGGACATTGCCCCGCGTTCGTGTAGAATCCCGCGTTTACAGAAAACGCCAATAACAGCAGGGCAGAGAGTCGCGAATTAAAGGTCATCGAGGAAACCAACCGTTCCACAAGAGGTTGGATGCGCAACCGCCTGCTTGAGAATCACTCTATCTTTCGACGGGACAGGGACCATAAAGTTCACGATTCCTTACCCCTTATTGTCATTTTATCGGAAATTTCTGACTTCGCGCCCACCCCCCACTAAACAGCAGTGCCACCCAAAGTACGTCCATACGGCCAGTGACCTAACTTTCGGAGCCCCAGGATGGCCTGATTTGCGGAGCCCCGGGCGCCATCGCCCGTGAGACGGCGAGCACCGCTCGCCTAGCCTTCCGACCTCGCCAAAAAAAGAAAAGGGGCGATTTTCGCCCCTCGCCACTGATTACTGAAGACCGAAAATAATTACTGGGGTTCTGCCTCCAGCATTCTCACCTTCCAGCTGTTTTCCGTGGGCGTCAACAGCGCTACGTAGTTCACCGTCGCCTGCTCGCTATGCACGACCTTCGACCCATCCAGCAGTTGTATTTCCACCTGCGCCGTGTCCCTCAGCTCCATTGCCGAGCCTTCCACGGAATAGAACACCACCTGCAGCTTGTGTCCGCGATCGATGTATTTCCGCTTCAACCCATTCTTCTTCTGATCCTCGATCGCCTTCGTCAGCTTATCCTTCGCGAAGCCCGTGAACGACGGCCCCAGCAGGTCCGCGCGATTCTGCTCCAGTGCCGCACTCATGTTCTGCCAGGCCTTGCCATAGTCGCGCACGATCGCCTGCTGCGGTGCCTCTTCCACCTGTCGTGGCTCGGCCTTGGAAATGTCCAGCGACATCTTTCCGCTCGACGTCGCCTCCGCCCCGAACACCATCGCCGCAAGTCCGAGTACTGCCGCCGCCAAGGTCAGCTTCTTCATAACCCGCCTCCCCAGTGGATCTCGTTCCCTACCACCACGCCAGCAGCAACCGATATCAACGCACTGTCCGACGCCGGCAACATCGCCTG
>DATIQL010000210.1:0-19621 GCA_035470905.1 Casimicrobiaceae bacterium
GAATTTCGCGCGGCGGATCGCGGAAGAACTGCAGGATGAACGCGAACGCGATCCACGCGAGCGCCGCCAGAAGCCACCACGACGCAAAGGACAGCGCGAGCGCGATGACCAGGGCGGCGAGCAGGAACGGCCAACCCTCGCGGGCGATGATCGGATGCGGGTAGGGTGCCAAGGTCGTGGGTCGGGGCAACGTCACTTCGGAATGGCGGCGTCGATGCGCTTCTCTTCGTCGATCGCCTGCTGCTGGACCTGCCCCTGCAGCGCCCGCGCGCGCTCGAGCGCATTGCGTGGCGTCACGGACCCGGCCTCCTCGGTCTCGTTGGCCGGGGCCTTCGCGCTCTTCGCCTGGGCCTCGGGATCCTTGAACAGGCCGTATTCCTTGAGGATCGTGCGCGCCAGCAGGGCGACGATCACCAGGGCGAACACCAGGCCGATCAGGCCGAGCCACCCTTTCTGACGACGCGGGAACGCCATGCCACCCTCCCCGATGCAGGCCGATCGTCAAGTATACCGTCGGCCCGCGCGAGGCAGGTTTCAGTTGCGCCTGAATTGTGTCTCAGTTGCGGGACTGGTCGACGAGCTTGTTCTTCTTGATCCAGGGCATCATCGAGCGCAACTTCTCGCCGACCTGCTCGATCGAATGCTCGGCGGTGAGTCGCCGCCTCGACTTCAGCACCGGCGCACCGGCACGGTTCTCGAGGATGAAGTCTTTCGCGTACTCGCCCGTCTGGATCCGCGTCAGCGCCTCGCGCATTGCACGCTTGGTCTCCGGCGTGACGATCTTCGGGCCGGTCACGTACTCGCCGTACTCGGCGTTGTTGGAGATCGAATAGTTCATGTTGGCGATGCCGCCCTCGTAGATCAGGTCGACGATCAGCTTGACCTCGTGCAGGCACTCGAAGTACGCCATCTCCGGCGCGTATCCTGCCTCGGTGAGCGTCTCGTAACCGGCCTTGATCAGCTCGACCAGCCCGCCGCATAGAACCGCCTGTTCGCCGAACAGGTCGGTCTCGGTCTCCTCGCGGAAGTTGGTCTCGATCACGCCGGCGCGCGCGCCGCCGATCGCCGCCGCGTAGGACAGCGCGACGTCGCGCGCCTTGCCCGACGCGTCCTGGTGCACCGCGATCAGCATCGGCACGCCGCCGCCGCCGGCGTAGGTGGAGCGGACCGTGTGCCCGGGGGCCTTGGGCGCGACCATGACCACGTCGAGGCCGGCGCGCGGCGCGACCTGACCGTAGTGAATGTTGAAACCGTGCGCGAACGCGAGCACGGCACCCTTGCGTATGTTCGGCTCGACCTCGGCGCCGTAGACCTCGGCGATGTTCTCGTCGGGCATCAGCATCATCACCACATCGGCGCCCTTGACCGCGTCGCCGACCTGGGCGACCTTCAGCCCCGCCTTCTTCGCCTTGTCCCAGGACGCTCCGCCCTTGCGCAGCCCCACCGTCACCTTGACGCCCGAGTCGTTCAGGTTCTGCGCATGCGCGTGTCCCTGCGAGCCATAGCCGACGATCGTGACCTTCTTGCCCTTGATCAGCGAGAGATCAGCGTCCTTCTCGTAATAAACCTTCATCGTGTAGTCCTCTTCGTTGTCGTTTCCCCCTCACCCCGGCCCTCTCCCCGCGGCGCGGGGAGAGGGTGCCCGAAGGGCGAGTGGGGGCTCGTTCCTAGATCCGCAGTATCCGTTCGCCGCGCCCGATTCCCGACGCTCCGGTGCGCACGGTTTCCAGTATCACGCCGGGCTCGATCGCCTCCAGGAAAGCGTCGAGTTTCGAGCCGGTTCCGGTGAGCTCGATCGTGTAGCTCTTGTCGGTGACATCGAGGATGCGCCCGCGGAAGATGTCGGCGAGGCGCTTCATCTCGTCGCGGTCCTTGCCCGCGGCGCGCACCTTGACCAGCATCAGCTCGCGCTCGATGTGACTGCCTTCGGTCAGGTCGACCACCTTGACGACCTCGACCAGCTTGTTCAGCTGCTTGGTGATCTGTTCGATCACGTCGTCGGAACCGCTGGTGACGATCGTCATGCGGGACATCGTCGGGTCCTCGGTCGGCGCGACCGTCAGCGACTCGATGTTGTAGCCGCGTGCGGAAAAGAGCCCCGAGATCCGGGACAGCGCGCCGGCCTCGTTCTCGACCAGGATGGAAAGGATGTGCCTCATGTCGACATTGCCCGGCCGCGTGACGAAAAGCGTCGCGAGCAGGGCCGGATGCCAGGCGGCCCGCAGCGAGGCGCGAGATCGTACTCCGGAGGTACAGCGAGCGCCGAGCGAGGAACCAACGACGCCGACGGCCCGCGCAGCAGCTTTGCACACGCAGTCATAGCTCCTCCGCCAGGATCATCTCGGTCAGCCCCTTGCCGCCGGGCACCATCGGAAACACGTTCTCGGTCTGGTCGGTGATGAAGTCGAGGAACACCAGGCGCTCCTTCTGCGCGAAGGCTTCGCGCAGTGCGCCTTCGACGTCGGCCGGATTCTCGATCCTGATGCCGACGTGGCCGTAGGCCTCGGCGAGCTTCACGAAATCCGGCAGCGCGTCCATGTACGATTCGGCATAGCGGTTGCCGTAGAAGAACTCCTGCCACTGGCGCACCATGCCCATGTAGCGGTTGTTCAGGTTCACGAGCTTGACCGGCAGGTGGTACTGCTTGCACGTCGACAGCTCCTGGATGCACATCTGGATCGATGCCTCGCCCGTCACGCAGGCAACCGTCGCCTGCGGATTGGCGAGCTGCACCCCCATGGCCGCGGGCAGGCCGAAGCCCATCGTGCCCAGTCCGCCGGAATTGATCCAGCGCCGCGGCTTGTCGAACTTGTAGTACTGCGCCGCCCACATCTGGTGCTGGCCGACGTCGGAGGTGATGAACGCGTCGCCGCCGGTGACCTCGTAGAGCTTCTCGACGACGAACTGGGGCTTGATCAGCTTGCTGTCGCGGTCGTAGCGCAGACAGTCCTTGCGCTGCCACTCCTTGATCTGCCCCCACCATGCCTTGAGCGTCGCCGGATCGGGCCGTGACGGCGACGACTCGACGATCTTGACCATTTCGTCGAGGACGTCGCGGACGTAGCCGACGATGGGGATGTCGACCTTGACCCGCTTGGAAATCGACGACGGGTCGATGTCGATGTGGATGATCTTGCGGTCGGGGCGGTAGAAATGCTCGGGGTTGCCGATGACGCGATCGTCGAAGCGCGCGCCAACGGCGAACAGGACGTCGCAGTTCTGCATCGCCATGTTCGATTCGTAGGTTCCGTGCATCCCCGGCATGCCGGTGAACTGGGGATCGGTCGCCGGGAAGCCGCCCAGGCCCATCAGGGTGTTCGTGCAGGGGAAACCCAGCAACCGTACGAGCCGGGTCAGTGATTCCGCCGCGTCGTTCAACACCACGCCGCCGCCCGCGTACACCATCGGGCGCTTCGCCTCGAGCAGCAGCTGCACGGCCTTCTTGATCTGGCCGGCGTGTCCCTTGGTCACGGGATTGTAGGAGCGCAGCGTGACCGATTTCGGATAGCTGTATTCGGCCAGGGCCTGCGAGACGTCCTTGGGAACGTCGACCAGCACCGGCCCGGGACGACCGGTCGTCGCGAGGTAAAAGGCCTTCTTGACCGTCACCGCAAGCTCGGCCACGTCCTTGACCAGGAAATTGTGCTTGACGCAGGGGCGCGTGATGCCGACGGTGTCGCATTCCTGGAACGCATCCTGCCCGATGGCGTTGGTCGGAACCTGGCCGGTGATCACGACCATCGGGATCGAGTCCATGTATGCGGTGGCGATGCCCGTGACCGCATTGGTCACTCCGGGACCGGAGGTCACCAGCGCGACGCCGATCTTCTGCGACGAGCGCGAATAGCCGTCGGCCGCGTGCACGGCACCCTGCTCGTGCCGGACCAGGACGTGCTTGACCTTCGTCTGCTTGAACAGCTCGTCGTAGATGTTGAGGACCGCGCCGCCAGGGTATCCGAAGACGTATTCGACGCCTTCCTCCTGCAGACAGCGTATGAGGATTTCCGCACCCGTCAGTTGCATGATTGCCGCCTCGTGCCGGTAAGTGATGGCCCGCGCCGCAAATGGCGTGAAGGCCCCGTCAGTGCTGCCGGTCGCACTCGCGTGGAGCGCGCGCCCGCCAAGGCTCGATCGGATAGAAAGCCGCGATTGGGGCAACTGCGACCGCGCTCCAGGGAGGCTCGTTGACGCTTGTGGCGTCGCGGAGGGAGCTTCTGCGGCCTTTGCTGCAATACAGCATTCCAGTCTCTCGACCGGAAGCAATCACGATACCGGGAAATGTCCCCGCCGGTCAAGGATCGGATTGCTACGCCGCAACATCGCGTCCTGCGTACGATCCGGCCCGGTCGTCGCGGGACCCGGCCGTATAATCGCCGCGCTCATCGACGGACTCCACAAACTGGCTGCCCCAGCGGAAATTTCGGGTTTTTTGGCGCAATCCGAGCGCCGCGCATTCAAGCAGGCGATGTTCGCCGTCCGGGACGAGGATGCGGCGCTCGACATCGTCCAGGACGCGATGCTCAAGCTGACGGAGAATTACGCGGACAAGCCGGCTGCGGAACTGCCGATGCTGTTCCAGCGCATTCTCCAGAACACCATCCACGACCATTTCCGGCGGCAAAAGGTACGATCGACGTGGACGACCCTGCTCTCGGCGTTCGGGAACAAGGAGGAAAAGGACGACGATTACGACCCGCTGGAAACTTTGCAGGCAAGATCGGATTCGAATGCCACGACCGATCCCGCCGGAATCGTCGAGCAGATGCAGACCGTAGGGGTGATCGAGCAGGCGCTTTCCAGGCTGCCGGCACGTCAACGCGAGGCGTTCCTGTTGCGTTACTGGGAGGAGTTCGACGTCGCGGAGACCGCGGCGGCGATGGGCTGCTCGGAGGGCAGTGTCAAGACCCACTGCTCGCGAGCCGTCCATGCCTTGGCCGAAATGCTGAAGGCTCGAGGGGTGAACCCATGACCGATCGTGACGCCGAATTCGCCAGGAAGCTGACCCGCCACCTCGATCGTGGCGCCGACGACATCAAGCCGGGGACCGCGTACAGGCTCCAGCAGGCGCGCGCGCGGGCGCTCGCCGGATTGGCGGCGCAGCCCGTCGGTGCCAGCGAGGCGGTGCTTGAAGGCGCCGGCGGCGGGCGTTCGGGGGGCCGCCATCCCGGCTACGGGGCTGCCGTCCGCTGGTTGGCGCTGGCCATGCTGCTCGGCGGAATCGGCTTTGGTTTGCAGCAATGGCATGCGGTGCAGCAGGTTCGGGAATTCGCGGAGATCGATACGCAGCTTCTCGCCTCCGACCTGCCGATCGATGCCTATCTGGACCGGGGATTCCAGAATTGGCTCAAGACCTCGTCCGAAAACTGATCGCGGCGGGCGCCGGTCTGGTGCTCGCGGTTTCGGTCGCGCAGGCTCAGATCACCCTCAAGTCTCCGTCCTGGAACGAGCTGACCCCTCAGGAGCAGCAGGTGCTCGCGCCGCTCGCCCCGGACTGGAACCGGCTCGACACCACGCAAAAGCAGCAATGGCTGGGGGTTGCGCGCCGCTACCCGAAGATGCAGCCGGAAGCGCAGCAGCGGATCCAGACCCAGATGCGCTCATGGGCCGAGCTCTCCCCCGAGCAGCGCAAGGCCGCCCGCGCGCGCTACAAGTCGCTCAAGTCGTTGCCTCCGGAGAAGAAAAGCGAGGTGCGCGAGAAGTGGCGCGAGTACGAACGCCTGACGCCGGAACAGAAGCGTGCGCTCGCTGCCAGGAATTCGGCCGCCCGGCCGGCCGGCACCACGCCTCCTCCCCCTCCCCCTCCCGCTCCCGCTCCGCAGGCGCCAAACCCCGACCCGACGATGCCGGGCGCCGCCCGCGCGCCGGGACCCGCGGGCACGACGCCGGGAGCACCCAGCCCCGCGCCGCCGCCCAGGGCCGTCGTGCCGACGACGCCCATCGCGCCCGCGCCGTCGCCGGCTCCGCCCGGCCGGTGAGCGATCCGTCGATCGCGCGGCCGGGTCCGGCCGGGAGTCCCGGCGGGACCCTGCAGCCCCCGCCTGCCGCGAAGCTGACGCGACGCATCGGCGCGCTGGCGTACGAAGCGCTGCTGCTGATCGCAATGGCCTTCGGGGTCGGATTCGCCTTGCTGCCGCTGGTGTCCCCGGTCGGATCGTCGTCGCACCAGCTGCTCGTTCCGCAGCCGTTCGCCCGCGCATTGATGGGCTGCGCGCTGGTCGGGGGCACCGCGCTCTATTACGCGTGGTGCTGGAGCAGGGGCCGTCGCACGCTGCCGCAGAAGACCTGGCGCCTGCGGCTGGTCGACCGGGACGGGGGAACGGTGACCTGGCGGCAGGCGCTGCTGCGCTACGTGGCCGCGTGGATCGGACCGGCGATGGCGCTGGCCGCATATGCGGCCCTGCACCCGACGGGGCATGCGCGCAATGCGCTCGCCTTCATGCTCGTCAATTACTGCTGGGCGCTCTTCGATCGCGACGGCCAGTTCCTGCACGACCGCATCGCAGGGACCCGCGTCGTCGCCGCCTGAGCGAATCCGCGCCCGATCGACGACCTGGGTCGCGGACGTCGACCCGGTCGCGGTCGTCAGGATCCTTCGCGAACGATGCGGCCCGCGTCCGAACCGCGCCGTGCCAAGGCGACGCCGACTGCGATCAGGCCCATGCCGGCAAATGCGGTGACACCCAGCTTCTCGCCGAAGAGCAGGTAGGCCATCAGGGCGGTCACCGGCGGCACCAGATAGAACAGCCGCGCGACATCGGCCGCCGCGCCGCGTCGCAGCAGCCAGTACAGCAGGCTGATCGCGCCGACCGACAGCACGATGACCGACCAGCCCAGGGCGAACAGGAACGCGCCGGTGAACTGGATCGGTTGCGGCTCGGTGAGGGCGACGACCGGCGCGTAGACCAGCGCGCAGGCGGTGAACTGGATCGCCGCACCCGCCCGCAGATCGATGTGGGACGCGTGCCTCTTCTGGTAGAGGGTCCCGACACTGATGCCGACGAGCGCAACGATGATCGGAATGAGCGTCGCGCCGCCGGCGTCGTGGCCGAGCTTGTTGCGCACGACCAGGTACACGCCGGCGAGCCCCAGCACGAGCCCCAGCCATTGCCGCGCGGCCACGCGCTCGGAAAGCCAGACGCGGGCGAGAAACACCGTCAGGATCGGCTGCAGCCCCACCAGCATCGCACTCGTGCCCGCGGGCATTCCGCCGGCGATCGATGCGAACACGCCCCCGAGATAGAGCCCGTGCACGAGCCAGGCGGCGATCGCCGCGTGGCCGATCTGCCGCCAGTCCCGCGGCCATCTCGCCCCGCTCGCCAGCGTCACGGCACCCATCAGCGCGGCGACGAGCGTGAAGCGCAGCAACAGGAATTTCAGCGGGGGCGCATACGGCAGTCCATAGCGCGCCGCGATGAACCCGGTGCTCCAGAGGACGACGAACAGCGCGGGCAGCAACGCGCCACCGGCACCAGCCCCCGCGCTGCGCCCACCGAGAGGAATCTCAGGCCTTTCCGGCGCGTTGCCTGCTGCGGAAGCGCTTGGCGCTGGCGACGATTTCCGCTTTTGCTTCCTCGGGCCCGACCCAGCCGGAAAGGCGCACCCACTTTCCGGGCTCCAGATCCTTGTAGTGCTCGAAGAAATGCGCAATCTGCGCGAGTTGGATCTCCGCGAGGTCACGCGGCGTCTCGACCGTCCGGTAGAGCGACGACAGCTTGTCGATCGGCACGGCGAGGATCTTCGCATCGCCACCCGCCTCGTCTTCCATCTTCAGCATGCCGATCGGCCGGCACCGCACGACGACGCCCGTGATCAGCGGAACCGGCGACAGCACGAGGACGTCGCAGGGATCGCCGTCATCGGACAACGTTTGTGGTATGTAGCCGTAGTTGCATGGATAGTGCATCGACGTCGACATGAAGCGGTCGACGAACACCGCGCCGGTATCCTTGTCCACCTCGTACTTGATGGGCTCGCCATGCATCGGGATTTCGATGACGACGTTGCAGTCATTCGGCAAATCGGCGCCGGCGGGTACGCGGTCGAGACTTATGGGGGATCGATGGGGATAACGGCGCCGACGGGATGGACTGCGGGCGCGACACGGGGCGATTATACCGGGCCGCACGACGGCCCCGCCGCTGCTGGACCCGTCCTGATGCCTGGCCATGCGCAACCGTTCCATCCCGCATCGTCCGGCGCCTGCGCGTGGCGCTGGCTCCGCCCCTTGCCGACCGTTGCCCTCGCCTGCCTGATCGCGCTGCCTTTTGCGGCGCCGCTGGCGCAGGGGGTCGCGCCGCAGGCCGCCGTGCAGCGCACCCCAGGACCGATCGCGGCGTTCTCGCGCATGACGGCGGGAGGATCGGCGGCGCCGTGGGAGCCGCTGTCGATCTCCGATCGCAAGCGGCCCACGAGCTACGAGCTGGTCGATGACGCCGGCACGGTCGTGCTCCACGCGGCCGCCGACAACGCTGCGAGCGTACTCGCCATCGCCACCGACATCGATGTGCAGGCCACGCCGATTGCCACGTGGCGGTGGAAGATCGCCGAACTGATCGCGGACGCCGACCCGAGGCTCGCGTCGACCGAGGATGCACCCGCGCGCCTGGTGCTCGAGTTCGACGGCGACAAGTCGAAGCTCCCCCTGCTCGAGCGCGGCGTCTACGGCCTGTCGAAGGCCTTGTCGGGACGCGAGCTGCCCTATGCGACGCTGATCTACGTCTGGGCGAACCGCGACCCGGTCGGCACCGTGATCCCGAACCCGCGGACGCGCCGTGTGCAGATGGTCGTCGCGGCGAGCGGCGCGCGCGGCGTCGGTGCATGGCAGTCGCTCACGCGCGACGTGCGCGCCGATTTCCTGCGCGCGTTCGGCGAGGAACCGGGCAGGCTCACCGCCGTCGGGGTCTTCACCGACACCGACAATACCGGGGGCCATGCCGAAGCCTGGTACGGCGACATCCGGTTCGGCCCGGCGAAGCGGTGACTCGGCTCCCGCAGGTATCATCGCGCACATGAGCTCCACGCCGAACGCGCTGCAAAAGTCGACGATCGAATCCCTGCAGCCGTCGCCGACGATCGTCGAGCAGGTCTACCGCGCGATCCTCGACGCGATCTGCGACGGAAGGCTGGAGCCGGGCGAGCGGCTCACCCAGGAATCGGTGGCACGGAAGCTTTCGGTGTCGCGGCAGCCGGTCGGACAGGCCCTGCTGCTCCTCAAGCAGCAGAAGTTCGTCGCCGAAGCGGGCCGCCGCGGCCTGATGGTCGCGCCGCTGGACCGCGATTTCATGCGCTCGATCTACGAGCTGCGGCTGGGGATCGAGCCGCTCGCGGCGACGCTCGCCGCCCGCAACGCGACCGCCGAAGACCTTGCACGGGGCGGGCAGATGATCCGCGCAGGACACGCGGCGGTCCACGACAACTCCATTGCCGAGCTGATCGCAGCCGACATGCAGTTCCACATGTACATCTATGAGCTGTCGCGCAATCGGCTGTTCGTCGAGCTCATGGCGGAGCTCTGGAATCACCTCCGGCGCGCAATGCGCGAAGTGCTGCAGCACCGCGAATACCGCAAGGCGATCTGGGTCGAGCACGAGCAGATCCTGCGCGCGATCGCGAACCGCGACGGGGACGCTGCCGCCGCGCTGGTGCGTGCACACCTGCAGCACGCCGCGGTCAACGTGCAGATGGTGCTGCCGACGCCGGTTGAAGCCCCGAGCTAGCGATAGGCGTTCGCATAGCGGACGTAGACCTCGCCCGCGCGCGCGAACTCGCGACGCTCGGAATCCTTGATCTCGCGAAACGCGCGCGCCGGGCGCCCGGCCCAGATCCAGCCCGCCGGGACGACCGTGCCCGGGTCGACCCACGCACCCGCGGCAATGCACGCCCCGGCTTCGACGACGACCTCGTCGCCCAGCCGCGCGCCCATGCCGATCAGCACGCCGTCGCCGATGATCGCGGAGCCCATCTCGACGTTGTGCCCGATCGTGACTCCTGCGCCCAGCACCAGGTCGCCGCGTCGGCGATCGGTCGCGAGGATCGAATTGTCCTGCACGTTGCTGCGCGGTCCGATGACGATCCTCCCGTCGCCGGCCGACAACGCGCAGCCGAAGAACACGCTCGAATCGTCGGCAACCTCGACGGCGCCCGCGACGATCGACGTGGGTGCGAGGTAGGCGCGCGCGATCGTCGGCGACCGCCCGTCCTGCGGGCGCAGCGGACCGGGGCCGTCGACGAGGCCCGACACGAGCTCCGCCCATGCCGGCAGCCGTGTCGAGGCGAGCAGCGGCGCAACGATGCCTGCCCGCAGGTCGCGCGCGATCCCCGCAAGCTCGCCCGGCTCGATCGCGCGCACCGCCCTGGCCGGATGGCCCGCGTAGACGAAGCCCCCCGGCAGCTCCTTGCGCGGCGGCACGACGCTGTCCGCCGCGACCAGCGCGCCCTGCCCGACGCTCGCGCCGTCCATGACGACCGCCGACTCGCCGACGACGACGCCGTCCGCCAGCGTGCAGGCGTGAACCAGGCCGTAACGCCCCACCGTGACATCGTCGCCGACCACCGCGCCCATGACGCTGTCGGCGATATGGACCGTCGCATGCTCGCCGAACCATGCGTTCGCGCCGATGCGGATCGCCTCGCCGTCGGCGCGTATGGTCGCGTACGCGGCAAGCACCGGGTGTGCGCCGACGGTGGAGCGGCCGATGATCGCGCCGCGTGCCGCCAGCGCGGCCCCGCGACCGACGTCGGGTGAATGCTGCAGGTAATCGAGGATCAGGCCCTGGGTCATGCGCCGTGCCGTCGTGGATCGGATGGCCGCGCGAGGTGCGCCGCGCCGCGCGCGTCAGCCCTGGCCGAAGCGCGCGCGCTCGGCATTGTCCCACGCGGCAAGCGGCTGCCAGTCGGGAACGATGCTCAAGCCTTTCTCGAGATCGGAGGAGACGGTATCGCGGGTGACGACGACGTCGACCAGCGCCGGCGCGTTGTCGAACGCGCGCGCCAGCGCAGCCTCGAGCTCCGCGGGATCGGCGACGCGCTCGGCGTGCAGCCCGAACGCGCGAGCCATCGCCGCATAGTCCGAATCGCCGAGCAGCGTCCCCGAGACGCGTCCGCCGTAGTTCAGCTGCTGGTCGACACGCTCGATGTTCCAGGCCGCGTTGTTCGCGATGACGAACACCGCCTTGCACCCATGGCGGGCCGCGGTGTCGATCTCCATCGCATGCAGGCCGAAGGCGCCATCGCCGCAGACGGCCACGACACGGCGGCCGGGAAACGCCAGCGCCGCGGCATTCGCGTAGGGAACGCCCACGCCCAGGCAGCCGAAGGCGCCGGCGTCGAGGTAGGTGCCGGTCGCAAGCGAGAGGCGCGCGAAGCTCAGGATGTCGCCACCGTCAGCGATGCCGATCGCATCGTCGGCGAGCAGTCCCGAAAGTGCCGCGAAGATCCGGTTGGGATGCATCCGTCCGTCCGCGCCCGGGGGCAGCTTCGCCAGCGTGGCGACATGGCGCTGCGAGCGCTCGGCGTGTCGGCTGCGCAGCGCGTCGCGCCACTCGACATCGAGCGCCCGCGGATGACCCCGGATCGCCACAGCGAGCTGCGTCAGCGCTGCCGAGACGTCGCCGGCGACGGCGACCTCGCCCGGTCGATTGTCGTCGCGCTCGGCAGCGTACGCGGAAATGCGCACGAAGCGCGCACCGGGAAATGCGGCGGGCGATCCATAGCCCAGCTGGTAGTCGAGCTTGCGCCCGACGGTCAGCACGAGGTCGGCATCGCGCATCGCCGCCCCGCGCATGGCCCCGACGTGGGCCGGATGGCCGGCGGGGAGGATGCCGCGGGATTCCTGCGTGTCGAGATACACGGCACCGCTGGCGTCGAGCAGTGACGCGAGCGCGGCGCCCGCCTCCGTCGCACCGCGGCCGCTGATGACCAGCGGCCGCCGCGCGCGGCACAGCAGCTGCGCGGCACGCTCGATCGCGGCCGGATCGGGCAGAGGCCGCGAGGCCGGGCGGCGCCGCAGGTATTCGGACAGCACGGCCGCGTCGGCGATCTTCGTGCGCAGCACGTCGGTGGGAATCTCGACGTACACCGGCCCGGGAAGACCGTCCGATCCCTGCGCGCGGGCGAGCGCTTGGTCGAGCTCGCGGACGACATGCTCGGCGGTGCGGAGCGTGCGGGCGCTTCGGGTCACCGGCCGCAGGAGGTCGACATGCGGGGTTCCCTGCAGCGGACCCATGTGCTCCTGGCGCGCGGGCGGGCAGCCCCCGATGACGAGCACCGGTGCGCGCTCGAGGTCCGCGTTGGCGATCGACGTCACGCAGTTCGTCACCCCGGGGCCGGAAGTCACCAGCGCCACACCCGGCTCGCCGGTCAGGAGGGCATGCGCCGCAGCCATGTGCACGGCGGCCCCCTCGTGGCGCACGTCGACGATCGGCACGCCGGCGCGTCCGAGCTCGTCCCAGATCGGCTGAATGTGGCCGCCCTGCAGCCCGAACACCCGCGCAGGTCCGCGTGCCGCGATGAAGCGCGCGATCCACCCGGCGACGCTGCGTGGCGCGCTCATCGCCTGGACCCCATCAAAACACCGGAGTCTCGCGGTACGTTCCCCACAGGCCCTTCAGCTTCTCGATGATGTCGCCCATCGTCGCGCCGGCGGCGACGAGCTCGATCGTGACCGGCATGATGTTCTCGCTCTCGTTCCTCGCCACCTCGACCAGCCGCTCGAGCAGCGCGCTCACCTGCGCGTTGTCGCGCTCGCGGCGCACGCGATCGAGGCGCGCGATCTGCCGCGTCGCGGTCGACGGATCGTACGGATGGAGCTCGATGTCGAACTTCTCCTGCGGATCGACGTACTTGTTGACCCCGATCACCGGCTTCTCTCCATTGGCCTTCTTCAGTGCGGTCTCGTAGGCGAAGTCGGCGATGCGGCGCTGGAACCACCCTTCCTGCGTCAGCTTGATCGTGCCGCCGTTGCGGTCGACCTCGTCGATCACGCCGAAGATCGCGCGCTCGTACTGGGTGGTCAGGCTCTCGACGAAATACGACCCACCCAGAGGATCGACGACATTGGCGACGCCGCTCTCGTCGGCGACGATCTGCTGGGTGCGCAGCGCGATCTTCATCGCCTGCTCGGTCGGGATCGCGAAAGCCTCGTCCATGCCGTTGGTGTGCAGGCTCTGCGCGCCGCCGAGCACGGCGGCGAGCGCCTGCAATCCGGTGCGCACGACGTTGATCTGGTACTGCGGCTTGGTCAGCGACGCCGCGGCGGTCTGGCAGTGGAAGCGCAGCCGCATCGACTCGGGATTCTCGGCGCCGAAGCGCTCGCGCATGATCTTGGCGTAGACCCGGCGCACGGCGCGGAACTTGGCGATCTCCTCGAAGAAATCCGCCTGGCAGACGTAGAAGAACGCGAGCCGCGGCGCGAACTCGTCGACATGCATCCCGGTCTTCCGCACCTCCTCGACGTAGGTGATCAGGTTGCACATCGTGAACGCCACCTCGTCCAGCGGCGAGCCGCCGGCCTCGGAGATGTGGTAGCCCGAGATGTTGATCGGGTTGTAGCGCTTCATGTTGCGCGCGCAGTAGGTGATGCAATCGCGGACGATGCGCACCGACGGCGCCACCGGGAACGCCCACTCCTTCTGCGCCTGGTATTCCTTCAGGATGTCGGCCTGGATCGTCCCCGACAGCTGGTTGAGGTCGTAGCCGCGCTTTTGCGCCAGTGCGACGTACATGGCGAGCAGGATCCACGCGCTGGGATTGATCGTCATCGACACCGAGATCTTCGTGAGGTCGATGCCGTCGAACAGGTGCTCCATGTCGGCCAGGGTGTCGATGGCCACGCCCTCGCGGCCGACCTCGCCTTCGCTCATCGGATGGTCGCTGTCGTAGCCCATCAGCGTGGGCATGTCGAAGTCCGTCGACAGCCCCGTCTGGCCCTGGGCGATCAGGTACTTGAAGCGCAGGTTCGTGTCCTCGGCCGTACCGAAGCCCGCGATCTGACGCATCGTCCACAGCCGGCCGCGGTACATCGTCGGGTACGGGCCCCGCGTGAACGGGTACCGGCCCGGCAGGCCGATGTCGGACAGCGGCGTGTCGGCGATGTCCAGCGCCGTGTAGGTGCGCTTGACCGGAAATCCGCCGAGGGTGGCGAACTCGGTAGCGCGCTCGGGCGCGCGGGCGACGAATTTCGCGACCTCGTCGCCCTCCCACGCCTCGACCTGCCTGGCGAGCGCATCGCGCGTCTGCGGGTCCGGTCCCGCGGATGCGCGGGCGGGGGAATCGTTCATTCTTCACCTCCGATGTTCAGGTCGCGCAGCAATGCGCGCGCGGCGGAATGGGGCGACAGCACGCGTGCCTTCACGTCGCGCAGCAGCGCCGAGACTTTGCCATCACGATGTGTCGCGAACTGGTCGCGCAGGAGCTGCTCCCCCGCGGCGAGCATCCGACACTCGGCGATCAGCTCCCGCCGCACGCCGATTTCGCCGCTCGCCTCCAGCGCGCCGCGGTGACGGTCGATCGCCGCGAGGAGCTCCGACACCCCTTCGTCGCGCAGCGAGCTGGTCGCCACCACCGGCGGCCGCCACGGCGAAAGATCCGGGGCGGATCCTGTTCCGGCTTCCCCCGCGCCGGGACGAAGGCCCATGGCGAGCATGTTCTTCAGCTCGGCGATCGTCTTGTTCGCGTCCGGCCTGTCGCACTTTCTGACGACGTGAATGTCGGCAATTTCGAGGATCCCCGCCTTGATCGCCTGGATGTCGTCGCCCAGCCCCGGCGCGGACACGACGACGGTCGTGTGCGCGGCGCGCACGACGTCGACCTCGTTCTGGCCGACGCCGACGGTTTCGATCATCACGACGTCGAAGCCGGCAGCATCCAGGATGTCGACGGCCTCGAGCGTTCCCCTCGCCAGTCCGCCGAGCGCGCCCCGGGTGGCCATGCTGCGCACGTATACGCCGGGATCGCCGGCGAGCTCACCCATGCGGATGCGATCGCCCAGGATCGCGCCACCGGAGAACGGGCTCGACGGATCGACCGCGACGACCGCGACCTTGCGGCGGTCCGCCCGCATGGCGGTGGCGAGCCTCGCGACCAGCGTCGACTTGCCGCTGCCCGGCACCCCGGTGATGCCGACGACGTGGGCACGACCGGCATGCCGGTACATCGCGTCGAGACTCGCCCGCGCCTCGTCGACACCCGACTCGGCACGCGTCAGCAGGCGCGCGATGGCGCGCGTGTCGCCCGCCAGGACGCCCGCTTCGAGTTCACGCGAGGGGATGTAGGCCATCGCCGGTGGTCGTTCGAGCCATTTGCGCGGACGCGCGCGTGGCCTAGGCGTTGAGGCGGGCGTTCATGTCGCGGAACACCTCCCGATCGTCGACGACGCGCCGCGCCTTGAAATCGGTGCGCGGGAACGTCCCCGGCGCGACGACCTCGATTCGCGAGCGCAGCCCGAGCATCTTCTGCAGGCGGTGTGCGGCCTCGTCGCGCAATGCCGTCCGCCCGGCCTCGTCGTCGCCGGCCGGCGCGATCTCGACGCGGATCAGGAGCTCGTCCATCGCGCCGTCGCGGGTGATCACGATGCGGTGCTCGCCGCCGTAGCCGGCGAGCTGGTTCAGCACCGCGTCGACCTCGCTCGGATAGACGTTCTCGCCGCGGATGGTGAACATGTCGTCGATCCGGCCGAAGATGCCCTGCGGCAACCTCGGGTACGTGCGTCCGCAGGGATTCGGGCCATCCTCCCACAGCGTCAGGTCGCCGGACGCCAGCCGGATCATCGGTTGCGACGTGCGTTCGAGGTGCGTATACACCGGCGTGCCGCGCTGGCCGTAGGGAACGCGGCGGAATGTCCGCGGATCGCAGACCTCGGTGTAGACGATGTCCTGCCAGCACAGCATGCCGTCGGTCTGCGCGCTGCCGGCGACGTGCATGAACGGGGTCATCTCGGCCATCGAGCCGCAGTCGACGACGTGCGCCCCGTAGGCCGAGACGATGCGGTCGCGCACTCCCGGCACCGAAGCGCCGGGCTCGCCCGAGAAGAACATCGTCTTCAAGCCGAAACCGCGCGGGTCGTAGCCCTCGCTGCGCGCCACTTCGGCGAGATGCAGCGCAAACGACGGCGTCGCATAGAGCGCCGCGGGCTTCGACAGGTTGAGCCACATCGCGGCGCGCGCGGTCATGCCCGGCGCACCGGCTCCGAACGGAAACGCCTTGGCGCGCAGGCGCTCGGCGCCGGCGAGCGCGCCCCACGAGCCCATGTAGAGGCTGAAGATCGCCGCGACGAACACGATGTCTCCGGGGCGGATGCCCATGCCCCACATGATCCGCGCGTGGGCGTTGGCCACGGCGTCCCAGTCGCCGCGGCCGATCGCGAACGCGGTCGGGCGTCCGGTGGTGCCCGACGTCCCGTGGATGTGATGGACCTCGCGCTCCGGAATGCACAGGTAGTCGCCGAAAGGCGGCGTGCGCGTCTGCGCATCGCGCAGATCCTTTTTGGTGACGACCGGGACCTTCGACTCGAAATCCTCGAGCGAACGCAGGTGCTCCGGGTGGAAGCCTGCCTCGTCCCATTTGCGGCGGTAGAAAGGCGAGGAATCCCACGCATAGCGGGTCAGCGCCTGGAGCCGCGCAAGGATTGCCCGCTCGCGCTCGGCAGCTGCCATGGTTTCGCGCTTCGGAAACCAGTACCGCGAGTCCGGGGTCGGCAGGTAATCCGCGTCGAAACGCGGCGGAAACGACCACTGCTCCATCGCGGCGCCCCCCTGATCAGCGCGGGCCGCGCTCGGCGACGACGCGGCGAACCATCTCGACGATCGCGGCCGGCGGCGTGTCCTGCAGCATCAGCTCGCGCACGCCCAGCGCCCTGAGCCGCGGCAGGTCGTCGTCGGGAATGACGCCGCCGCCAATGACGAGGATGTCGTCGGCCTCGCGCAGCTTGAGAAGCTCGATCAGGCGCGGGAACACCGTCATGTGCGCGCCGGAGAGGATGCTGATGCCGATGACGTCGACGTCCTCCTGGATCGCCGCCTCGACGACTTCCTCTGGCGTCCGATGCAGTCCGGTGTAGATCACGTCCATTCCGGCATCGCGCAGCGTCCGCGCGACGATCTTGACACCCCGGTCGTGGCCGTCGAGCCCGACTTTCGCGACAATCACCCGGATGCGCTGACTCGAATGTTCCACGGGTCCTCCTTTGCGGCGTCGCGCGGCTGGCAGAGCGCCGAATTGCGCTTGTTGGAATTCCGTATACCGTATCCCGTCAAAACTGAAATGTCAACCCAGTTTCCGCCACCGCTGTCCCGCCGCCTGCCGGCAGGCAAAGGCGCGCGGCGCGGGCGGGCCCGGGGAAATCCGTTTCGGCCCCCCGTCGCATCCAACTCCCATTCCTGCCGAGGCCCCCGATGCGCCGCGCCCTCCTTCTTCCGCTGCTGATCCTCGCCTGCGTCGTCGTCGCGGCGATGCTGGCGTGGTTCACCCTCAATCGGGCCCGGCTGCCCGCGACGGCGACGGGGACGGGGACGGGGACGGCAGCGACCATGACATCGGAAACCCGCAGCGTCGCGCCGTTTCACCGGATCGACGTCGGCGGAACCGCCGACGTGACGCTCGTCCAGGGCGACGCCGAATCGGTCGAGATCGAGTCACCCGTCGGAAGCACTGCCGTCAGGACCGCGGTCCATGACGGCAGGCTCGTGATCGCGGGGCGCCACCTGCCGCGCAGCTTCCTGTGGTTGTTCGGTTCGGGAGCGAAGCATCCTGCACCGCGCATCACCATCCATTTCCGGACGCTCGATGCGATCGCTCTCTCCGGTGCCGTCAAGCTCGATGCCCCCACCCTGCGCACGGACACGCTTCGCATCGTCGCATCGGGCGGATCTTCGCTGCGTATCGACCGCCTCGACGCCACGCAGTTGCGCGTCTCGGGCTCCGGTGCGCTGGACGCCAGGATCTCGGGGCGCGTCGTTGCCGAGGATGTTTCGATTTCCGGCGCCGGCGACTATCGCGCCGATCGCCTGCTCGCCGACCATGCCACAGTGGATGTCAGCGGCGTCGGCCAGGTCGTGCTCCATGCCGAGAAGACCCTGCGCGCGACGATCTCCGGTGCGGGCAGCATCGAGTATCTCGGCGACCCTCGGGTGACCGAGCACGTGAGCGGCATCGGCCGCGTGCGTCGCCGCGGGAGCGAATCGTCGACGGAGAACGGTGGGCGGCCAGTGGAACGCGGGGCCGCATTCACCGCTGCGGCCCGCGACGGGCATCAGTGCAGCGCCGCCGGATCGCCGCCGCCGGCGTCCTTGAACAGCAGGCGCAGTCCGGTCGTCCCCTCGACATCCGCGTGCACGCCAGGCTGGATGCGAATGTCCGAAACCCGGCAATCGGCGAGCAGTGAAACCAGCATCGCGGCGACATCGCGCACTGCCTCGTACGGATAGACTGGACAGCGAAACCCTTCGGCATCGCGCGGCTCGAACGGCGAGGACAGCGACACGCGGAGCTCCCCGCCCCCGGGCGCCTCGGCAGCGCGATGCGCGCTGATGATGGCCGTCGGTTCGCCGACCGCCGCGCGCAGCTTGCGGATCCCATTGTTCGCGAAGACCTGCGCACCGACCTCGCGCTGCGCCGCGCGGCCCGTCCGCAGCGCCGCAACGAGGCGCTGTGGCGGCCGCGGCAGCGCAAGCACCGACGCGCCCGGGCTGGCGAGCGCCGCGCCGAGCAGGCGCGATAAAGGCATTCCCCACTGCCTGACGTCGCTGCCGCCGAGGGGGTCGAAACCCGGCGCGGCGACCGCGGCACCGACGACGAAGCGCAGGAACACGCGCTCACCCGCGCCCTGCAGATCGAGGTCGGCGGCAGGCAGGTCGAGCGGCGGCAACGGCATTGCGTCGGTCGCCTCGCCGATGCGGCTCCCCGCGAGCAATCGAGGAAGCCGCGGCAGATCGATGGCATCGGCGGCGGCGAGCGATCCTGACAGCACGAAGGTCTGGCATCCTCCGAGCGCGCGATGCTCGCGCAGCAGCGCCTCGAGCGCCTCGCGCTGCTGGACCACGCCCGGCAGCCTGGCGCGCTCATCTTCCTGCGCCAGACCGGCGACGACGATGACCGGAATCGCGAACAGCGTCGTCGACAGCGTCCCCGCCGGTGCGGCGAACTCGCTTTCGATCGTCTCCAGCAAACGCCACAGGTAGCGCGCGACGGAGAGCGATGGCGCCGTGCCCAGCGCGCCCGCGAGCGCACGTCCGTCGCCCGCGCGAAGCAGCGCCAGCAGCGCCTGCTGCGCCCCATTGCGCGAGGCGTCCTCGTCGCGGGTCGTCGCGCACGACCAGAGGCGACACAGCCTGCCTTCCCCTATCCGGCCTGCCGCCCGAGCGCACAGCCTCGGCGGAACGCAGCCAGCGGCCCGCGCCCGCGGACCTTCACATCTAAACGATGGACGGCCCGGCCATGTCGACCGAGCGGGACAGCGGCAGAAAGTACCCGGCGGTGGCCTTGAGGTCGCGCGGACCCGCTTCGCCGGCGTAGTGCAGGAAGAGAGCCTCCTGGGCCTTCGGATAGCCGAGCGCCGGGAAGTAGCGCTCCACCGGCACAAGAGCTCCGAGGGGGCCGCGCACCGTGAACTGGACGCGCAGCACCGGCT
>DATIQL010000211.1:0-8792 GCA_035470905.1 Casimicrobiaceae bacterium
CGTCGCGCTCGTGGGCGATCACCTGCGGATGCACGTTGGACAGGCCCGAGCGCGCCAGCCGCGGCGTCAGGCGGGAGAGGCGCTTGGCAGAGGTGTCGAAAGCGTACAGCCGCCCCTGCGAACGCATCATCGCGCCCAGCAGCAGGGTCTTGCCGCCGGCGCCCGCGCAGAAATCGACGACCATGTCGTTGCGTCGCGGCGCGACCAGCACGCCGACCAGCTGGCTGCCTTCGTCCTGGACCTCGATGCGCCCGTCGGCCAGCCAGGGGTGGCGCGCGAGCGAAGGCCGGCCGGCGATGCGCAGGCCGTGCGGCGCGAATGGCGTCGCGGTCACCGGCAGGCCTTCTGCCGACAGCGCGGCGAGCGCCGCCTCGCGCGTCGACTTCATTGCGTTGACGCGCAGGTCCAGCGACGCGGGCGCTTGCCATGCGCGCGCGAGTGCCGCGCGTTCGTCGGTGCCGAGCGCCGCGCCCAGGCGCTCCCAAAGCCAGTCGGGGAGGTCGGCCGCGACCGCCTCGGGCAGCGCCTCGTGCATCCGCGCCTTGAACGCTCCGAGCCATTCGCGCTCCGACGCCTTCAACGCGTCGTCCAGCTCGCGCACCGAATGCCGGAATTCGCGAACGAGGGTGGCGAGCGCGAGGAGCAGCGGATCGTCGGTCTGCGCGAGGGCCTCGAGCGAGCGCTTGCGGCGAAGGTAGGCGAACGCGCCGTCGGAGATCCACGGGCGATCGTGGGAGCCCATCTCGCGATGATCGCGAAAGAACGCCGTCATCGTGACGTCCGCAGGCGCGTCGAGGCGCGCGAGGCGCTGGATCGCCGCGGCGAGTGCCGCGACCTGGTTGCGACGCAGGGTCATGATCCGGTCATGTCGTTGAATGGGCTGCGCGGTTGCGAGCGTGGGGGAGGAGGCGGCGTCGGGCCGGCCGGGTCTTCGTGAAATCCTGCATAGTCTTCATCGACTCGGATCGACTCGAGCCTGGCTTCGAGGGTCCCGCGCGAGGTATGCGTGACGCGCATCTTGACCGGAATGTAATGCAGCGAGGGCGCCAGCCAGAACCAGGCTTCGGTCTTGCCGTCGTCGCTCCTGCGCCGCCAGCGCTCGGTCTGGACATCTCCCTGTTGCCAGGCGAGCGCCTCATCGGCTTCGCGGGTCAGCGTGTAGCGCAGCACCTTGCGCGTGGTCGCGATGCTGAACGTGAGCTCGCGCTGGCCGGTCGGCGGCGAGAAATACGGCTGCCACAGGATCGTCAGCGGATCGAACGCCGGTGCCGTGAGCTCCGCGGTCTCGCCATTGTTGAGCGATACCGTCTGCCCGTCCCAGTCGAAGTAGGCGATCTCGCGTCGCTCGGCGCTTCCGCGCTGGATCGCGAATTCGATGGGTCTCAGTCCGGTGGGGGTGATGATGCCGCGGCTCTCGACCGTGCCGGTGCCGTGCACGATCAGCGCCGCGAGGCCGCGCGCCTGGCCGACCGTCGAGATCCGGTAGCGATCGCCGTCGTGCTCGAAGCGATACGTGGCGTCGCCGATCATGAACCCCTGCTTGCCCAGATACACCTTGTAGGCGAGGTCGACGCGCGGCGGCAGCGCAATCGGCGGCGCGGCCGGCGCCTCCGTGGTTTCGGCCGCAGCGCTTCCCTGACCGGTGTCCGCCGATCCGTCCTGCGCAGCGGACGCCGCGCTGCCCGGCGCGTCGATCGGCGGGGAATCGATCGGGGGCGGTACGGCGATGCTCGACGGAGCATGCGCTGCGATCGTCGGGGTGCGCCGCGTCGCGGGCGCACGAGGCTGCGGCATCGGCTTGGGAGGCGGCTCGGGTGCGGCCGCCGGCGGCGGAGGTGGAGGCGGCGGCGGCATTTCCTTCAGGGTTGCCGTCAGCGTCGGGGCCGGGGGGGCGGAGAGGTCCGCGGCGGGCCACAGCGACCACAGGACGTGCACGGCGACCGACAGCGCCAGGGCGGCCCACAATGCAGGGCGCACCCTGGCGAACCGGCGCGCTTGCGGCGAATTGACGGTAGCCATCAGAGGAGGGACCCGGCGCCGCGCAGGGAGTTCGGGCGCTGCCGCGCCGGCGCGCAACGCTAGGATCGGCCGGCTCGAGTTTCGGCGTCGAGATTGCGCACGCGGCCGTGGTCGAGGACGAGCCGGCCCTCACAGTATCGGGCGACGACTTCGGGCAGCAGCCGGTGCTCGGCCTCGAGCACCCGTGCCGCGAGCGTCGATTCGTCGTCCCCGGGCAGCACCGCCACCTGCGCCTGGCCGACGATCGGCCCGCCGTCGACGGTCGCCGTCACGAAATGCACGCTACAGCCATGGCGCTTCGCGCCATCCGCAAGCACCCGTCGGTGGGTGTCGAGTCCCGGATAGGCGGGCAGCAGCGAAGGGTGGATGTTCAGCATCCGACCTTCGTAGCGGCGCACGAAATCGGCACCCAGCACCCGCATGAAGCCGGCGAGCACGACGAGGTCGGGCTTGCCATCGTCGATCGCGGCGGCGAGCGCGGCCTCGAAGGCTTCGCGGGACGCATACGCCTTGTGGTCGACGACCCTGGTCGGGATGCCGGCCTTCGCGGCGTGGTCGAGCCCGAGGGCGCCGGGTCGGTTGCTGATCACCTGGGTGATCGCGCCGGCGATCTTCCCCGCAGCGACCGCGTCGATCAGCGCCACCAGGTTGGAGCCGCGTCCGGAGATGAGAACGGTGATGCGCGCGCACGCCATGATCGCGGCGTCGAGGTGACGGTCGCGCGTCAAACGACGATCGCGGCCGCTTCGCCTTCCGGACGCGCGACGACTTCGCCGATGTCCCAGGCGCGCTCGCCCGCGTCGTTCAGCATTGCGACTGCTGCGCTCGCGTCGGCTGGCGCCATCGCGATCACCATGCCGATGCCGCAATTGAACACCCGGTGCATCTCGTCGTCGGAGACCTTCCCGTGCTCCTGCAGCCAGTCGAAGACGGCGGGGCGGGGCCACCTGCTGCGCTCGAGTCGCGCCTGGAGGCCGTCGGCCAGCATCCGCGGCACGTTCTCGACCAGGCCGCCGCCCGTGATGTGCGCCATGCCCTTGACCGGCAGCCGGGCGGCCAGCGCCAGCACCGGCTTGACGTAGATCCGCGTCGGCGCGAGCAGCGCATCGCCCAGGGTGCGCAACCGCGCCGACGGTGTCGAAGCGGTGGCATCGCCCGTCGCTGCGGGGCCGGCGATCGGGGCGTGCAGGTCGGCGTTGGCGACGGCGATGATCTTCCGGATCAGCGAATAGCCGTTCGAGTGGGGCCCGCTGGAGGCGAGCCCGATCAGCCGGTCACCCGGCGCGATCCCGCGGCCGTCGATGATCGCGCTCTTTTCCACGATGCCTACGGCGAATCCCGCCAGGTCGTACTCGCCTTTGGGGAAGGTTCCGGGATGCTCGGCGGTCTCGCCCCCGATCAACGCGCATCCGGCCATTTCGCAGCCCTTGGCGATGCCTTCGACGACTTTGGCGGCGACGTCGACGTCGAGCCGCTCGCAGACGAAATAATCGAGGAAGAACAGCGGCTCGGCGCCCTGGACCAGGATGTCGTTGACGCTCATCGCCACCAGGTCGATGCCGATGGTGTCGTGGCGTCCGAGGCGGAGGGCGAGACTGAGCTTCGTCCCCACGCCGTCGGTACCGGCGACCAGCACCGGCTCGCGGAAACGCTTGCCGACCTCGACCAGCGCGCCGAAGCCGCCGATGCCGGCCAGGACCTCCGGACGCATCGTGCGCTTGGCGAAAGGCTTGATGCGCTCGACGAGTGCATCGCCGGCATCGATGTCGACACCGGCGTCGCGGTAGGACAGGGGCTTGGAGGGTGTGGGGGTAGGGGCCATGGGGTTCGGCCGCACCGGGCCGCCGCACGGACAGCAACAACGGGCGGCAATAATGTAAAGTGCAGCACTTTTGCGCCGCGATTTTACTCTCAAATGAGCGCAGCCCGCCCGCAGCCGCCTGACGATCCCGTTCCGGGCTCCCCGGAATCCGCGCCCGATCCGGCCGATCGCGACGCGGGAACGGCTCGGCGCCCCGACGGGACTGCGCCCGCCCACGTGTCGCGGCCGCTCGCCGCCCACCACTATCTGTGGATCGTCGGTGCCGCGGCGGTCCTCCTCGCGGCGCTGCACTGGCTGGGACCGGTGCTGACACCTTTCCTGATCGGCGCGATCCTCGCCTACCTCGGTACGCCGGCGGTCGACCGCGCGGAGGCGCGGGGCGTGCCGCGTGCAGTGACGACGCTGGTCGTGATCCTCTTCATCGGCGTGCTGCTCGCGGCGCTGTTCCTCGTGCTCGTGCCGCTGGTCCAGTCCGAAGTCGCCTCCGCGATGGCGCGCCTCCCGGATCTTTTCGCGCAATTCACCGAGCGCGTCGCGCCGTGGCTGTCGCAGCGGTTCGGCATCACGCTGTCGCTGGACTTCGACTCGATGCGCGCCTTCATCTCGGAAAATGCGCAGGAAGCGAAGAACCTGTCGATGACGCTGCTTTCCGGCGTCAAGACCGGCGGCCTGATCGTCGTCTCGTTGCTGGTCAACCTCGCGCTGATTCCGGTCGTCATGTTCTATCTGCTGCGCGACTGGAACATGATCATCGCGCGCCTCGACGACCTGCTTCCGCGGCGCTGGCAGGCGAAGGTGCGCACGGTGACGCAGCAGGTCGATGGCGTCCTCGCGGAGTTCCTGCACGGCCAACTGCTGGTGATGGTTGCCCTGGCCGTGTACTACGCGATCGGACTGTCGATCGCAGGCCTCGAGCGCGGTCTCGCGATCGGCATCCTCACCGGGCTGCTGGTGTTCATCCCCTATGTCGGATTCGGACTCGGCTTCCTGCTGGGCGTCATCGCGGCGCTGCTGGAATGGCACGGCTGGCCGGGCTTTGCCGCCGTCCTGGTCGTCTACGGCATCGGCCAGCTGCTCGAAGCCTACGTCCTCGTCCCCTTCCTCGTCGGCGACCGCATCGGCCTGCATCCGCTCGCGGTGATCTTCGCCCTGCTGGCTTTCGGTCAGCTGTTCGGATTCGTCGGCGTATTGATGGCCCTTCCGGTGTCGGCGATGCTGCTGGTGGGCTTGCGGCACCTGCGCGCGGCCTATGCGGCGTCGCCGGTCTACCGCGACGACTGAGTTTCCGCGGGACCGGATGGCCGAACAACTGGTTCTGGACCTCGCGAGGGTCGAGCCCCCCACGTTTCGCAACTTCGTCGCCGGACCCAGCCGCGAAGCCGTCGCCGCGCTCGGGCGGCTCGCCGAAGGGGCATTGCCCGAAACCGGCATCCTGCTGTGGGGCGCCGGCGGGGTCGGCAAGACGCACCTGCTGCGCGGCGTCGTCGCCGCCGCGGCGCCGCTTCGACCAGCGTTCTTCTGTGCGACGCCTGCCGACGTGCCGGTGGAACCCGACCGGCTGCCGGCAAGTTCGCTGGTCGCCATCGACGACGTGGACGGCGCGAGCCCCGAAGACCAGGCGCGCATGTTCACGCTGTGCAATGCGCTGGCCGCCCATGGGGGCCAATGGGTTGCTGCGGGGCACCTGCCGCCCGCCCGCATGACCCTGCGCGACGACCTGCGCACCCGGCTCGCGCTGGGATTGGTGTACGAGGTCCTGCCGCTCCCGGACGGCGACAAGCCGCTGGCGCTCGCGACCTATGCGCGGGAGCGCGGGTTCCGACTCGGCGACGATGTCATCGGCTACCTGCTTGCGCACGGACGGCGGGACATGCGGTCGCTGGTTGCCGCGCTCGCCGCCCTCGACCGCCATTCCCTGGCGACCCGGCGGGTCGTGACGGTCGCGATGCTGCGCGAATGGCTGCAGCGCGACCTGCGACTCTGATGTCAGGAAATATCGGCGCCTCTCGCGGCTTCCCGACCTGCATCGGGTAAATCGTCATTCGCAGAGCGGGTCAATCGCCCGGTGTTCGTTGCGGCAATCTTGCAAAAACGGGACTGGCTGTCGTGGCAGGACGACGATCGTCGATCCTCCAATCCGTTGATTGCCCCGCTTTTTTGCGATCGTCCCGCCACTGGCCCCGATCCAAGCCTGTCAACCGGGTTGCCTTTCGTCGCGTTATTGCCATCGACGCTTCGATAAGGCGTCATTTCCAAACTTTCGACTGTCGAAAAGGACTGTGCACATGAACAAACTGCTGATCGCCCTGGTTGCCGGCACTTTCGCCGCCACTGCGTGGGCCCAGGGCGCGGCACCCGCGCCCGCGGCCACTCCGGCCCCTGCACCTGCCGTTGCCCCCGCCATGGCGCCTGCCAAGCCGGCCGAGCCGATGAAGGCCGAGAAGACCACCAAGCACGAGCAGAAGAAGACCGCCAAGCACGAGCAGAAGAAGACTGCGAAGCACAAGACGACGGCCAAGAAGGAACCGGCGAAGAAGGCTCCCGCCGCGAAGCCGGCCGAAGCGCCGGCCAAGTAAGTTCCGGCAGTCCCTCCCGCTGCCGGTGCCATGCGCCGGCAGCGGGATTCCCCTGCATCCGGTGGGCGACGCCGGGGACCCTGCATCGGGTCCCTTATCATTGCGTCCTGGTCGTCCTCGCCCGCCATGAACCGAAAAGCCCACCGACCCGCCGTCACCGTCGCCACCGTCGTCGAGCGCGACGGTTGCTTCCTGGTCGTCGAAGAGGAGACGCGTACCGGCCTGCGGCTCAACCAGCCGGCCGGGCATGTCGAAGCGGGCGAATCGATCGCCACCGCCGCCGTGCGCGAGACCCTCGAGGAGTCGGCATGGCGGGTCGATCCGGTGGCGCTGGTCGGTGTCTACCAATGGCGCTCCGCCGAAAACGGCCAGGCCTTCGTGCGCTTCACGTTTGCGGCGACGGCGCGCGAGCACGACGCAGCGCGACCGCTCGACGCCGGCATCGTGCGCGCGCTGTGGCTGTCCTACGACGACATCGCCGCCAGCACGCAGCAGCACCGCAGCCCGCTGGTGCTGCGCTCGGTCGACGACTACCGCGCCGGCCTGCGCTGGCCGCTGGACCTGATCGCGAGCCTCTGATGGGCAGGCGCGAGCGCGTGGTCGTCGGCATGTCGGGAGGCGTCGACTCCTCGGTCGCCGCGTGGCTGCTGAAGCGGCAGGGCTACGACGTCGTCGGCGTGTTCATGAAGAACTGGGAGGACGACGACACCGACGAGTACTGCACGTCGCGCGAGGACCTGGTCGATGCGGCCGCGGTCGCCGACGTCATCGGCATCGAGCTCGAAGCGGTGAACTTCGCCGCCGAGTACCGCGAGCGAGTGTTCGCGCTCTTCCTGCGCGACTATGCGGCGGGCCGCACGCCGAACCCCGACGTCCTGTGCAACAGCGAGATCAAGTTCCGGGCATTCCTCGATCACGCGCTCGCGCTCGACGCCGACTGGATCGCCACCGGTCACTACGCACGGGTGCGGCGCGATGCATCGGGAGCGACCGAGCTCCTCAAGGCCATCGACACGTCGAAGGACCAGACCTATTTCCTGCACCGGCTGACACAGGCGCAGCTTGCGCCGGCGCTCTTCCCGCTGGGCGAGATCACCAAGCGCGAGGTGCGCGCGATCGCGCAGCGCGAGGGCATCCCGACCTGGGCCAAGCGCGACTCGACCGGCATCTGCTTCATCGGCGAGCGGCCATTCCGCGATTTCCTCGCGCGCTACCTGCCGCGCACGCCCGGACCGATCGTCACCCCCGAAGGCACCGAGGTCGGCCGCCACGACGGGCTCGCGTATTACACGCTCGGCCAGCGCCAGGGGCTCGGCATCGGCGGCCTGCGTGACGGCGCGCGCGGGCCCTGGTTCGTCGCCGGCAAGGACATGGCGCGCAACGCGCTGATCGCCGTCCAGGGACACGACCATCCGTTGCTCTATCGGCGCGAGGTCGACGCATCGGACATGCACTGGATTTCGGGTGCTGCCCCGACGCTGCCCGGGCGCTATGCGGCGAAGACGCGCTACCGGATGCCCGATGCGGCCTGCAGCCTGCGCGCGATCGAAGCCGCGGAAGGCGGCGATGCGGCGCGTCTGCGGGCGAGCTTCGACGCCCCGCAATGGGCGCCGACGCCGGGACAGTACCTGGTGCTCTACGACGGGGACACGTGCCTCGGCGGGGGCGTCATCGAGGCCCGGGACGCGCGCGCCGCAGCGGCGGGGCAGGATCGCCCCGCGTCACCCGAGCGACGACAAGAGAACGAGAACCTGGCCCAATGAACCTTCGCCTTCTTCCGCTGTTCGTCGCCGCCCTTTCGATCGCGCCGGCCCATGCACAAGGCCCCGCCGATCGCTGGAACCTGGCGGACCTCTATCCGACGACCGCTGCCTGGAACGACGATGCGGCGCGGCTCGACGCGCAGCTCGCGTCGTTGGCGGAATGCAAGGGGCACCTCGGCGACAGCGCGCAGCGCTTCAAGACCTGCCTCGACCTGCAGGCCGACCTGACCAAGCGCTACTACCGCCTCGCCGTCTACGCCAACGAACAGCTGGCGGAGGACACCGGATCTGCGTCCTACCTCGAGCTCAAGCAGAAAGCCGATCTCGCGGGCAACCGGCTGGAGCAGGCGATGGCTTTCGTCGACCCGGAGGTCCTGCACGTCGGCAGCGAGCGCATCGCGCAGTTCATCGCTGCGGAGCCGTCGCTTGCGATCTATCGTCATCCGCTGGACGAGACCCTGCGCACGGCGTCGCATACGCTCGACGACGAAGGCGAGGCGCTGGTCGCCGCCTTCGGGATGATGGGCAACGCCGGGAGAAGCTCGTATTCGATCCTCACCAATGCCGACATCCCCTGGCCCAAGGTCAAGCTGTCGACCGGCGAGGAGGTGA
>DATIQL010000212.1:0-6124 GCA_035470905.1 Casimicrobiaceae bacterium
CCTGCTGCAATCGCTGGTGCTCTCGCCGCCGCCGGCATTGCCCGCCATCGCCGGCCGCGGGCTCGCGGAACTGGTCCGCGAATCGCTGGGAGATCCAGGATTCTATGCCACCAGCGTCGACAAGCTGCTGCTCGCACCGGCGGCGCAGGCGCTGGGCGTGCGGGTTCCGCCCTATGCGATCGTGTCGACGCTGCAAGCCGCCGAGGCTTTCGCCGCGACCCACGGCTATCCGGTCGTGCTGAAGCTCGGCCATGGCTCGGCTGGAGAATGGGTCCGCATCGTCGGTGATCGCCGCGAGCTTGCAGGTTCGTTTGCCGAGCTGATGTCGGCGCCGCTCCCCGTGCTGGGACACCCCGCCCCGAGGTCCGTGCTCGTCCAGGCGCGCATCGACGGCAACAGCGTGATGCAGTCGATCGTTGCGTGGGACGGGAGGGTGCTGGCCGGATATGCACGCGAGAAGCTGGTGTCGCACCCGCCGCCGATGGGGCCCGGGACGGTGTCGCGCACCTTCCATTGCCCGGAGGCACGCGGGTTCTCGGAGCGCCTCGCCCTCGGCTTTGGCATGAACGCCTTCTTCGGCGTAGAGTTCATCGCCGACCGGCGCAGCGGCGAGTTGTATCTGCTCGAGATCAATCGCCGCATCACCCCGGGGACCCATGTCGGGGCCCTGGTGGGCGTCGACCTCTGCGCCGCGCTCTACGCTGCGCTGGACCGAAGACCGCCGCCAGGCCGCGGCGACCTGGTCGAGGGCGAGGAGCACGTGCTCGCCCACTTCCCGCAGGAGTGGCTGCGCGACCCTGCGAGCCGGTACCTGATCGGATGCCGTATCGACCTTCCATGGGACGACCCGGAACTTTTCGAGGCGATGGTGGCGATCGGACGCAAATGATCAAGGGTGCGCACGCCGGCGAAGGGCGCAGGCGGCCGCCGGGCTGGTTGCTGTGGAGCCTTGCGCTGTTCATGGCGCTGACCTGGCGCGCCGCCTTCGCGGAGGACCCGGGGCCCTATCCGAACCATCGGGTGCGACTGATCGTGCCGTTCGGGCCGGGCAGCGGCGGGGATTTCCTCGCGCGGCTCGTCGGTGCGCGGCTCGGCCAGGTCCTCGGCGAGGCCATCGTGGTCGAGAATCGCCCCGGAGCCTCGGGCAACCTGGCGATGGAGCTCGCCGCCAGGGCGGCGCCCGACGGCTACACGCTGGTGCTCGGCAATGCGGGCACCAACACGGTCAATCCGAGCCTCTATCACACGCTGGGTTTCGATCCGATCCGCTCCTTCGTGCCCATCAGCAAGCTGACCACGGTGCCGAGCGTCATTGTCGCGGGCCCCGCGTCGCCGGTGCACACGCTGGCCGAGCTGATCGACTTCGCCCGGCGCGAACCCGGAAAGCTCGACTACGCGACGATCGGCCTGGGGCTCAGCTCGCATCTGGCGATGGTCGAATTCTCGATGCAGGCGGGCATCGAGCTCACGCCGATTCCCTACGGCACGGGCGGTGTCCTCAAGGCGGTCCTGGCCGGCGAGGTGCCGCTCGCCATCTCCGCGGTCGAGGTGGTCCGCAAGAACGTCGAAGCCGGCCGGCTGCGCGCGCTCGCCGTCACCAGCGACCGTCGCGTCCCCACGCTGCCGGACACCCCCACCGTCGCCGAGCAGGGCTTTCCCGGGTTCGACATGCAGTCGTGGTACGGCATCCTCGCCCCCCATGGAACCCCGCCCGGGATCGTCGATCGGCTGAACGCGGAACTGGTGCGCATCGTGCACGAGCCCGGTGTCGCGAAGCAGATCGTCGATGCCGGGCAGCAGGTCGTCGGCAATACCTCGGATGAATTCGCCGCCGACATCCGCACGGGTCTCGAGCAGGGACGCAGGCTTGTCGACAAGCTGGGAATTCGCGTCGACTGAACCCGTGCGGCCCCAACCCGCGCAGTCATGCATCGACCGCGGACCGTAGGCCGGGCAACTGCGGGCCATCGCCTATAATCGAGGCCTTTCGATGGCCCTCGCAATGCACCTTCGACCCGGTTTCGCCAGGCGCCCGTTCCGGGCGCGCAAGGCATGAGCGCGCGCGCCCATGGCCGGCGCGCCGACGAACTGCGTCCGCTGACGATCACGCGCGGCTACACCCGACACGCCGAAGGCTCGGTGCTGATCGAGGCCGGGGACACCCGCGTGCTGTGCACGGCGAGCGTCGACGAGGGCGTGCCCCCGTTCCTGAAGGGCAAGGGCCAGGGCTGGCTGACCGCGGAATACGGGATGCTGCCGCGTTCGACGAACACGCGGATGCGCCGCGAAGCGGCCGAAGGCAGGCAATCGGGGCGCACGCAGGAAATCCAGCGCCTGATCGGCCGCTCGCTGCGGGCGATCATCGATCTCGGCGCGCTGGGCGAGCGGACGATCCGCATCGACTGCGACGTCCTCCAGGCCGATGGCGGTACGCGCTGCGCGTCGATCACCGGCGCCTATGTGGCGCTGGCCGATGCGATCACCTGGTGCCGCGGGCGCGGACTGCTGGTCGCCGAGCCGTTGCGCGATCGCGTCGCCGCAGTGTCGGTGGGTGTGGTCGCCGGCATGCCGCTGCTCGACCTCGACTATGCCGAGGATGCGGGCTGCGACACCGACATGAACGTCGTGATGACCGGGGCCGGCGGATTCGTCGAGTTGCAGGGCACCGCCGAGGGCGCCCCGTTCACGCGCGAGGAATTCGACACGCTGCTCGAGCTCGCCAAGCGTGGAATCGGGCAGTTGCACGCGGCGCAGCGTCTCGCGCTCGCGAAGTGATCTCCCGCCTCGTCCTCGCGTCGAACAACGCCGGCAAGCTCCGCGAGTTCCGGCGCCTCCTGGAACCGCTCGGGCTCGAGGTGATCGCGCAGGCCGAACTCGGCGTCGCCGCAGCGGACGAACCGCACGTGACCTTCATCGAGAACGCGCTTGCCAAGGCGAGGCATGCCAGCGCGCAGACGGGCTTGCCGGCGCTTGCCGACGATTCGGGCGTATGCGTCGATGCGCTGGGCGGGGCGCCGGGCGTGCGCAGCGCGCGCTACGCGGGCGAACCGAATTCCGATGCGCGCAACAATGCGGCGCTGGTCGAGGCGCTGGCCGGCGTTGCGGATCGCCGCGCGCATTACTACTGCGTGCTCGTCCTGGTCCACCATGCCGACGACCCGCAGCCGATCATCGCCGAGGGTGCGTGGTACGGCAGGATCGTCGACGTGCCACGGGGCGACGGCGGATTCGGCTACGACCCGCATTTCGAGGATGCCGTGACCGGGTTGACCGGCGCCGAGTTGCCCCTCGAGACCAAGAACGAGCTGTCGCATCGCGGGCAGGCCATGCGTGCGCTGATTGCGCGCATCGAGGCGGGCCGACGTCACGAGCCGGACGGGCCGCCGCGAGGGCGGATGCCGGAGTGTGCAGCACCAGGGTCGCCCGGTGAGCGCTGAGGTCAAATCGCCGTCCGCGACGGCGGCGGGTGTCCCGGCACCCGGGCGCGTGGCGCTCGATGCATCCGCCCTGTCGAAGCCGCGGTTCACCGCCCTGCCTCCGCTTTCGCTGTACGTGCACATTCCGTGGTGCGTCAGGAAATGCCCGTACTGCGATTTCAATTCGCATGCCGCGCCCGAGGCGTTGCCCGAGGAACCCTACGTCGACGCGCTGATCGCCGATCTCGAGACTTCGTTGCCGCTGGTCTGGGGCCGCAAGGTGGGCTCGATCTTCATCGGCGGCGGCACGCCCAGCGTGTTCTCGGCGGCGGCGATCGACCGGCTGCTCGCGGCGATCCGCGCGCGACTGCCGATCGCGCCCGATGCGGAAGTCACCCTCGAGGCCAATCCCGGGACCTTCGAGCGCGAGCGATTCGCGGGCTACTACGCCGGGGGCGTCAATCGGCTGTCGCTGGGCATCCAGAGCTTCGACGACCGGCATCTCCAGGCGCTGGGCCGCGTCCACGATGCCACCGAGGCGCGCCGTGCGGCCGAAGCTGCGCTGATGATCTTCGGCAACGTCAATCTCGACCTGATGTTCGCGCTGCCGGGCCAGGACGTCGACGATGCGCTGCGCGACGTGCGCGCTGCGCTCGGCTTCGGTCCTGCGCACCTCTCCTTCTACCACCTGACGATCGAGCCGAACACGCTGTTCCACCGCTATCCGCCGCGCATTCCCGACGACGAGACCGCGGCCGACATCGAGGAAGCGATCCTGTTCGCGCTCGATGCGGCGGGCTACGTGCATTACGAGACGTCGGCGCACGCGAAGCCGGGGCGCGAGTGCCGCCACAACGTCAACTACTGGCGCTTCGGCGACTACCTGGGCATCGGCGCCGGCGCGCATTCCAAGCTGTCGTTTCCCGACCGGGTGCTGCGGCAGCTGCGCTGGAAGCAGCCGAGGCAATACCTGGAGCAGGTCGCGAAGGATTCGCCGCTGCAGGAGGAGGTCGAAGTGTCGCGGCACGACCTGCCGTTCGAGTTCATGCTGAATGCGCTGCGGCTGACCGAAGGCGTGCCCTCGGCAATGTTCGCCGAGCGCACCGGGTTGCCGATCGGTGTCGCGGCGTCGGCGATCGGGGAAGCGGTGCGCAAGGGCCTGCTCGAGCCCGATCCGGCGGTGCTTCGTCCGACGCCGCTCGGCCGGCGCTTCCTCAACGATCTGCAGTCGCTGTTCCTCGCCGAGCGCGGAGGGCGGGCATGAAGCGCGCGAAGCGTCATTCGCCGGCCGCGGTTCACGCGCAGGCGAAGCCTCGCAATCCGGTCGCCCGGTCGCCGCTGCTGGCCAAGGGTGGCGTTCACGGCAAATCGGGTGGCGCACTGCGGCGCAAGGCGAAGGTCGAGTTGCAGAAGCTCGAGCGCGATCCGCGCGAACGCGACGGGCAATGACCCTTTCGCGGCGCGACCTCGAGCAGGGGCGCATGCGCGCCGTCTACGTCGAGGCGCTCCCGGCGCACCATGCGCTGACCGACGAGCAGCTTGCGGCGTCGATGGAGGCCACTCTCGCGGCAAGGCCGAGAGGCGCCGGCTGGTGGGTTTTCGCCTACGGGTCGCTGCTGTGGAACCCGCTGTTCCCCTTCGTCGAGGCCCGGCTCGGCACGCTGCATGGTCTGCATCGCCGCTTCTGCATCTGGTCGCTCGCCTCCCGGGGCACGCCGGATGCGCCCGGTCTCGTGCTCGGGCTCGACCGGGGCGGATCCTGCCGTGGCGTCGTCTACCGGCTTCCTGCGGCGCAGGCGCAGGAGGAGCTGCTGCTGCTGTGGCGTCGCGAGATGGTGACCGGCGCCTATGCGCCGCGCTGGCTGGGCGTCGACTGCGGCAGCAGGCAGGTGCTCGCGCTCGGCTTCGTCGTCAGGCGCGATCATGCGCAATACGCGGGCAAGCTCACGATCGACGCCCAGGCCGATGTCGTCGCGCGGGCGCGCGGGGCATTCGGATCGTCGGCCGACTATCTCGAACGCACGCGGGTCGCGCTGGTCACCCACGGCATCGTCGAGCCCTATCTCGAGCGGCTGGCCGCAAGGGTCGCCGCCAGGCGTGTCGCGGCGATGGGCGAGACCGCGTGACCCGGGACGGAATCCCGGTGCGGACCAGGATCACATCGCGATATTGCGCCCGCCGTCGACGTTGATCGTCTCGCCGGTGACATACGGCGCATCGGCGAGCAGGAAGTGAACCGCCTTGGCGACGTCGTCGGGCGTCCCTTCGCGGCGCAGCGGCGTGTGGGAGATGATGCGCTGGCGCGCGAGCTCGTCGAACACTTCGGCGTCGGGCCACAGGATCGGACCGGGGGCGATCGCGTTGACGCGGACCTCGGGCGCGAGCTCGCGAGCGAGCGAGCGTGTGAGCCCTTCGAGGCCCGCCTTGGCGATCGAATAGACGACATAGCTCTTGAGCGGCCGCTCGGCATGGATGTCGGTGATGTTGACGATCGCGCCCTGCGACCTGCGCAGCGCCGGCGCAGCAGCCTGCGACAGGAACAGCGGCGCCTGCAGATTGGTGCCGATCAGGTCGTTCCAGTCGGCAGGGTCGATCTCGCCGACCGCGGTCGGATAGAACGTCGAAGCGTTGTTGACCAGCGCGTCGAGCTTGCCGAAGGTCTGCACGGTCTGCTCGACCAGCGACGGCAGCTTGGCGACGTCGAGCAG
>DATIQL010000213.1:0-20739 GCA_035470905.1 Casimicrobiaceae bacterium
CGACGTGGGCTCGTCGCAGACCAGGAACTCGGGCTCGCTCGCCAGCGCGCGCGCGATCGAAATGCGCTGCCGCTGTCCGCCCGAGAACTGGTGCGGATATTTCTGGCCGTCGGCTGCGGCGAGCCCGACATGCGACAGCAGCGCATCGACGCGCGCCCGGATCGCCTGCCGTCCGGCGACCAGGCGATGGGCGCGGATCGGCTCGGCGACGATGTCGACGACGCGCCAGCGCGGATTGAGGCTGGCGTAGGGGTCCTGGAAGATCATCTGCAGCCTGCGGCGCAGGCCCCGGGACGCCTTTCCCGAGGCAAGCGTCGCGACGTCCTCGCCGGCATAGGTGATCGACCCGGACGACGGCGGGTAGAGGCCCACGATCAGCCGCGCGACCGTCGACTTGCCGCAACCGGATTCGCCGACCAGCCCCAGCGTCTCGCCGCGCCGGATGTCGAAGCTCACGTCGTCCACGGCGTGCAGAAGCTGCCGCGGCTGCCGACCCAGCGCGCGGGCGAGCCATGGCAACGACACGTCGAAGGTCTTGCCGGCATGCGCGACGCGCAGGAGGATCTCGGGGTGATCGCTCACCGGACTGCCGTCGGGCTGCGCACTCCGGGATTCGCCTTCGGGGCGGCCTGTCGTCGAGCTCATGCGTCCCCCCTTCCCGCATCCGGCGCATGCAGCCAGCAGGCGGCGCGCGTGGCGCCGACGTCGAGCAGCTCGGGACGTTCGCGCCGGCAGCGATCGAACGCCCGGTCGCAGCGGGGGTGGAACGCGCAACCCGGCGGGATCGCATTGAGCCGCGGCATGGTCCCGTCGATCTGCACCAGGCGCTCGCGGTCGCCGACGAGCGAAGGGATCGAGCCCATCAGCCCGACGGTGTAGGGGTGCTTCGGCGCCCTGATGACCTCGGCCACCGGGCCGATCTCGACGATGCGCCCCGCGTACATGACCGCGACACGGTCCGCCGTATCGGCGATCACGCCCATGTCATGGGTCACGAGCATCACGGCGGTGCCATGTTCGTGGCCGAGCCGCTTCAGGAGCGCGATGATCTGGGCCTGGATCGACACGTCGAGCGCGGTCGTCGGCTCGTCGGCGATGACGAGCTGCGGCTGTGCGCAGATCGCGAGCGCGATCACCACGCGCTGGCGCATCCCGCCCGAGAACTGGTGCGGATAATGGTCGATGCGCCGCTCGGCCGCCGGGATGCCGACCTCGCGCAGCAGGTCGATCGCGCGCTGCCTTGCGGCGGCCTCGCCCAGGTCGAGATGGGTCCGGATCGTCTCGACGAGCTGCCTGCCGATCGAATACAGCGGATTGAGCGAGGTCAGCGGGTCCTGGAATATCGCGCCGATCCGGCGACCGCGGATCCGGCGCATCGCGTCCTGCGACAGATTGTCGATCCGCATGCCGTCGAGCCGGATCTCCCCCGCAGCAATGCGTCCCGGCGGCTCGAGCAATCCGATGATCGCGGCACCGGTCAGCGACTTCCCCGCGCCGGATTCACCGACCACGCCCAGCACCTCGCCCGGCGCGATCTCGAACGACACGCCCTCGACCGCGACCAGCGTGCCGCGACGCGTCGGGAACTCGACACGCAGGTCGCGCACCTCGAGCAGTGGTCTGGTCACGGCGGTCAGCGCAGGCGCGGGTTCAGCGCGTCGCGCAGCCAGTCGACCAGCAGGTTGATCGCGAGCACCATCACGACCAGCGCAAGCCCCGGGAACAGCGTCACCCACCACTCGCCGGAGAACATGAAATCGTTGCCGATGCGGATCAGCGTGCCGAGCGACGGCTCGGTCGGCGGCACGCCGACCCCCAGGAACGACAGCGTGGCTTCGGTGATGATCGCGGTGGCGATGTGGATGGTCGCGATGACCAGCACCGGTCCCAGCACATTGGGCAGGACGTGCCGCGCCATGATCGCCAGCGGATGGATGCCGAACAGTCTCGCCGCCTGCACGTATTCCTTGTTCTTCTCGACCATCGTCGAGCCGCGCACCGTGCGCGCGTACTGCACCCAGCCCGAGACGCCGATCGACAGCACCAGCACCCAGAACGCCATCGAGTCGTGCGCCCCCGGAAACACCGCCCGCGCGACGCCGTCGATCAGGAGCGCGATCAGGATCGCCGGGAAGGACAGCTGGACATCGGCGACGCGCATGATGAACGCGTCGGTCTTGCCGCCGACGTAGCACGCGAGGAGGCCCAGGGCGACGCCCAGCACCGTCGAGAACAGCACTGCGGCGATGCCGACCTCGAGCGAAATGCGCGCGCCGAAGAAGATCGTCGACAGGATGTCGCGGCCCTGGTCGTCGGTGCCGAGCGGAAACGACGGGTCGCCCCCGTCGATCCACATCGGCGGCTTAAGCGAATTCGACAGGTCGAGCTGCGCCAGGTCGAACGGATTGTGCGGCGAGACCCAGGGTGCCAGCATCGCCGCGCCGACGCAGGCGAGGAACACGATCGCCGCAACCATCGCGTAAGGCGAGTGGCGGAAGCTCCAGGCGAGGTCGCTGTTCCAGGAGCCGCGCAGCGCGGCACCGATGCGGCCGGCCATGTCAGTGCCCCGCCGCGCTCGTGCGATCGATGCGCAACCGCGGATCGACGACGTAATAGAGGAGGTCGACGATCAGGTTGATGACCACGAACACCAGCGCGATCAGGCACAGATACGCGGCCATCACCGGGATGTCGGCATAGCTGACCGCCTGGACGAACAGCAGGCCCATGCCGGGCCACTGGAACACCTGCTCGGTGATGATCGAGAACGCGATGATCGACCCGAGCTGCAGGCCGGTGATCGTGATCACCGGCACCAGGGTGTTCCGCAGCGCATGGCCGAAGTTCACGGCCCGGTCGGAGAGGCCGCGCGCCCGCGCGAACTTGATGTAGTCGGCGCGCAGCACCTCGAGCATCTCGGAGCGGACCAGGCGCATGATCAGCGTCAGCTGGAACAGCGCCAGCGTGACCGTCGGCATGATCAGCGACTTGAGTCCGCTCGTCGTCAGGAGGCCGGTGGTCCAGCCCCCCAGGTGCACCACGTCGCCGCGGCCGAATGCGGGCAGCCAGCCGAGCTTCACGGCGAAGACCAGGATAAGCAGGATGCCGATCAGGAAGGTCGGCAGCGACACCCCGACCAGCGACGCCGACATCGCCAGGCGCGCGAGCCACGAGTTCGGACGCAGGCCCGCATACACGCCGGCCGGGATGCCGACCGCGAGCGCCAGCAACGCCGCGCAGATCGACAACTCGAGCGTCGCCGGAAGCCGCTGCCCGAGCAGCACCGACACCGGCTTGCCGATGCGCAGCGAGACGCCGAACTGGCCGTGGATCGCGTTGACGACGAAATGGAAGAACTGCACGTAGAACGGCTGGTCGAGGCCCAGCTCGTGGGTGAGCCGGATGCGATCGGCAGGCGTGGCGAACTGGCCCAGCATCAGCTGGACCGGGTCACCGACGTACTGGAACAGCGAGAACGCGACGAATGCCACGACCAGCATCACGACGATCGCCTGCAGCAGGCGACGGATGACGAAAGCGGTCAAGGGAAACCGGCAGGGGCGGCTGGCGCCGCCCCTGCCGCGGCTTCAGGCGATCAGTTGACGTGAACCCACTGCATGCGCAGGCGGTTGTCCGCGCTGTGGGTCACCGCGATGTTCTTGCGCATCGCCCAGGGAATGATCTGCTGGTGCAGCATGATGTGCGCGACGTCCTGCGCGTGCATCCGCAGCGCCTCGTGGATCAGCGCGAGCCGCTTCGGCACATCGGTCTCGACCTTCATCTTGTCGATCAGCTCGTCCATCTTCGGGTTGCTGTACGAGCCGTCGTTGTACTCGCCGCTGCCCTTGCCGTCGCGCGTATGGACGAGGTTGATGAGTGCGTCCTGCGCGTCGAAGGTCGCCACCGCCCAGCCCAGCATGTAGAGGCTGGTGTCGAGCTTGTTGATCTTCGCGAAATACTGCGCCTTGGGCATCGCGTCGAGCTTGACCTTGAGGCCGATCTTCGCCCACATCGAGGTCAGCGCCTGGCAGATCAGCGCGTCGTTGATGTAGCGGTCGTTCGGGCAGTCCAGCGTCACCTCGAAGCCGTCCGGGTAGCCGGCCTCCTTCAGCAGCGCTTTCGCCTTGGCGACGCTGAAAGGCCCCCGCTTGATCGTCGGATCGTAGCCGTAGCTTTCGGGCGTGATCAGCTCGCCGGTCGGGATCGACTGGCCGCGCATCAGCGTGCGCTTGATCGCCTCGATGTCGACCGCCATGTTCAGTGCCTGGCGAACGCGCAGGTCCTTGAACGGATTCTTGCCCTTGACGCTGGAATACAGGAGCTCGTCGCGCTTCTGGTCCATGCCGATGAAGACCGTGCGGTTCTCGGTCCCCTCGACGACCTTGATGTTCGGGTCGGACTTGAGCTTGGGCAGGTCCTGCGGCGGGGGATCGAGGACGAAATCGATCTCGCCGGAGAGCAGCGCCGCAGTGCGCGTCGCCGCCGACTTGATCGGCGTGTAGACGATCTCGGTGACGTTGCCCTCCAGCTTGCCCCACCAGTGCGGGTTCGCTTCGAGCACCGTCTTGACGTCCGGTTCGCGCGACTTGAGCACGTAGGGTCCGGTGCCGTTCGCATGGCTGACCGCGTAGGTCTCCTCCTTGGCGACGTAGTCCTGCACGTCCACAACGTTGTGCTTTTCGCACCACGACTTGCTCATGATGCGCACGTAGGTCAGCTGACGCAGCAACACCGGCGCCGGCCCGTCGGTAATGATGTCGACGGTCAGGTCGTCGACCTTCTTCGCGTCGGCGACCCCGACCAGGTAGGACTTGGTCATCGAGCGCTTCGACAGCTGGCGATGGATCGAGAACACGACGTCGTCGGCCGTGAACGGCTCGCCTTCATGGAACTTGACGTTCGGCCGCAGGTGGAAGCGCCACTGCGTCGGCGTCACCTGCTCCCACTTGACCGCGAGCTGGGGGACGACGTTGAACTTCTTGTCGTACTGGACCAGCGATTCGTAGACATAGGCGTTGAACGTGTTGTTGAAGCTCTCGTTCTGGGCATAGGGATCGAAAGTCAGGATGTCGCCCTGGCTTGCCCAGCGGAACGTCGCCGCATGACCGGGCGCGGCGACCAGCATCGTCGCGAACAGCGCCGAAATGCACAGACTGACTCCCTTGCGCATGTGTCCTCTCCTGTAGTGGCCGGGTCGGGAACCCCGATTGCGGCCTTCACGGTGGTCAATCGCCGCCGAGGCCAAGCATGATGGCGAACCTCGTTCGCAGCGTCAATGCATGTGCGCGCGAAGCCGCCTGCGTCCGAAGGACCCGCCTGGAAGGGCGCCTACGCCGCTGCGCCTGCAGGACGCGCTGCGTCGAGCGCACGGGCAACGCGCGTCGCCGCTGTCTCGGTCACGTCGCCGGAGAAGCTGTCGATGGTCTCCACCTCCATGCCGCGAAGCCACGTCAACTGTCTGCGCGCGAGCTGCCGCGTCGCCGCGATGCCGCGTTCGCGCAGCTCGCGCAGGCTCCCTCCGGAAACGAGGAACTCCAGCACCTGCCGGTACCCGACGCAGCGCATCGATGGCAGCGCCGGGCTCAGCGCGTAGCGCTCGCGCAAGGCGCGAACCTCGTCGACCAGGCCCCGTTCGAGCATCGCATCGAAACGCTCGGCGATGATCCGGTGCAGGCGCGCCCGGTCCCCCGGTACCAGCGCGATGACCACGCTCGGGCCGAGCGTCGCGCCCGCGGCCCGGGCGCCCTGCAGCGAGGAAAGCGGCCTGCCCGTCAGTGCGTATACCTCCAGCGCACGCTGGATCCGCTGCGAATCGGTGGGGGCGAGGCGCGCTGCAGCCTGCGGATCGACGCGCGCGAGCTCCGCGTGCAGCGCCGGCCAGCCCAGTGCCGCCGCGCGGGCGTCGAACCTGGCCCGCAATGCAGGATCGGCTTCGGGCAATGCGCTCAAACCCTCGGTCAGCGCCTTGAAATAGAGCATCGTCCCGCCGGCGACGATGGCAACGCGGCCGCGCGCCCGGACCGCCTCGATCGCCGCGAGCGCGTCGCGGTGGAAGCGTGCCGCCGAATAGGCTTCGGCCGGCTCGATCAGGTCGAGCAGGTGATGCGGGACCTCGGCGCGGGCGGCCGCATCGGGCTTCGCCGTGCCGATGTCCATGCCGCGATACACCTGGGCCGAGTCGGCGGTGACGATCTCGCCGCCGAAGCGCAGCGCCAGCGCATGCGCCAGGGCCGACTTGCCCGATGCGGTCGGGCCCATCAGCAGCACGACGGGCTTCACGATCGCGGCCCTAGCGCCCGCGCATGAACAGCCGGTCGAGATCCGCGAGGGAGAGCTGATACCACGTCGGGCGCCCGTGGTTGCACTGCCCCGCGCGCTCGGTCGCCTCCATGTTCCGCAGCAGTGCGTTCATCTCGGCGATCGTCAGGCTGCGGTTGGCGCGAACGGCCCCGTGGCAGGCCATCGTCGACAGCAGCTCGTCGCGGCGCGCGTCCAACGCGCGCGATCCACCGAACTCGCGGATGTCGTGCAGGACCGCGCGGGCGAGCGCGACGGCGTCGGCGTCCCGCAGGGGCGCAGGAATCCCCCGCACCGCGAGCGTCGTGGGGCCCATCGGCGACACGTCGAAACCCAGCGCCTCGAGGGCGTCGGCGTGCTCGGCGGCAGCCGCAAGCTCGAGCGGATCGGCGGCAAAGGCGGCCGGCACCAGCAGCGGTTGCACGGGCACCCGGCCGTCGAAGGCCGACTTGAGAGCCTCGTAGACGATGCGCTCGTGGGCGGCGTGCATGTCGACCAGGATCAGCCCGGCGCGGTTCTGCGCGAGCACGTAGATGCCGTGCAACTGCGCGAGGGCGAATCCCAGCGGATGGCCGTCCTCGCCCGCATCCGGTGGCGCAATGCCGGTCCCGCCGAGCGCCGCGCCGGGTAAAGACGCGGCATCGACGGCCCCCCCCGTCGCGTCCTGCGCCGGCGAAGGCTCGTCGCGCGGTTCGAACAGGCGCCGGTAGAACGCCGCCGGCTCGCCGGTGGCGAACGGCAATCCGCGCTGCGGCCAGAAGCGATTCGGGCTGCCCGCAAGCGCGCCGGGGACGACCGTCGTGTCGGCCCCCGTTTCCGGCACCCGCGGCGGCAGCCGGGCAGCGGCCAGCCCCAGGCGCTCCGCCGCGGATACGGCGGGCTGCTCGGCGGCCGTCGAGGCCAACGCGCGCTCGATCGCATGCCGGACGAACTGGTGGATCGCACCGGAGTCGCGGAAGCGCACCTCGGTCTTCTGCGGATGCACGTTGACGTCGACCCGCCGCGGATCGAGGGTCAGCCACAACGCGTAGGCGGGCTGGCGGTCATGGTGCAGGACATCGCGATACGCTTCGCGCAGCGCATGCGCCAGCACGCGGTCACGCACGAAGCGGCCGTTGACGAACACGTATTGCATCGGCGCACCGTCCGCGGCGTATGCCGGACGGACCGCAAATCCCGTCAGACGAACCTCGCCGCCATCGGCATCGACGGGCGCCGCATGCAGCGCGAAGGCATCGCCCAGGAGCGCCTCGATGCGTGCGCGTCGCCCGGCCGCCTGGAGCCGTCGCGTCGCGCGCCCGTTGTGCGTGAGCGTGAAACCGGCTTCGCAGTGCGCGAGCGCGATGCGGCGAAATGCCTCGTCGCAATGCGCCCATTCGGTCGCCTCGGTGCGCAGGAACTTGCGCCGTGCAGGCGTGTTGAAGAAGAGCTCCTCGAGGGTCACCGTGGTGCCCGCGGCGAGCGCTGCCGGCGCCACCGGCCCCACGCTGCCGCCCTCGACCTCGATGCGCCACGCGTGCGGCTTCGACGCCGCGCGCGAAGCGATCGACAGCCTCGATACCGATGCGATCGATGCCAGTGCCTCGCCGCGGAAGCCCAGGGTCGCGATCGCCTCGAGGTCGACGACGGTCGAGATCTTCGACGTCGCGTGACGACCGACTGCGAGCGGCAGGTCCTCGCGCTCGATGCCAGCACCGTTGTCGGCGACGCGAATCCGCTTGACGCCGCCACCCGCGATATCGACGTCGATCTGCGTGGCCCCGGCGTCGAGCGCGTTCTCGAGCAGCTCCTTCAGCGCAGCGGCCGGGCGTTCGACGACCTCGCCGGCGGCGATCTGGTTGATCAGGAGATCGGGCAGCGCGCGGATGACGCCCATGTCAGTGGCGCACGGCCGCCCGCAGCCACTGACCACCCCCTCCGGGGGCAGCGAGCGCAAGCGAGCGTGGGGGCTGGTTCATGTCAGTGGCGCAGCGCCAGCGACCAGCGCGCGTAGACATCGTCGGCGACCGACTGCAGCGCGCCGATTCGACCCGACAAGTCGCCCATGATCTCGCCGCGCGACTGCAGCGCCGGCGGCGCGGGCGATGCGATCTCGGCGGCCGCGTTGTCGCACCACGCTTCGACCAGCCCGGGCGTCATTTCGACGTGGCACTGCAGGCCCAGGTGGATGCCGTCGACGACGTAAGCCTGGTCAGGGTTGAAGGCATTGGTGAGCACGCACGTTGCACCCGCGGGAAGGTCGAAGATCTCGTAGTGCCACTGGAACGCGTTGAACCGGAGGCGACCGCCGAACCAGTCGCGCGCCGATGCCGCGTCGGACACCTCGACATCGACCCAGCCGATCTCCGGCGTCGCGGTGCGCCGCACGCGGGCCCCGAGCGCCTGCGCAAGCAGCTGGCCACCGAGGCAATGTCCGATCACCGGCACCCGGCGCGCAACGGCGTTGCGGAGCAGGCTCGACAGCGGCTCGATCCACGGCAGCGGATCGGTCACGCTCATCGGCCCGCCCATCATCGCGATGCCCGAGTATTCGAGCGGGTCGACCGGCACGTCCGCCGCCCCGTCGACGGCGATGAGGCGCCAGTCGACCGCATTCCGGTCGAGCCAGTCCGCGAAATACGCGGGGCCCTCCGAGGGCGAGAAGCGAAGGATTGCAACCGGCTTCATCGAACACCCGCGGCGGGCATTCCAGTCGCGCGCGCTAGAAGCCGCGCGAGATCCGCGCGTAAGCCGAGTGATTGTGGATCGATTCGAAGTTCTCGGCCTCGACCGTGTACGCGGCGATGCGCGCGTCCGTGGCCAGGCGCAACGCGACGCCGCGCACCAGGTCCTCGACGAAACGCGGATTGTCGTAGGCGCGCTCGGTCACGTACTTCTCGTCGGCACGCTTGAGGATCCCGTAGAGCTCGGATGACGCCTCGTCCTCGGCGACGCGCAGCAGCTCGGCGACCGACACCGGCTCCCGGGGCTGCACGACGATGGTGACCAGCGAACGCTGGTTGTGCGCACCGTAGTCGGAAATCTCCTTCGAGCAGGGGCAGAGCGACGTCACCGGCACCGACACGCCGATGGTCGATGCGAACTGTCCGTCCGCGATCTCGGCGGTCAGGCGCAGATCGTAGTCGAGCAGGCTCGCGACCCCGGAAATCGGCGCGATCTTGCGCACGAAATACGGGAAGGCGAGCTCGATGCGGCCGCCGGGTGCATCGAGGCGCTCGACCAGGTCCTGGACGAATGCGCGCAGGCCCGCGACGGTCAGCGGCGCGACGCCGGGCAATGCGCGCTCCTCGAGCAGCGCGACCAGCCGCGACATGTGCGTGCCCTTGCGATCCTCGGGCAGGGCCACGTAGACGTTGCAGGTCGCGACGATCGTGTGCGCGATGCCGTCGGCGTCGGCGAAGGGCAGCGGATAGCGCAGGCCCTTGATGCCGACCCGGTCGATCGCCATGCGCCGCTCGTCGCGGCTCGATTGGATGTCGGGGATCGGCATCAGCCGGCCGGGAGTCTCGGGTCGGTTCATAAGCTCAAGTTTGCCATACGGCGTCGGTGCGTCATGCCGCAGGCTTCGCCCACGCGCCCGGCTTGCGCTGCCCGAAACGCGCATGGATCGACGCCGCGATGCCCTTGGCGTCGAGCCCGACGTGAGCGAGCAGGAAAGCAGGGTCGCCATGGTCGATGAAGCTGTCGGGCAGGCCCAGGTGGAGCATCGGAACGCTCAACCCCTCGGCTGCGAGAAACTCGGCGACGGCGCTGCCCGCGCCTCCGGCGACGACGTTCTCCTCGATCGTCACCAGCGCGTCGTGCCCCTCGGCCAGGCTGCGCACCAGATCGGCGTCGAGCGGCTTGACGAAGCGCATGTTCGCCACGCTCGCGTCCAGCTCCTCGGCCGCGACCAGCGCCGGGTAGAGCAGCGAGCCGAAGGCCAGGATCGCGATCCGGTGACTGCGCCGCCTGGCTTCGCGCCGCAGCTCGCCCTTGCCCACCGGCAGGGGCACGAGCGCCGGATCGATCGCCACGCCGGGACCCGTCCCGCGCGGATAGCGCACTGCGGCCGGCGTATCCATCCTGAATGCCGTCGTCAGCAGCCGACGGCATTCGTTCTCGTCGGCGGGCGCCATCACCGTCGTGTTCGGCAGGCAGCGCAGGTAAGTCAGGTCGAAGGCGCCGATGTGCGTCGGGCCGTCGGCGCCGACGATTCCGGCGCGGTCGATCGCGAACACCACCGGAAGGTTCTGCAGCACGACGTCGTGGATCAGCTGGTCGTAGGCGCGCTGCAGGAACGTCGAGTAGATCGCCACCACCGGCTTCATGCCTTCGCAGGCGAGCCCCGCTGCGAACGTCACCGCGTGCTGCTCGGAGATGCCGACGTCGAAATAGCGCTCCGGGAACTGCTGCGAGAACTCGACCAGGCCCGAACCCTCGCGCATCGCCGGGGTGATGCCGACCAGACGCCGGTCGGCGCGGGCCATGTCGCAGAGCCAGTCGCCGAAGATCCGGGTGTACGTCGGTGCGCCGCCGGTCTTCGGGACGATGCCGATCGCCGGGTCGAACTTCGACACGCCGTGATAGAGGATCGGATCCTCTTCGGCGCGCGCGTAGCCGTAACCCTTGCGCGTGACGACGTGCAGGAATTGCGGGCCCCTGAGCTTGCGGACGTTCGCGAGCGTCCGGGTGAGGAGATCGATGTCGTGACCGTCGATCGGGCCGATGTAGTTGAAGCCGAATTCCTCGAACAGCGTCCCCGGCAGCACCATGCCCTTGACGTGCTCCTCGGCGCGCTTCGCGAGCTCGCGCACCGGCGGCAGCTTCGACAGGACTTCCTTGCCGCCGCTGCGCACCGTGTTGTAGAAGCGCGAGGCCAGCACCTTGGCCAAGTACTGGTTGATCGCGCCGACCGGCTCCGAGATCGACATGTCGTTGTCGTTCAGGATCACCAGCAGGTCGGCCCCTTCGGCGTTGTTCAGCGCCTCGAAAGCCATGCCGGCGCTCATCGCACCATCGCCGATCACCGCGACGACATGGCGGGAATCCCCGCCGAGCCTCGCCGCCGCCGCCATGCCGAGCGCGGCCGAGATCGACGTCGACGAATGCGCGGTCCCGAAGGTGTCGTACTCGCTCTCGTCGCGCCGCGGAAAGCCTCCGGGGCCACCCCACTGGCGCAGCCTGTCCATCTGCTCGCGGCGGCCGGTCAGGATCTTGTGCGCGTAGGTCTGGTGCCCGACGTCCCATACGATGCGGTCACGCGGGGTGTCGAAGATGTAGTGCAGCGCAACCGTCAGCTCGACGGTGCCGAGGTTCGACGACAGGTGACCGCCGGTGCGGGCGACCGACTGCAGCAGGAACGCGCGCAGCTCGCGCACCAGCTGCGGCAGCTGCGCACGGTCGAGACCGCGCAGATCGGCCGGCGAGTCGATCGTCGCGAGCAGCGGATAGTGCTCGGAAAGGCTCATTTCGTCCGCAGCACGATCCAGTCGGCGAGCTCGGCAAGGCGCGTCGCGGCCCCCGCGAGCGGCGCGAGCGCCTCGCGGGCTTCATCGCGCAGTGCCATCGCGCGACGTTTCGCTTCCGCGAGGCCCGTGAGCGTCACGAAGGTCGCCTTGTTCTGGGCGGCATCCTTGCCGGCGGTCTTGCCGAGGCTCGCGTCCGATCCCTCGGCATCGAGCACGTCGTCGACGACCTGGAACGCGAGTCCGGCTGCGCGCGCATAGGCATCGAGCGCCGTGGCCTCCGCCGCCGCCAGCGGCCGGCCGCACAATGCGCCGAGCCTGATCGCAGCCCCGATCAGCGCGCCGGTCTTCATCCGATGGAGCATTTCGAGCGACGGCAGGTCGAGCGCCGCGCCGGTGGCATCGAGGTCGAGCTGCTGCCCGCCGGCCATCCCCGCGCAGCCCGCAGCGTCGGCCAGGATGCGGCAGGCTTCGGCGCCCGTGGACCCGGGATTCGTCGCGAGCACCCCGAAGGCGAGCGACTGCAGCGCATCGCCGGCAAGCAATGCCGTCGCTTCGCCGAATGCGACGTGGCAGGTCGGCTTGCCCCGGCGCAGCGTGTCGTCGTCCATGCACGGCAGGTCGTCGTGCACGAGCGAATACGCGTGGATCAGCTCGACTGCGGCGGCGCTTGCGTCGACGCGTGCGGCATCGGCACCCGTCAGCTCGGAAGCCGCATACGCGAGCAACGGCCGCAACCGCTTGCCTCCGCCGAGGACCGCGTGGCGCATCGCGGCCGCCAGCCTCGCCGCGGGCGCATCGAGCGGCGGCAAGACCGCCGTCAGTACCCCCTCGATGCGCTGCTGCCGCTCCCGCGACCAGACGGCGAACGGCAGATCGTTACGCATCGTCGGCCTCGTCGGGACGAAGCGGCTGCAGTATCCCTTTCTCGAGAACCTGGACCTGCTGCTGCGCGTCCTTCAGCGCCGCCTGGCAATAGACGAGCAGCTCGGCGCCGCGCTTGTACGCGGCGAGCGATTCCTGGAGCGGCAGGTCGCCTGCCTCCATCCGACCCACGATCTCCTCCAGCTCCGCGAGCGCCGTTTCGAAACTGGAGGGCGCTTCGGTTGTCTCGGTCATGGGAGGATCTGGGAAAGGGCGGTTCGCGATGAAGGTTTCGAGATTACGGCCGTGCTCGGCGCGAGGTCAAATGCGCGCCGCGGGCGCGCGCCGGTGCGGCGCCGACCCGTTGGACGGGAATGTGAAGCGTACTCGACCTTGACCCATGCGCGAAAAGCCTTATATAATAGCACGTTTGACGACGCGGCCTTTTGGGTGGTCCCGGGGGTATTCATCAGGGACCCTCACGCGATCCTTTCGCGCGGTCGACTTAGCAAAGCGGTCCGGGCGGCACGAGGTGCCGAAGCCGACATGCACTCCCGGGTTGTTGGGTTGGGTTGGTTGGTTCTCGCCTGAAAGGATGGTCGATGTCGGATCTCGCCACTGCCGCCCGGTTGCGGCAAGCGTCATCGCAGTTCCCCGCTTCGTGGTACTGCGATCCCCGCGTGTTCGAAGCCGAACGCGCCCATCTGCTCGCACGCGCTCCGGGCTATGTCGGCCATGAGCTGATGGTGCCCGAGGTCGGCGACTACTATGCCCTGGCGGCACGCGACAACGCACAGGCCCTCGTCCGCGGCCCCGAAGGGGTCGAGCTGCTGTCGAACATCTGCCGCCACCGTCAGGCGATCATGCTGACCGGCAAGGGAAACACGCAGAGCATCGTGTGCCCGATCCATCGCTGGACCTACGACCTCGGCGGCCAGCTGCTGGGGGCGCCGCACTTCGAGACCCAGCCCTGCGTCCGCCTCGGCCGCTCGCCGCTCACGAACTGGAACGGGCTGCTGTTCGACGGCAGGCGCGACGTCGCACGCGACCTCGCGGGTCTGACGCTGAATGACCTCGACTTCTCGGGTTACGTGCTGAACCACGTCGAGATGCACGGGTGCAACTACAACTGGAAGACCTTCATCGAGGTCTACCTCGAGGACTATCACGTCGAGCCTTTCCATCCCGGCCTCGGGCACTTCGTGACCTGCGACGACCTGCGCTGGGAATTCGCCGAATGGGCCTCGGTCCAGTTCGTCGGCATCAACAACGGCCTCGCCAAGCCCGGCAGCCCGACGTACAAGCGCTGGCACAAGGCGGTTCTCGACTACTATCGCGGCGAGCAGCCGACGCATGGCGCCGTCTGGCTCACCTACTACCCGAACATCATGGTCGAGTGGTATCCGCACGTCCTGGTGATCAGCACGCTGATCCCGCAGGCGGTCGACCGCACGCTCAACGTCGTCGAGTTCTACTATCCGGAGGACATCGCGTTGTTCGAGCCCGAATTCATGGCGGCCGAGCAGGCGGCGTATCAGGAGACCGCGAAGGAAGACGATGAGATCGCCGAGCGCATGGACGCCGGGCGCAAGGCGCTGCATGCGCAGGGACGCAGCGAGATCGGGCCCTACCAGTCGCCGATGGAAGACGGCATGCAGCACTTCCACGAGTTCTACCGTCGCGAGATGGAAGCTCATCTCGCCGGGCTCTGAACCGGACGAACGATGACAACGCGCGCGACCCGCCATCGTTCCCGCCCGTCCGCAACGATTTCCACAGGGGACGAGATGCGCAGCTACACGACGCTGATTGACGCGGCGGATCTTGCACGCCATCTCGACGACCCGGCCTTCGTCGTCGTTGATGTCCGCCACGATCTCGTGCAGCCCGAGCGTTTCGGCATCGAGCAGTACGAACAGGGCCATGTCCCGGGCGCCGTATTCGCTCACCTCGACTCGGACCTTTCCGCGCCGATGACCGGACGCAACGGCCGCCATCCGCTGCCGACGCCCGAGTTTGCCGCTGCGGTGTTCGGCCGCCTCGGGATCGATGCCTCGAAGCAGGTCGTCGCCTACTACCAGGACCAGGGCGCATACGCATCGCGGCTGTGGTGGATGCTGCGCTGGCTCGGGCACGAGGCAGTCGCGGTGCTCGACGGCGGATTCGCCCGCTGGACACGCGACGGCCACCCGGTCTCGAAGGAGTCCCGGCGCCCGCAGGCCACGCGCTTCAACCCGCGCAACGTGCTGCCCACGGTGAGCGCGACCGGGATCGCCGCGAGCCTGTCACGCCGTTCGCTGGTCCTGCTCGACGCGCGCAGCGCCGAGCGCTATCGCGGCGATTTCGAGCCGCTCGACCGCGTCGCCGGTCACATCCCCGGGGCGCTGAACCGCCCGTACACGCGCAACATCACCGCCGACGGGACCTTCCGCAGCCCGCAGGAGCTGCGCGCCGATTTCGAGAGCATGCTGCACGGCCGTTCGGCGGACGATCTCGTCCACTACTGCGGGTCCGGGGTCAGCGCCTGCCACAACGTGCTCGCGATGACCGTCGCCGGCTACCCGCTGACGCGGCTTTACCCCGGCTCGTGGAGCGAGTGGAGCGCGGATCCGCAGCGTCCGGTGGCCAAGGGACAGATCTAGCGTACGCTCGGCACTGCACCGGCAGTGAGCGGCCACTTCGCCAAGGCGCGATAACGGGCGCCTTCGGTGCCCGTCTGCGACTGCAGCAGGGTGAACTCGTCGATGGGCCACGCGTAGGGACCGATCGCCTGCTCGTCGGGCGGCACGCGACACCTGCGCGCGATCGTCAGGTGCGGGTGAAACGGGCGCGGGTCGCATTCGATGCCGGCCGCGAGCAGCGTGCGCGCAAGCGCCGCGGCGAAGGTCCCGAGCCCGGGCGGGGGTCGCGAGGACCCGATCCACGCAACGCCTGCGCGCCTGAACCCGCCCAGCCGATCGAGCACCAGCGTCATCGCCTCACCCTGCAGCCTGGCGCCGACGTCGATCAGCGTCGGCACGCGCGCGCGCACGATCTCGCCGATGAAGGCCAGCGTCAGATGGAGGTTCTCGGGCGGCACCGGGCGCCCGTGCACGCGGCGCGCCGTGCCGCGCGCGATGTCGCAGAGCGGCAGGCGCAGCTCCGGCGGGAGCACCAGCGCGTAGAACACGCGGATTGCCGATTCCTCGCCATTGCCTGCGGCCATCCGTGAAAGTGTAGCGGAGCAGCCCGGATTCCACGGCGACCGATCGCGAAATCCGGGGCCTCCAAGCATGCAGGGCGTCCAGGCAAAAGCGGCGGCCCGAAGGCCGCCGCTCGTTGCGCGTGCGACGCTGTGCGACGCCGGACGTCAGCCGTTGGCAACCTGCAGCTTCTTCGCCGCGTCGAAGAACTGCTCGTCCTCGGTCGAGTGCTTCAGGGCGGTCGTCGACGATTGCGATCCCTGCACGGTCGTCGTCACCGCGTCGAAATAGCCGGTGCCGACCTCGCGCTGGTGCTTGACCGCCGTGAAGCCTTTCTCCGCCGCCGCGAACTCGGCTTCCTGCATCTCGACGAACGCGCTCATGCCGCTGCGGGCGTAGCCGTGCGCGAGGTTGAACATCGAGTAGTTGAGGCTGTGGAAGCCGGCCAGCGTGATGAACTGGAACTTGTAGCCCATCGCGCCGAGCTCGCGCTGGAACTTCGCGATCGTCGAATCGTCGAGGTTCTTCTTCCAGTTGAACGACGGCGAGCAGTTGTACGCCAGCATCTTGCCGGGGTATTTCGCCTGGATCGCCTCGGCGAAGGCCTTCGCGAACGCGAGATCCGGCTTGCCGGTTTCACACCAGATCAGGTCGGCGACCGCCGCATATGCGAGGCCGCGTGCAACCGCCTGCTCGAGACCGTTGCGGGTCCGGTAGAAGCCTTCGCTGGTGCGCTCGCCGGTGCAGAACGGCTTGTCGGTCTCGTCGACATCCGAGGTGAGCAGATCCGCGGCTTCGGCATCGGTGCGCGCGAGCAGGATCGTCGGCACACCCATGCAGTCGGCCGCGAGCCGCGCCGCAACCAGCTTCTCGACGGCCTCGCGGGTGGGCACGAGCACCTTGCCGCCCATGTGGCCGCATTTCTTGACCGACGCGAGCTGGTCCTCGAAATGCACGCCGGCGGCGCCCGCCTCGATCATCGCCTTCATCAATTCGAAGGCATTCAGCACGCCGCCGAATCCGGCCTCGGCATCGGCGACGATCGGCGCGAAGTAATCGACGTCGTTCTTGCCTTCCGCATGCGCGATCTGGTCGGCGCGGATGAAGGTATTGTTGATCCGGCGCACGACCTGCGGCACCGAGTTGACCGGATAGAGCGACTGGTCGGGATACATCTCCCCGGCGACGTTGGCATCGGCTGCGACCTGCCAGCCCGACAGGTAGATCGCCTTCAGCCCGGCCTTGACCTGCTGCATCGCCTGGTTGCCGGTCAGCGCGCCCAGCGTGTGCACGTAGGGCTCGTCGTGCAGGAGCTTCCACAGCTTCTCGGCGCCGCGCCGCGCGAGCGTGTGCTCGATGTGCACCGATCCGCGCAGGCGGACGACGTCCTCCGCCGTATAGCTGCGCTCGATGCCTTTCCAGCGTGGATTCTCCGCCCAGTCCTTCTTGAGTCTTGCCGATTCCAGATCGTAGTTCATTGACTGCTCCCATCGATGCCTTGCCAGCGACATCGCGCCGGCGGATTGGTCAGTGACGTCCGCAAGCAGCGGACGCCCTTCGCGCGATCGACGCAGGACCTTGCCTGCACCTTCGCAACACGGACCGGTGAGGATCGCTCGACCGGCCTGCGGGCACGGATGGGTTACCCCTTGCCCCTCGCACGCTTGCCGCGGCGTGATACTTCCGCGACTCGACGTGACACGGCCTCAAGTTAACAAAGACTTCTGCCGGCAACAAGGGATTTACTGCGGTGCACTATGATTTTTTTCACTATAAATCAGTATATTAGAAATCTTTTCCACGATGCGGAAATATCTGATCGATATTGTCGACCGATTGCTGCTGCAATGCGCCCGGAAATGAGCGGGTCAACGCAAAGCGCTGGCGGGCGTCGCGCGCAAGCCACTGAATTGAATAAATTTCCCTGAGTCGAGGCCGCGCGCCGACCGCCAATCGAATCGGCGGAAATCGGAAATGATTTCCGCGAACGCGGAAATGGCCTCGCAGCCGCCGGACGCGCCGAGCCTCTGCGACGCGGAAGGTCAGGCCCTCCACGCCTCCTTGCGCAGCGCCAGCATCGCGTCGAGCAATCCCGGATCGTCCCAAGGAACGTCCACCGGATGCTTGCGCAGCCAGGGGCTCGCCGGGTCGCGCAGCCACTCACCGGGAAACGTGACCTGGATCCGCTCTTCGCCCGGATCCAGTCCGGCCCGCGTGGGCATCGGCTCCCCCCGCATCGCTGCGCGCAGCGCCGCGCACAGGTCCACGCCGAGCACAGCACCGTAATGCGTCGCCGGCGTGATCCTGCGGTTGATCCCGATGAGGTACGGGGTTCCCGTTCCCTCCTCGACCATGTACTCGCTGCCGAACAATCCGCTCATCCCGAGCGCCTCCACCAGGCGGCGGGAGAACTCGCGCAGCTCGGGCGAATCGCATTGGCGGATGACCGTTGCAGGCGTTGTCGCATCGCCGAGCGCCTGCAGGCGATCGCCGGCGTATCCGGCAAGCATGCTGCCTTTCCATGCCGCGACATTCTGGTAACGGACACGGCCCTCGATGAACTGCTGGATCAGCACGCGCCCGGACGCATCCGGCTCGAGGTCCGCCGGATTCGGCGCTGCGAGCGCCGCCATTGCCGGCGCGAGCGCGGCCCGATCGGCGACGATCCGGACCCCGTCCCCGGCGCTCGAATGCGCCCGCTTGACGACGACCGGATAGCCGCGGATGTCGGCGAACCCCTCGGCTTCCTCGATCGTCGTGACCACGGCGCAGGCGGGAACGCGCACGCCCGCGCGCTCGGCGGCGGCGGGCAGCAGAGTCTTGTCGACGCTCTCGCGGTAATGCGCGGGATCGCCCAGCGATTCGCGAACCAGCTGCGCGAGCTCGGCGTGCAGGTCCGTACGCAGCCGGGCCGGCGGAGACAGCGCGAGCGCAGCCATCAGGCGGAATGCCGTGTCGTCGCAGGGGATCGCCTGCACCGGTGCCACCGCTTTCACGACGCCGGCGAACGCATGGATCCATTGCAGCGACGTCGCCGACTCGGGGAGATAGGCGACCCGCGACACGTGACGGCTGTGCTCGGCCAGCGAATTTCGCGGCGTCAGCAGCGTGACGTCGAACCCCGCCTTGGCCAAAGCACGCGGCACGCGCGCCGTGCCGTACCAGCGCGTGGCGGTGGAAACCAGCAGCACGGAATTGTCGTTGGCCATCCTGATCACTGGTTGCGGGAAGCGACCATCGCCTCGAACAACGCGGGGTCATCCCATGGCAGGTCGCAGGGGCGATCGCGCAACCACCCGCTGTCCGGGTTCCGCAGCCGCTCGCGCAGAAAGGACGCGATTGTGCCAGCATCCGCCGCGGCCAGGTCGCCGGGAACGGTCTGACGCATGCCGGCGATGCGCTGAAACAGCGCGCCGTATTCCAGCTTGGTCAGGCACCGGCACCGCAGCCGTCGCCGGCCACGGACGATCGGATCACGCCGGATCAGGCGACTTCCGGTTCGGGCGTTTCCTCGAAGGCAAGCTTGACGACATCGTCGTCGCCGATGTCGATCGTCACCTTGCCGCCTCCGGTCAGGCGACCGAACAGCAGCTCGTCGGCCAGCGCCTTGCGGATCGTGTCCTGGATGAGCCGCGCCATCGGGCGCGCTCCCATCTGCGGATCGAAGCCCTTGCGGGCGAGGAATTCGCGCAGCTTCGGCGTGAACGACGGCTCGACCTTCTTCTCGTGCAATTGGGCCTCGAGCTCGAGCAGGAACTTGTCGACGACGCGCAGGATCACCTCGTGGCCGAGCGAGCCGAAGGAGATCGTCGCATCGAGGCGGTTGCGGAACTCGGGCGTGAACAGGCGCTTGATCTCGATCATCTCGTCGCCCGTCTGCTTCTCGGTCGCGAAGCCCATCGTGTGCCGCGCGAGGTCGCCGGCACCCGCGTTGGTGGTCATGATGATGATGACGTTGCGGAAGTCGGCCTTGCGCCCGTTGTTGTCCGTCAGCGTGCCGTGGTCCATCACCTGCAGCAGGATGTTGAAGATGTCCGGATGCGCCTTCTCGATCTCGTCGAGCAGCAGCACGCTGTACGGATGCTTGGTGATGCTCTCGGTGAGCTGGCCGCCCTGGTCGAAACCGACGTAGCCCGGCGGCGCGCCGATCAGCCGCGAAACGGCATGGCGCTCCATGTACTCGGACATGTCGAAGCGGATCAGCTCGGTGCCGAGGCAGAACGCGAGCTGGCGCGCGACCTCGGTCTTGCCGACGCCGGTCGGGCCGCTGAACAGGAAGTTGCCGATCGGCTTGTGCGGATTGCCCAGTCCCGAGCGCGCCATGCGGATCGCCGACACCAGCGCCCCGATCGCCTGGTCCTGTCCGAACACGACGTTCTTCAAGTCGCGGTCGAGGGTCTTCAGCGCATTGCGGTCGTCGGAGCTGACATTCCTCGCCGGGATGCGCGCGATCTTGGCGACGATCTCCTCGACCTCGGTCTTGCCGATCACTTTCTTCTGCCGCGACTTGGGCAGGATCTTCTGCGCCGCGCCCGCCTCGTCGATGAAGTCGATCGCCTTGTCGGGGAGGTGGCGGTCGTTGATGAAGCGCGCCGCGAGCTCCGCCGCCGAGGTGAGGGCGGCAGGCGCGTACTTGACGCCGTGGTGCTGCTCGAAGCGGGTCTTGAGACCCTTGAGGATCTCGACGGTCTCGGCGACCGACGGCTCGGGCACGTCGACCTTCTGGAAGCGCCGCGACAGCGCGTGATCCTTCTCGAAGATCTGCCGGAACTCGCCGTAGGTCGTCGCGCCGATGCACTTCAGCGCGCCGGTCGACAGCGCGGGCTTCAGCAGGTTCGACGCGTCGAGCGTGCCGCCCGATGCCGCGCCCGCGCCGATGATCGTGTGGATCTCGTCGATGAACAGGATCGACTTCGGATTCTCGGAAAGCTGCTTCAGAACCGCCTTCA
>DATIQL010000214.1:0-30328 GCA_035470905.1 Casimicrobiaceae bacterium
GCAGCGGGACCCCGCCGGTCTGCGCGGGTGCTGCCTCCCCCTCACCCGCGCCCTCTCCCCGCTTGCGGGAAGAAGGGGCGAGGCGCGGCGCGTCGGGCGGGTGACGGGCGGCGGCGGGTGGAGGATTAGCCGAGATCTCCACCAGCCCGAGCTGGATGTCGTCGACGGAAAGCGGCTTCTATGCGTCGGCGCAGAAGCGCTCCAGCGCCCGTGCACCGTGTTCCACCTGCTTCGCCGCGCCTTCGATCGTGAAGTCGGCACCGCGGCGCGCAATCGTCACGTCCAGCGCATCTTCGATCTGGTGCAGGTTCGCGTCCAGCGGCCCGCAGAGGTTGGCGAGTGCGCGGTTGTCGGCAGGCTCGAGCACGATCGTCCGCTGCACGCGCGCGTCGCCCTGCCGCCCGCGAGGCGGCTTCGCCGCAGGGGAGCGCGTCGTTCGGCGCATCGCCGGGCTCACAGGCCCTGGCGCACGATCGGCGCCTTCTGCGCTTCGTCCAGCATCGCGAGCATGTCGGCGATATGCGCCTGCCCTTCCCGCGACCGCCGGCGCGACTGCGCGGCGGCGAGCTCGGCGCGCAGTCGCATTGCGTCGGCGCGAAGCAGCGCGCGCGCGTCTGCGGGCATCGACTGCGCGGGGTGGATCAGCGCGTTCGCGACCTGGGTCACGTACTCGCGCTGCAGGTTGCGGCGCGTGAGCGGGATGTCCTTGCCGGTGCGCAACTCGCTCCACACGGCGGCATGCAGGGTCGCGTAGAGATCGGGAAGCCGCAGCGCCTCGCGCGGGTCGTCGACTTTCGATTCATTGTTGAGCAGGCGCTGTGCGACCACCGCGCTCATCAGCCGGTCGAGGACCGCGCGCTGCAGCCCCAGCACCTGCTGATCGATCGGCAGGTCGAGCGACGGCACCGGGCGGCCGAGCTCCTCGGAGTCCGCCATGTCGGTCGTCGACACCGTCATGTTGCGCAGGAACGCCGGCGGGAAATCGAAGCTGTCGGCGGAAAGGATCTCGGTTGCCAGCAGCTGCAGCGCATCGCGCTGTTTTTTCGCGTCCACGGGCTCGAGCGGCGCACGGCCGCTGCCCGCGCGATCCCGCAGCGTCGTCAGGCCGCCGATGTATTTCGCGGCGAACAGCGCGCCCTGGGCCGCCTCGTTGAAGCCGCGGCTGAAGTTGCGTCGCAGCACCGAGTAGCTCTGGCCCGGGGCGAGCTGCATCGCCTCGGTTCGCCGCCACATCTCGCGCACCAGCTTGACGCGCTTCCTGGCGTAGGCGAGCGGATCGCGCCCGAGGTCGAGGATGTTCACCGCCGGATCGATTCCGAAAGCGAACACGTCCTCGTCGGAGGCGTAGGCGAGCTGCGGCTCGTTCGAGCGGCTTGCGATCTTCGCGAGGTCGGCCGCCTCCTCGCTGGCGGGAAGCGTCTTGTATGCGTATTCGATCGCCCAGTAGTCGTACGGCCCGAGGGTCGACATGTTGAACTGGCCCTGGCGCTCACCCTTCACGGCGATGTTCAGGGGGTTGTATTCCATCACCGACCCCGCGATGCCGTTCTTCTCGGTGAATGCCGGGTCCGCGAGCTCCGCCTCGGTGTAGATCGTCGATGCGCGGAAATTGTGGCGCAGCCCCAGCGTGTGCCCGACCTCGTGCATCGTCACGGCCTTGAGGAATGCATCGACGAACCTGTCGACGGCCGGGCTGTCGGGCGCGATCTCGCCGCGCGCCTCGAGCAGCGACAGGGCAAAGGCGGCGTCCTGGGTCGCGGCTTCCTCGTAGGTGCAGCTGCGCGCGTCGGCGGAGAACGCGGTCCCGGTCGCATCCAGCGCCGCGAGCGCCGTCGCGGGCGAGGGCAGGTACTCGCCGCGCAGGCTGCGGACGACGCGGATGTTGGTGGCGTCGATGCCGATGTCGGCATCGAGGATCTCGCCGCTGCGCGGATCGACGACCGAAGGGCCGATGGCGCCATACGCGGTCTTCGCGACCGTCTGCCACCGCACCGACGCGTGACGGATGTCCGAGGTGTCGAAGTCGGCGTCATCGGGCTGGATCTCGACGCGGATCGCGTCCTTGAATCCGATGCGCTCGAACGCCTTGTTCCACTCGAGGATCCCCTCCCGGATCGGCTCGCGGTACTTGACCGGAATGTTGCGGTCGAGCCAGAACACGATCGGCTGTTTGGGCTCCGACAACGCGGCTGCGGGATCCTTCTTTTCGAGGCGCCAGCGGTCGACGAAATGCTCGACCGGAACACGCGGAATGTCGGAGGTGAAATCGAGGACGTCGGTCGTGAAATAGCCGATGCGGTCGTCGGCCCGCCGCGGCCGCATCGGCAGGTCGGGGAGCCTGGCGAAAGTGTAGTAGTAGCCGAGAAACATGCTGCGCACGTCCGGCAGCGTCGACGGCGGCGGCGGGAGCATCGACTTGGCGGGCGGAGGCGGCGGCAGCACGAGGCGCGCAAGCGCGTAATGCGCGGAAACCTCGAGCGCGACGTTGTCGGGGCTCGCCCACAGCTTGCCGAAAGACGAATTCCTGGCGTCGAAGGCGTAGGGCTGGCGATAGACCCGCTCGAGGAAGCTCGTCGCCGCGGGGATGTCGGCGAAGAGCAGCGCATTGGCGTCGATCAGCACCGATTTGCGCTCGGGATCGGGTTGCGAGGCGATGGGCGCCGCCGCGAGCAGGCTGTCGGAAAAGCCGGCGGCGACCGCGCGAGCCTCCGGCGTTCCCGCCCTCGCCGTGTACTTCTCGTTCTTGGCGATCAGCTGCACCGTGTTCCCGTGCTTGCGGAACACGACGATCTGCGCGACGCCGATCGGGTAGGTCATCGCGCCGCCGAAGAGCCGGTTCTCGCCGATCCCCTGGTTGAGCGCCGACTTGAAGAAGTACGGCCGGTCGAACTGGTCGGGTCCGATCTCGATCCAGACCTTGTCGTCCTTCTGCCACAGGTTGAACAGGCCTTTCGATTCCTTCGCGCCCTTGGTGACCTCGGCGAAAGGCTTGGCGGCCTGCGCAGCTTGGGCCGCGGCGGAGGCTGCTGCTGCCGCGGCCGTCGCGTTCGGGGCTGTCGGCGGGGCCGCGCCCGGTGCCGTCGCCGCCGCGACTCCGGGATGCGCGGTCGCGGCCGTTGCGGCCGCCGCGGCGATTGCCGCAGTTTGGCGGGATGGGGTTGCGCTCGACGCGGGGATGCTCGCGCAGCCGGCGATCAGAAGCGGGCCGAGGGCAGACATCAGGAGCACGGCGCGGGCAAGACGCAATTGCAGCATGTGTCGAATTCTCCGGGGTCGGGTATGGCGTGACTTGTTGCGGCGGCGCGCCGGCCGGGGGCCTTCAGGGCGCAACGGCCTGGCCGCGCAGCGAATGCGGAAGCGCCGCGGTGATGGCGACGTCGACGTAATCGCCGATCGAGGCCGGGTCTCCCGCGAAATTGACGACGCGGTTGTTGTCGGTACGGGCGGCCAGCTCCTGCGCATCCTTGGCCGACCGCCCCGTCACGAGCACGCGCTGGCGCGTGCCGACCATCGACGCGCTCACATCGCGATACTGCGAGTCGAGCAGCGTCTGCAGGCGCTCGAGGCGGCGCTGCGCGACATCGGCGGGGACGCGATCGGGGAGCTCCGTCGCGGGCGTGCCGGGGCGGGCGCTGTAGGCGAAGCTGAACGCGCCGTCGAAGCCCACGTCCTCGACCAGGCGCAAGGTGAGCTCGAAGTCGGCTTCGCTCTCCCCGGGGAACCCGACGATGAAATCCGATGTCAGCGACAGTCCGGGACGCGCGGCGCGCAGCCTGCGCACGATCGACTTGTACTCGAGGGCCGTGTAGCCGCGTTTCATCGCGGCGAGCACGCGATCCGACCCCGACTGCACCGGCAGATGCAGGTGCGACACCAGCTTGCCGAGGCGTCCGTAGGCGGAGATCAGGCGGGTGCCCATTTCCTTCGGATGCGACGTCGTATAGCGCAGGCGCTCGATGCCGGGAACCGCGGCCGCATACTCGAGCAGCATCGCGAGGTCCGCAGTCTCGGCGCCTTCGGCGATTGCGCTCCGGTAGGCATTGACGTTCTGGCCGAGCAGCGTCACCTCCTTCACGCCCTGGTCGGCCAGGTCGGCGATCTCGGTCAGCACGTCGTCGAAGGGGCGCGACACTTCCTCGCCGCGCGTGTAGGGGACGATGCAGAACGAGCAGTATTTGCTGCAGCCCTCCATGATCGACACGAACGCGCTCGCGCCTTCGACGCGCGGCGGAGGCAGGTGATCGAACTTCTCGATCTCCGGAAACGAGATGTCGACCTGCGGCGCACCGGTATCGCGGCGCGCGCGGATCATGGCCGGCAGCCGGTGCAGCGTCTGCGGGCCGAACACGACATCCACGTACGGCGCCCGCTCGACGATGGCAGCGCCCTCCTGGGACGCGACGCAGCCGCCGACGCCGATGATCAGGTCGGGCCGGGCCGCCTTGAGCGCGCGCACGCGGCCCAGATCGTGGAACACGCGCTCCTGTGCCTTCTCGCGCACCGAGCAGGTATTGAACAGGATGACGTCGGCGTTCTCGGGCCGGTCGGTCAGCGTCAGGCCATCGGTCACGGCGAGCACGTCGGCCATGCGGTCCGAGTCGTACTCGTTCATCTGGCAGCCGAACGTGCGGATGTAGAGCTTGCGGTTCACTCGCGAGTGATCGGTCGGTGACGGAGGCTGGCGCGCAGGCGCCGCGATCGGCGCTTGGAGCGGAACCGGGTATTTTAGCAAAACCCCCTACCAGGCCACGAAACGCCGACCGGTCGTCGCCGCGCCGGCGACGCATTAGAATCGGGTCTGCAGGTGTCCGCCGGACGTCATCGGTCCGGCGGGTGAAACGGGAACGCGGTGCGGCGCGGGATCGACAGCGCGCCAAGGCCGCGGCTGCCCCCGCAACGGTAAGTCGGTGCGGATCGTCCGGACATCGAGGCAAGGCCACTGACCGCGAAGAGCGGTCGGGAAGGCGGGACGATCAAGACCGGCAAGCCCGGAGACCGGCCTGCATCGCGTGCGTCGGCGGCAAGGCGTCGAGGCGCGAGGAGTGAACCGCAGCGCGGGGACCCGTTGCCGCTCGCAGGTGCGTACGCCGCGCCGCCGCAGGGTCCGAAGTCCTGCAGTGGTTCGTGCCGGCCTGCCTGCGTCGTCGAGATGCCCGCGTTGTGCCGATCAATGTCCGTGCGGGGCCCCCACGGCATGACGAAAGCGAGCACCCGATGCAACTCCAGCGGCAGCGCCCGCGAACCGACGCCCCGGTTCGCGACAACCCATTCTTGCCGATCCTGTTCTTCGGGATCGCGACGTCGTCGATCGTGCACGCACAGGCGCTGGCGATTCCCAAGGGCACGGCCGTGCTCGAGCCGGTCGTGGTCACGGCCGCGCGAGGACCCCAGTCGGTCGTCGATCTCGTCGCCGACGTGACGGTCATCGGTTCCGACGAGATCGCGCAAAGCGGCATGGACAGTCTGGCGTCGCTGCTGCAGCGCCAGCCCGGAGTCGAGCTCGTCCGCAACGGCGGACCCGGTGCGACGACGGGAGTGTTCCTTCGCGGCAGCAACGCGACCCAGACGCTGGTATTGATCGACGGCATGCGTGTCTCCTCGTCGTCGAGCGGCGCGACGGCCCTGGAAGCGATTCCGCTCGATCAGGTCGACCACATCGAGATCCTGCGCGGACCCGCGTCGAGCCTCTACGGCGCCGACGCGATCGGAGGTGTCATCCAGATCTTCACCAGGCATGGGGAGCGGGGCGTGCAGGCCAACGCCTCGCTCGGTTACGGAACCTACGAAACGGCATCGGGCGCCGCCGGGATCTCCGGCGGGTCCGCGCTCGCGCAAGGGTCGCTGCAGGTGTCCGCGCGCCGCAGCGAAGGCTTCAATGCGATCGTCAATCCGGCCAACCTCAGCTACGACCCCGATCGCGACGGCTATCGCGACGGAAGCGTCTCCGCCACCGGGTCGCTGACGGCCGCGCCCGGGCACACGCTGTCGCTGCAGCTATTCCGCAGCCGGCTCGACAATCAGTTCGACGCCGGGGATGGCTTCGACGACCGGACGATCACCACCCTGACATCGTGGCGGGTCGGAACCGTCGACCACCTCGCTTCCTGGTGGAGCTCGAACCTCTCCGCCGGCGAAGGCGACGACCGTTCGGTGTCGAAGACTGGGTACGGCGACTACCCGTTCAGGACGCGCCAGCGTCAGTACGCCTGGCAGAACGATTTCACGCTGCCTGCGGGCAGCATGACGCTGGCGGCCGAGCGACGCGAGGAACGGGTCGACTCGGATTCGGGATTCGCCGTCGACGCACGCGACACCAACTCGCTGACGGCGATATGGCGTCGGGTCGCTGGCGCGAACGCGCTGCAGGCGAACCTGCGCCACGACCAGTCGAGCCAGTTCGGCGGCAGGACGACCGGCGCGATCGCATGGGGTTACCGGATCTCGCCCGTCTGGCGCGTCACGGCGAGCGCCGGAACGGCGTTTCGCATTCCGACGTTCAACGATCTCTACTACCCGGATTATTCGAACCCCGACCTGCTACCCGAGACCTCGCGCAACGTCGAGGCCGGGATTCAAGCTGCGGGCCGCGCCGGCGATGCGAGCTGGCAGGCGCAGGCAGTGGGGTACGACAACCGCGTCCGCGACCTGATCGTCTTCCAGTGCGACGCCGATTTCAACTGCAGGCCGAACAACGTTTCCGACGCGACCCTCAAGGGCGTCACGCTGAGCGGAGGCTGGAGCTGGCGCGATGCTGCCGTCCATGCCTCGGTCGACCTCCAGTCCCCGACCGACGACGCGACGGGGCACCTGCTGCCGCGGCGGGCGCGCAGGCATGCGACGCTTTCGTACTCGCAGCAGGCGGGTTCGGTGCGGCTGACCGCCGAATGGGTGGGGTCGTCGGAGCGCTACGACGACGCGGAGAACCTGCGCAGGCTCGGAGGCTACGGGATCGTGAACCTCGCGGCCGAGTGGGCGTTTGCGCACGGGGTCACGCTCTTCATTCGCGGCGACAACGTGCTCGACAGGAACTACGAACTCGCCGCCGACTACGCGACCGGGGGTGCGCGCGTCTTCGCAGGCGCGCGGTGGCGGCTGTGAGCGCGCGTGACGCAACTCCGGCGCTGCCCGTGGGCGCCGTGCTGCGGTTTCCTGCCGATGTGCTGCGATGCCTCGTCGCCTTGCTGTGGCGCCGTGCCGCTGTGCCGTGGCGTGGCGTCACTGTGCCGCGGAGTCGCGGCACTGTGCCGTGGCGCCGCGCTCCGGCACCGTGCTTCGGGCTTCGGCAGCGCAAACCGTGTCGTCGCGCGGGTCCCGGTGCGACTTCGGTCGCCAACCCACGGCTCCCTCGTCACACCACCCGCTTTGCGACGACTGCGCCGCAGGCGCCCGGCGCACGGTGCCGGAGCGCGCGCCTGTCGACGCATCGCTGGCGGGGGCGCGCGCGCCTGGGCGCGATCCTGCTCGCCGCCGTCGGGCTCGCGACCGCTGCGCTGCCCGCGCAAGCCGCCGTACGCGTCGTCGACGACACCGGCGCCACGATCGTGCTGGCGAAGCCCGCGCAGCGCATCGTGACCCTCGCGCCGCACGCGACCGAGCTCGTTTTCGCCGCGGGCGCCGGCGAGCGCGTCGTCGGGGTCATCAAGGGCTCGGACTTTCCCTCGGCTGCTGCGAAGCTTCCGGTGATCGGCGATGTCGCCGCGCTCGACCTCGAGCACATCGTCGCGCTTGCCCCCGACCTCATCGTCACCTGGCCCTGGACGACGCCTGCGCAGGTTTCCTGGCTCAAGGGTCACGGAATTCCCGTGTTCGAGACCGACGCGCGTCGCATCGATGACATCGCGTCGGACATTTCCCGGCTGGGAATCCTTGCCGGCACGCAGCCGGTCGCGGATGCGGCGGCGGCGAGGTTTCGCGCGAAGGCTGCCGCTCTTTCGCGCTTCGCGGGCCATTCTCCTGCCCTGCGCGTCTTTTATCAGGTCTACGATGCCCCCATCTACACGCTTGGCGGCGATCAGCTGGTCAGCCAGGCCATCGGACAGTGCGGGGGGGCCAACGTCTTCGGCGCGCAGCCGGTGCCCGCGCTACAGGTGAGCGTCGAGGCGGTGCTGGCCGCCGATCCGCAGGTGATCGTCGCGGGAACCGATGGCGCCCAGCGTCCGGCGTGGCTCGATCGCTGGCGACAGTGGACGGGGCTCGCCGCGGTGCGTCTTGGCAACCTGTTCGTCGTCGACGCCAACCTGCTGCACCGGCCCGGGCCCCGTTTCGTCGACGGCATGGCGAGCCTGTGCGCGGCGCTGCGAGGGGCGCATCGACCGAAGCACGACGGCCTATAATTCGCGGATGCAGCGCTGCTTTGGACCGCGCCGCGCCGCTTTCTGTCGCGGGAAGCATCCGACGCGACGCAGGATCGACGCATGAGCAAGGCATTCACCAGCGAGCAGGCAGCACCCGATGACACGGACGATGCGCCGGAAGACGCATCGCCGCTGCCGCCCGGCACGCGCAACTACATGACGCCGGGAGGTTTCGCGCGGCTCAAGCGCGAGCTCGACGCGCTGGTCTCGCGCGAGCGACCCGAGCTGGTCGCGACGGTCGCGTGGGCGGCCGGCAACGGCGACCGCTCGGAGAATGGCGACTACATCTACGGCAAGAAGCGCTTGCGCGAGATCGATCGCAGGATCCGCTTCCTCGTTCGTCGCCTCGACAGGTCCGAGGTGGTCGACCCCGAGGCGCGCCGCGACGGTGATTCCGGATCGCAGGTGTTCTTCGGGGCGACCGTGACCGTCGCCGACGCGCGCGGCACGGAGCGCACGGTCAGCATCGTGGGCGTCGACGAAATCGACGCCAACCGCGGCTACATCAGCTGGATCTCGCCCATGGCTCGCTCGCTGCTCAAGGCGCGCGCGGGCGACACGGTCACGCTGAGGACGCCGGCCGGCGTCGAGGACCTCGATGTGCTGTCGGTGCGCTATGACTGGCTCGATACCGATCCGCTCGGCGATGCCGCGCACTGATCGAGCGCGTAGCGCGCTCCACGCGGTCCGCGCCCGATGATGCAGGCGATGCAATGCGCCTCGTGCAGGTTGACGCGCACTCGAGGCGCCGCCTATAGTTCTGTCACGCCATGGACAACGAACTTGCCGCTCTGGAAGAACGAGTCGAAGCGCTGATCGCGCAGGCGCGGGCGCTGCGCGAGGCGAACGAAGTGCTGCGTGGCGAGCTCGCGTCTGCACAGGACCGGAATCGCGACCTCGCGCTTCGCATGTCGCAGGCGAGCTCGCGTCTCGACACGCTGATCTCGAGGATGCCCGTCGAATGAGCGCCGCAGGGCCGTCCCGAGGCGCGAAATGCTCCCCCGTCGGGGGCAGCGCAGCGGCGCAAGCCGCAAGCGTGGGGGTCGTTCGGTGAGCGCGGGTTCTGGCGATGCGTCGCGGACGGTCACGCTCGACGTGTCGATCCTCGGGCGCGATTTCAAGATCGCGTGCAAGGAGAGCGAGCGCGAGGAGCTTGGCGAGGCGGTGACGTTCCTCGACCGTCGGATGCGCGAGATCCGCGACGCAGGCAAGGTCAGCGGCGGCGAACGCATCGCGGTGATGGCCGCACTGAACATCGCGCACGAGTTGCTGCACGAGCGCCGGTCGATGTCGTCGTCGGCGCCGCGTGCATCGGGTCTCGTCGCCGCGGGTGGTTCGATTGACGATGACGCCGCACGGCGTAGAATTCGGGCTATGCAGGCGGCGATCGACCAGGCGCTTGCAGGCCAGGAAAAGTTGTTCTAGCCCGTTTTCCGGGGCGACCCGGAATCAATCCCCTGCGGTGTTCGTGTCGGCCATACGTTCTTTGGACCAATGCTCTCGTAGCGAGGTTGCCGTTGCCACATGCGGACCGGTGTGCGCTCCCATGCGGAAGCGCCTGATGGTCCCGGCAGGCGACCGATCTTGAACCCAGGTTCAGGATGACGGCCGGAACGGCACAGGCGGGGGACCCTTCCCGCGCGCGGCAACCCGAAACGGCGCCGCCCGCTGCATCGTGGATCGACGTCGATGTCTGGCGTGGCGGCGCGGTGGGGCAGTTCGCCCGCTTCCGTGTGCCGCGCCAGGCGAGCCAGACGGTGCTCGACGTCGTCACCTGGATCCAGCGCAACCTCGATCCGACGCTCGCGTATCGCTACGCCTGCCGCGTCGGCATGTGCGGATCCTGCGCGATGACCGTGAACGGCGTGGCGCGCTGGACCTGCCGGACCCACGTCGACAGTGTCGCGTCGGGCGATCGCCTCGAGCTGCGGCCGCTTTCGAACCTGCCGGTGATTCGCGACCTGGTCTGCGACATGCGCGAATTCTTCGACAAATGGGCTGCCGCGCGGGGTCAGTTCACGCCCACCGCGACACGGCGGGATCCGGCGGCGCACGTGGTGCCCGGAAGCCGCGAACGTCGCGCCGCCGACGCGGCCATCGAATGCATCGGCTGCGGCGTCTGCTATTCGTCCTGCGACATCGTCGCGTGGCGACCCGATTATCTCGGGCCGGCCGCGCTCAATCGTGCGTGGACGCTGGTGAACGACGTCCGCGATGGCGGCAATCGCGAGCGCCTCGGCGCAGTCGCCGGGGATGCCGGTTGCCATGCCTGCCACTCGCAGGCGAATTGCACCGAGCGTTGCCCCAAGCGTCTTGCCCCGACCGCGTCGATCGCCGGCCTGAAACGCGCCGTATCGCGGGCGCTGCTGAAAGGCGAGCTGTGAACGCGGAGCGCGGGGTCGCGAGCGTCGGCCGCACGCGCGCGAGGACCGATGCCGCACTGTGGATCGCACAGCGCGCGAGCGCGTTCGTGCTCGCGGGCTGTGTCATCGTCCATCTCGCGACGATCTTCTATGCGGTCCGCAGCGGCCTGACGGCGGCGGCAATCCTCGGGCGTCTTCACGCATCGATCGCGTGGCCGGCGTTCTATGTGGTATTCGTCGTCGCTGCCGCCGTGCACGCGCCGATCGGCTTGCGGGCGATCGCCGCCGAGTGGGCGGGGTTTCGCGGACGCCGCGCCGACCTCGCCACCGCTGCCGTCGGCGTCGCCCTGCTGGCATTGGGGCTGCGCGCGGTCTGGGGGCTTGCGGCATGAGCCCGACGCAACGCAGTCCAATGCCCGCGACGGGCTCCCCGCGGCGGCTGCGCTCCCGCGGCGATCATCCCGCCGGCTGGTGGGCGTTCGTCGTACACCGCCTGTCGGGCGTCGCGCTGGCGCTGTTCCTGCCCGTTCATTTCTGGGCACTGGGGCAGGCGCTGAAAGGCGAGGCCGCGCTGGACGGCTTCCTGCGCTGGACCGAAAACCCCTGGGTCAGGTTCGCCGAGTGGGGAATGGTCGTGCTTCTCGCCGCCCATCTGACCGGCGGCCTGCGCGTGCTGGCGCTCGAGTTCCTGCCCTGGCGCAACTGGCAGAAATCGCTTGCCGCCGTTGCCGCGGGGGCGTCGCTGCTGGTTGCCGTGTTCTTCTTTCTGGAGATTCGCTGATGCGCGGCCGCGTCGCGCATTTGGGGAGCTGCTGACCATGGACGTCGACATCGCCCGCGTCGAGGATACTGCGCGGGAACTGTATATCCGCGCGCTCAAGATCCTGCCCGACGACATCAAGCAGGGTTTCGAGCGTCTCGACCGCAACGAGACCGACGCGGGCGGCAAGCGCGTGCTCGGCACGATGATCCGCAACATCGCCATTGCCGAGCAGACGGGCAACCTGCTCTGCCAGGACACCGGGATTCCGATCTACAACGTGACGCTGGGACGCAACCTGCGCGTCGACGGGGTCGACCTCGAGGCTGCAATCATCCGCGGCTGCGAGCGTGCCACCCGCGAGCACCCGCTGCGCTCGTAGGTCGTGCATCCGATCACGCGCAAGAACCGGCACACGTCGACGGGGCCGCGCGTGCCGGTGATCAATTTCGCGTTCTCCGAGCGTCCGGACGAGCTCGTGATCGAGATGATTCCCAAGGGCAGCGGCTCCGAGAACAACTCGTGGCTGCGGATGGCGGTGCCCGCGGAGGGGGTCGCGGCGATCGAGCGTTTCGTCGTCGACTGTGTGCTCGACGCGGGCGGGAAGACCTGTCCCCCCACGATCGTCGGCGTGGGGGTGGGTGGCAGCGCCGACCTCTGCGTTCATCTCGCCAAGGTCGCCGCGACGCGGCCGCTCGGCAGCGTCTGCGACGACCCCGAAGGCGCCGCGCTGGAGCGTGTGCTTTCCACGGCGGTCAACGAGCTCGGCATCGGCCCGCAGGGCCTGGGCGGCGATGCGACGGCATTCGCCGTGCACATCGAGATCGCGGCGACACACATCACGATGAACCCGGTCGCGGTCAACATGCAATGCCACTCGGCGCGGCGTGCGCGCGCCGTGCTGACCCCTGCGGGGGTGACCTATGGCTTCTGACCGGGTTTCCGTCGCATCGGGGCGCGAGATCACCCTCCGGACCCCGGTCACCGAGGCCGACGTGCGCGCGTTGCGCGTCGGCGACATGGTGACGCTCGAAGGGACGCTGTTCGGCATCCGCGACGCGACGCAGATCCACCTGTTCGACCGCGGGCGGCGCACGCGCTTCGACCTCGCCGGGCACGCGGTGATCCACACGGCGCCCAACGTCCGCAAGGTCGAGCCGTCGCCGGAATTTCCCGCGGGCTACGCGCCGGTGTGCATCGGCACGACGACGTCGATGCGCATGGAGCGCTTCACCCGGCCGCTGATGCAGGACTACGGCGTGCGCATCATCGTCGGCAAGGGCGGCCTGGGTGCCGAATCGCTGCGCGCTTTCGCCGACCTTGGCGGCGTCTACCTCGCGATCATCGGCGGAACCGCCGCACTGGAGACGACCTGGATCGAGGCGATCGAGGACGTCGACCTCGACGACCTCAACCCCGAGAGCCTGTGGAAGTTCCGCATCCGCGGCTTCGGCCCGTTGCAGGTCGCGATGGACAGCGTCGGCGGCAGCCTCTACGCCGACATCGATGCCAGGGCCCGCGCCAGGCGCGCCGCCGTGCTGGCGAAGCTGGGCGTCGGATGATCGAGCGCAGCACCGACGTCCTGGTCCTGGGCAGCGGCGGCGCGGGCCTGTTCGCCGCATTGCACGCTTTCGACGCGAACCCTTCGCTGTCGGTGACGGTCGCGGTGAAAGGGCTGCTCGGCAAGTGCGGGTGCACGCGCATGGTCCAGGGCGGCTACAACGTGGCTCTCGCCGCGGGCGATTCGATCGATCGCCACTTCATGGACACGATCGAGGGCGGCAAGTGGCTGCCGCAGCAGGACCTGGCCTGGCGCCTGGTCACCGGTGCCGTCGAGCGCATCCACGAGTTGGAGAACGAGCTCGGCTGTTTCTTCGACCGCAACCCCGACGGCACGCTGCACCAGAAGGCTTTCGCCGGCCAGACCTTCGACCGCACCGTCCACAAGGGCGACCTGACCGGCATCGAGATCATCAGCCGGCTTGCCGAGCAGGTCTGGGCGCGCGGCATCGAGCGGCTCGAGGAGCATCGCGCGGTGGCGCTGGTGCCTTCGCGCGACGGAGGCCGCATCAGCGGCGTGCTGTTCATCGACATGCGCTCGGGCGAGCTGGTGTTCGTGCGCGCGCGCGCCGTCGTGCTCGCGACCGGCGGCGGACCGACGATGTATCGCTATCACACGCCATCGGGCGACAAGTCCTGCGACGGGCTTGCGATGGCGCTGCGTGCAGGCCTCACGCTGCGCGACATGGAGATGGTGCAGTTCCATCCGACCGGGCTGCTCGCGGGCGCGCACACGCGGATGACCGGGACGGTGCTCGAGGAGGGCTTGCGTGGCTCGGGCGGGCATCTGCTCAACGGCGCGGGCGAGCGCTTCATGCTGCGCTTCGACCAGCGCGGCGAGCGCGCGACACGCGACGTCGTCTCGCGCGGCATCTACGCCGAGATGCGCAGCGGACGCACGACCCCCAACGGCGGCGTATGGATCGCGATGGGCCATCTCGGCGCCGACAATGTGCGCCGCCAGTTCAAGGGCATGGTCGAGCGCTGCGCGGACTGCGGATTCGACCTGGCCGGCGGGCGCGTCGAGGTGGTGCCGACCGCCCACTACATGATGGGCGGCGTCGAGTTCGACCTGCAGTGCAGGACGGCGATGCCGGGCCTCTATGCGGCAGGCGAGGACACCGGCGGCGTGCATGGGGCAAACCGACTCGGCGGAAACGGTGTCGCCAACTCGACGGTATTCGGCGGCATCGCCGGCGACGAGGTCGGCGCATACGTGACGCAGAACGGCGAGGCGCCGCCTCCGGATCGCGCGGTACTCGCCGCCGAGATCACGCGCTGCGAGGCGCCGCTCTCCAAGCGCGGCGGCGACGTGCATGCGCTGCGCGAACGGCTGCAGGCGCTGATGTGGGACGACGTCGGCATCGTGCGCACGCGCGCGACCCTCGAGCGCGCGATCGGCGAGCTCGACGCCTTGCATGCGGAGCTCGGGGAGACCGGCGTGGCCGGAGGCGAGCGCGCGTTCAACCTGACCTGGCACGACTGGCTGAATCTCGACAGCCTGCTGCTCGCGAGCCGGACGATCGCGCGTGCCGCGCTGGCGCGCGAAGATTCGCGCGGCGCGCATTTCCGCGAGGACTTTCCCGAAACCGGCGAGCTCGAGCGCTCCGCCTACACCCGCATCGCGCTCCGCGACGGCGATCTGCGGGTCGATTTCGCACCCGTCGAGTTCACGCGCGTCCGGCCCGGCCAGAGCCTCCTCAACCCGGGGTCGGCGCCGTAACATTTCCCATCGGAGCGCACGCGATGCCGCGCCACTGGCTGATGAAATCGGAGCCCGACGAGTTCTCGATCGACGACCTGGCAAAGGCCCCGAAGCAGACGACACCGTGGTTCGGCGTACGCAACTACCAGGCGCGCAATTTCATGCGCGACGAAATGCGCCTTCGCGACCTCGCGTTCTTCTATCACTCGAGCTGTCCGGAGCCCGGCATCGCAGGCATCGTCGAGATATCGAAGCTCGCGTATCCCGATGCGACGCAGTTCGATCGCGAGAGCGGCTACTACGACGCGAAATCGACTTGCGATGCGCCGCGCTGGTTCAATGTCGAGGTGAAGCTCGTGCGCAAGACCCGGCTCGTTGCCTTGCCCGAGCTGCGCGCCGCCCGCGGGCTCGAGGACATGGTCATCCTGCGCCGCGGCAACCGGCTGTCGATCACCCCGGTCACCGCGGCCGAATGGAGGATCGTCGAACGCCTGGCGCAGGCCGGGTCGTGAGCGCCGCCGGTTGCATGCAGCGCATGCGACGGCCAGGGTCGGACAGGGGCTGATCGGCCATGGACTGGACGATGCTCCCGGTACTGCTCGCGCTGGGTGCGATCGTCGGCTTCATGGCGGGCCTGCTGGGGATCGGCGGCGGGATGTCGATCGTCCCCCTGCTGACGATCCTCTACACGGCGCGGAACTTCCCGCCCGAGCACGTCGTCCACATGGCGGTCGCCACGGCGACCGCGACGATGATGTTCACTGCGCTGTCCTCGGTGCGCGCGCACGCGCAGAAGGGCGCCGTGCTGTGGGCGGTGGTCCTGGCGATGGCGCCGGGCATCGTGCTGGGATCGCTCGTCGGTCCGCAGATCGCGGCCGCCCTGCCCGGCCGCGTGCTCGCCGCTGTGTTCGGCGTGTTCACCTGGTCTTCGGCGACGCGGCAGCTGACCGCGCGTCCGCCGAAGCCCGGACGTGAGCTGCCCGGCAGGCTCGCGCTTTTCGGCGTCGGAAGCGGTGTGGGCGTCGTGTCGAGCCTGCTCGGGGCGGGCGGCGGATTCATCACCATTCCCTACCTCGGCTACCACAACGTCAGGATCCACAACGCGGTCGCGACGTCGGCGGCGCTGGGGTTGCCGATTGCGGTGGCAGGCACGATCGGTTTCGTCGTCGCCGGGTTGCGGCAACCGGATCTCCCGGCATGGTCGGTCGGCTACGTCTATCTTCCGGCGATGATCATGATCGTCGTCGCGAGCATGGCGATCGCGCCCATGGGGGTCGCGATGGCCCACCGCTGGCCGGCGCTGAAGCTGCGCCGCGCGTTTGCGGCGCTGCTCTACGTGCTCGGTGCCTACATGTTCTGGAAGGCGAGCCGCGGCTGACGTCAGTCGGCGGCAGCCGCCGCCGCCGCTGAATCGGCCCGTGCGTAGCCGCTGATCGCGGCCGGCGTGCCGCCGGCGGACACGCGCACCGCGCAGTACTTGAACTCCGGGATCTTGCCGAACGGGTCGAGCACTGCATTGGTCAGCAGGTTCGCGGCGGCTTCGTGGTAGCAGAACGGGATGAACACGCTGCCGCGCGGCGTGCCGTCGTCGGCGCGCGCATAGAGCGACACGCTGCCGCGGCGCGAGGCGACGGTGATCGCGCCCCCCGGCGCGACGCCGAGCTCGGCCAGGTCCTGGGGATTCACCGACACGACCGGGAACGGCTCGATCGTGTCCAGCGCCGCGCTGCGGCGGGTCATGCTGCCGGTGTGCCAGTGCTCGAGCTGGCGCCCGGTGATCAGCACGAACGGCCAGGCGGCGTCGGGCTTTTCCGCGGCGGGAATGAGCTGCGCGGGGACCAGCCGGGCCCTGCCGCTCTCGGTGGGAAAACGGTCGATGAACACGACCGGCTCGCCCGGATCTCCCTCGTTCTCGCAGGGGTAGGTGACGCAGTGCTCGCGCTCGAGCCGATCCCAGGTGATGCCGGCGATCGACGGCATCGCCTTGCGCATTTCGTCGAACACGTCGCGCGGGTGGGCGTAATGCCAGTCGAGCCCGAGCTCCCTCGCCATGTCGTTGATGATCGCGAGGTCCTGCCGCGCCTCGCCCGGCGGGGCCAGCGCCTGGCGGGCGAGCTGGACCGTGCGGTCGGTGTTGGTGAACGTCCCGGTCTTCTCCGGGAACGCTGAGGCCGGCAGGATCACATCGGCGAGGTAGGCGGTTTCGGTCAGGAAGATGTCCTGCACGACCAGCATCTCGAGCTTCGCCAGCGCCGCCCGCGCGTGGTCGACGTCGGGGTCCGACATCGCCGGGTTCTCGCCCATGATGTACATGCCGCGGATCGTGCCTTCGTCGATGGCGTTCATGATCTCGACGACGGTGAGGCCGGGTTTCGGATCGAGGGTCGTGTTCCACAGCGCCTCGAACATCGACCGCACGTCGTTGCTCGCGACCCGCTGGTAATCCGGATACATCATCGGGATCAGCCCGACGTCGGAGGCGCCCTGAACGTTGTTCTGGCCGCGCAGCGGATGCAGCCCGGTGCCGGGGCGCCCGATCTGTCCGGTCATCATCGACAGCGCGATCAGGCAGCGGGCGTTGTCGGTGCCGTGGATGTGCTGCGACACGCCCATGCCCCACAGGATCATCGACCCGCGCGAGGTGGCGAACAGCCGCGCGACTTCGCGCAGCGTGGCGGCGTCGATGCCGCAGACCGGTGCCATCGCCTCGGGGCTGAACCTGGCGACGTTGTCGCGCAATTCGGCGTAGCCGCTGGTGCGGTCGTTGACGAAGCTCTCGGCGACCAGGCCCTCCTCGACGATCACGTGCATCATCGCGTTCAGCATCGCGACGTCGCTGTCGGGCTTGAACTGCAGGAAATGCGTCGCGTGTCGCGCGAGCTCGGAGCGGCGCGGGTCGGCGAGGATCAGCTTGGTGCCGTTCTTCACCGCGTTCTTGATCCACGTCGCAGCGACCGGATGGTTGGATACCGGATTGGCGCCGATCAGCAGCACCACCTCGGCTTTCATGACGTCCATCACCGGGTTCGACACCGCGCCCGAGCCGATGCCCTCGAGCAGCGCCGCGACGCTGGAGGCGTGGCAAAGCCGCGTGCAGTGATCGACGTTGTTGGTGCGAAAGCCGGTGCGGACGAGCTTCTGGAAGAGATACGCTTCCTCGTTGCTGCCCTTGGCCGAGCCGAATCCGGCAAGCGCCTCGGAGCCGTGGGTGTCGCGGATGCGTTTCAGCGTCCCGCCGGCGAGCGCGAGTGCTTCGTCCCAGGTCGCTTCGCGGAACACGGCGAGCGGATTCGCGGGATCGACCTTGAAGTCGGCGGTCTTGGGAAACCCCGGCTTGCGGATCAGCGGTTTGGTCAGGCGCTGCGGGTGGGAGACGTAATCGAATCCGAAACGACCCTTGACGCACAGCCGCTCGTGGTTCGCCGGGCCATCGCGTCCCTCGACCCGGACGATCCGGTTGTCGTCGACGTGGTAGGTGATCTGGCAACCTACGCCGCAGTACGGACACAGTGACGCGACTTCGCGGTCGACCGGCTGCAGGTAGGCGTCGTGGGCCGGCGCCAGCGCACCGGTAGGACAGGCCTGCACGCATTCGCCGCAGGCCACGCACGACGACGCACCCATCGGGTCGTCGAGGTCGAACACGATCTTCGAGTGCGAGCCGCGGAACGCATAGCCGATGACGTCGTTGACCTGCTCCTCCCGGCACGCGCGCACGCAGCGCGTGCACTGGATGCAGGCGTCGAGGTTGACCGCCATCGCCGGATGCGAGAGGTCGGCCGCGGGCTGCGCCCGCGGCGCGAAGCGCGGCTTGCCGATCCCCAGCGCCTTCTTCCAGCGGTCGAGCTCTGAATCCTTGCGGTAGGCCCTCTCGGGCACGTCGGAGACGAGCATCTCGACGACCAGCTTCTGCGCGTGCAGCGCCCGCGCGCTGTCGCTCGCCACCTCCATGCCTGCGGTCGGGGCGCGGCAGCACGCCGGGGCGAGCACGCGCTCCCCCTTGATCTCGACCATGCACGAGCGGCAGTTGCCGTCGGGACGATAGCCGGGCTTGTGGCACAGCCGCGGGATCTCGACGCCGACGCGGTCGGCGGCTTCGAGGATCGTCTCGCCGGGGCGCGCTTCGACGTCGGACCCGTTCAGGCGAAAGGAAATGGCTTGTTGCGCCGCGGGCGCTTCGACGGGGGCGTTCATCGCTTCGACTCCAGTTCCTGCGGGAAGTACCTGAACACGCAGGCGAGAGGATTGGGGGCGGCCTGCCCGAGACCGCAGATCGAGGCGTCGGCCATCGCCTGCCCGAGGTCGTCGAGCAGGGGTTTGTCCCAGTCCGGTTTTTCCATCAGCGCGACCGCTTTCGCCGTTCCCACGCGGCAGGGTGTGCATTGCCCGCAGGATTCATCGGCGAAGAAGCGCATCAGGTTGAGCGCCGCGTCACGCGCACGATCGTGCTGCGACAGGACGATCACCGCCGCCGACCCGATGAAGCAGCCGTGTGGCTGCAACGTGTCGAAATCGAGCGGAATGTCGCCCATTGCGGCGGGCAGGATGCCGCCGGAAGCGCCGCCCGGGAGGTAGCCGTAGAACTCGTGGCCGGGAAGCATGCCACCGCAGTATTCGTCGATCAGCTCGCGCACGGTGATGCCTGCGGGCGCCAGGTGCACGCCGGGCTTGGCCACGCGGCCGGAGACCGAGAACGAGCGCAGTCCCTTGCGGCCATGCCGCCCCTGGCCCGCGAACCATTCGCCTCCACGCTCGAGGATGTCGCGGATCCAGTACAACGTTTCCATGTTGTGCTCGAGCGTCGGACGCCCGAACAGCCCGACCTGGGCGACGTAGGGCGGGCGCAGGCGCGGCATGCCACGCCTGCCCTCGATCGACTCGATCATCGCCGATTCCTCGCCGCAGATGTAGGCGCCCGCGCCGCGGCGCAGCTCGATGCGCGGCAGCGGACAGGGAGGATCGGCTTGCAGGGCGGCGAGCTCGCGCGCCAGCAACTCGCGGCAGGCGGCGTACTCGTCGCGCAGGTAGACGTAGACGGCGTCGATGCCGACCGCCCAAGCGGCGATCAGCATGCCTTCGAGAAAGCGGTGCGGATCCCGCTCGAGATAATGGCGATCCTTGAAGGTTCCGGGCTCGCCCTCGTCGATGTTGACGGCCATCAACCGCGGCGCGGGCTCGGCGCGCACGATCCGCCACTTGCGCCCGGCCGGGAATCCGGCGCCGCCCAAGCCGCGCAGCGCCGAGCTCTCGAGCTCGGTGATCACCGACTCGACGTCGCGCCGGCCGCCGACGCAGGCGGCGAGCGTCCGGTAGCCCCCTGCCTCGCGGTAACCGGCGAGGTCGACGTGATCGGGGCGATCCGGCTCGGTTTTCCCGGCGGCGACGACCGCCATCACTTCGTCGACGGTCGCGCGGTCCACGGGCCTGCGGCCGACGACGGCGGCGGGCGCATGCTCGCAGCGTCCGACGCACGGTGCCTTGACTACCCTGACGTTGCCGCCGGCTTTCGCGAGCAGCGCGTCGTGCAGGGCATCGGCGCCGGCCATCTGGCAGGACAGCGTCTCGCAGACGCGGATCGTGACCGGCGGCGGTGGCGCTTCGCCGTCGGCGAGGACGTCGAAGTGGTGATAGAAGGTCGCGACTTCGTAGACCTCGGTCGGGGCGAGCTTCATCTCCTGCGCCAGCGCCACGATGTGCGCGGGTGCTATGCAGCCCTTCGCGTCCTGGATCCGGTGCAGGTGCTCGATCAGCAGCGAGCGCTCGCGCGGCGCATCCCCCAGCAGGGCGCGAACCTCGGCCAGCGCCTGCGGATCGACGCTGCGGCCCTTGGGCCGTCCCTGGACACCACGGCGGCCGGAAATGCGCGAGGTATCGACGATCGAGCGTTCATTCATGACGACATGCATTCCTTCGGCGATTGCTGCGGGTTCCGATGTCCGCCGGCGCCTGGCGGACATCCGGGCGGTCCCGCGTCATTGCAGGAAATCGCAGTATTTCTCGACGTGCGCCGCGAGGTCGAGCGAGTGCTGGCGCACCAGCCGCTCGGCGAGTTCGGTATCGCGGCGCTCCAGCGCCTCGATGATCCGCATGTGATCGACGATCGAGCGCGCGGCCCGATCGCTTTGCGAGATCGTGAGCCTGCGGATCGCGCGCATGTGCACGAACAGGCTCTCGATCGTCTTGCCCATCAGGTGCGATCCCGACAGCCTGATGATCGCCTGGTGGAACGCGATGTTGGCGTCCGAATATTCGTCGATGTGCTCGGCCGGGGTCGAGTTGCGGAACTCGTCGAACATCCGGCGCAGCGACGCCATGTCGTCGTCGGAGGCGTTGATCGTCGCGAGCCGCGCCGCCATGCTCTCCAGCGCCGCCCACATCTCGATCATCTCGACGATCTGCCGCTTGGTCTTGCGCACGATGAAGATTCCGCGCCGCGGGACCGTGCGCAGGAACCCCTCCTGCTCGAGCAGCGTCATCGCCTCCCGGATCGGGGTCCTCGAGACGCCCAGCGAGCGCGAGAGCTGACGCTCGTCGAGACGCAGCTCTTCGGAGTGCGAGTAGATGTCCGCGTCCATGATCGCCTGCTTGATCGCGGCGTAGGCCTGGTCGCGGAAACTGACGTTCGTCGAGAGCGGCGCGAGCTCCAGCGGCATCGCCGCCGCGCTGCCCCCCGTGCTGGTGGACACCCGTTGTGCCTCCTCCGTGGCGGACCGCGGTGAGCGCTGCCCATCCGCGGTTCGAATTATTCGAGATATCTTATATACCAAAAACCACGAACGTCAAAACCGCGCCAATTCGCGCCGGCTCGATCCCCCGCCAATTCGGGCCGCAAGCCCCCATTGCTGCGCTGCACCACTCTGAAAACGTGCTGCACTGCATCGCGATCCCGGGTTCATTTGCCCGTTGACGGCGCTTGGTATATCACATACCTTATCGCAAATATTCGAACGAGGCACCGGCAACAGGTGCCGCTGCCCGGGGCTCGCCCCTGGATGCTGGAGGCTAGCGAAAACGTGTACCGGCCGTTCCCGCGCGAGTGGGTACGGCGCGGGTCGAGGAAGCAGCGGAGGGTCGGTTCGCACGGGACATTCCGCGCACTCGCATTCGACCGAATTGACCGAATCCCCGGCCCTGGTGCCGGGCGCGAAACATCATCCGGCGCGGAAGCCGGCTCGATTCAGGAGATCGCAATGGAGAGTGTCACCGCAGCGCCCAAGCAGACGGCATCCGCCGTGGCGGGGGCGGCCCCCGCCACGACGGGCGGCGGCCAGGCCGATGTCCAGGCACGGCAGGAGATCGATGGCTTCCATCTGGTCATCGAAGCCCTCAAGCTCAACGGCATCGACACCATATTCGGGCTGCCGGGCATCCCGATCACCGACCTCACGCGCAAGCTGCAGGCTGCGGGCCTGCGCGTGATCTCGTTCCGCCACGAGCAGAACGCCGGCTACGCCGCGTCGATCGCGGGCTTCATGACGCAGAAGCCGGGGATCTGCCTGACGGTGTCGGCGCCCGGCTTCCTCAATGGCCTGACGGCGCTCGCGAACGCGACCACCAATTGCTTCCCGATGATCCTCATCAGCGGCTCCAGCGAGCGCGAGGTCGTCGACCTGCAGCAGGGCGACTACGAGGAGATGGACCAGCTGGCCATCGCCAGGCCGCTCGCCAAGGCCGCCTTCCGCGTGCTGCACGCCGAGGACATCGGTGTGGGCATCGCGCGCGCCATCCGCGCCGCCGTCTCCGGTCGTCCCGGCGGCGTCTACCTCGACCTGCCGGCCAAGCTGTTCCCGCAGTCGATGGACGCCGAAGCCGGCAGGAAGTCGCTGATCAAGGTCGTCGATCCGGCGCCGCGCCAGATCCCCGCCCCGGATGCGGTGCAGCGTGCGCTCGACCTGCTGAAGGGCGCCAAGCGCCCGCTGATCATCCTCGGCAAGGGCGCGGCCTACGCGCAGGCCGACGCCCAAATCCGGTCGCTGATCGAGAGGACCGGCATCCCCTACCTGCCGATGTCCATGGCCAAGGGCCTGCTGCCCGACACGCACGAGCAATCGGCTTCCGCCGCACGCTCCTACGTGCTGCCCGAGGCCGACGTGGTGATGCTGATCGGCGCGCGCCTCAACTGGCTGCTCTCGCAGGGCAAGGGGAAGACCTGGGGCGGCAAGACCTCCAAGGACTGGGGCGGCCAGAAGTTCGTCCAGGTCGACATCTCGCCGACCGAGGCGGACAGCAACGTCCGCATCGACGCACCGGTCGTCGGCGATATCGGTTCCTGCGTGTCGGCGCTGCTCGCCGCGATCGACGCCACGGCGGGCTCGAACTGGCCGAAGCCGCCGGCGGAATGGCTGTCCGCGATCGCGGAGCGCAAGACGAAGAACGTCGCCAAGATGGCCGAGACGCTGGCGAAGAACCCGTCGCCGATGAATTTCCACAGCGCGCTGAACGTGGTGCGCGACATCATCAAGGCGAATCCGGACGCCATCCTGGTCAACGAGGGCGCCAACGCACTCGACTTCACCCGCAGCATCGTCGACATGTACAAGCCGCGCAAGCGCCTGGACGTCGGCACCTGGGGCGTGATGGGCATCGGCATGGGCTTTTCCGTCGCGGCCGCCGTGGTCAGCGGGCAGCCGGTGATCGCGATCGAGGGCGACAGCGCCTTCGGCTTCTCCGGCATGGAAGTCGAGACCATCTGCCGCTACAACCTGCCGGTCTGCGTCGTCATCATGAACAACAACGGCGTCTACCGCGGCGATGAAGTCAATCCCACCGGCGGCAGCGATCCGGCGCCGCTGGTGTTCGTCAAGGATGCGCGCTACGAGAAGCTGATGGAGGCCTTCGGCGGCGTGGGCGTGCACGTCACGACGCCGGGCGACCTGCGCAAGGCGATGGAAGAAGCCCTCCGTTCGCGCAGGCCGACGCTCATCAATGCCGTCATCGATGAAAAGGCAGGCACGGAAAGCGGTCGCATCACGAGCCTCAATCCGACGGCGAAGAAATAGGTGAACTGAGCCGCCCGCAGGCCGGACGCGCAGGGCCATCCCGAAGCAGGGCGGATCAGGGGCAATCAAGCTGCGCGCGAGCGCAAGATACGACGCGCGGAGCGCGCAAGAGGATACAGGGGTTTCAAATGGGGAAAGCGCTAGACGGAGTCAGGATTCTCGATTTCACCCACGTGCAGTCGGGTCCGACGTGCACGCAGCTGCTGGCCTGGTTCGGTGCCGACGTGATCAAGGTCGAGCGCGCCGGCGAAGGCGACATCACGCGCGGCCAGCTGCGCGACATCCCGGACGTGGACAGCCTCTATTTCACGATGCTGAACCACAACAAGCGCTCGGTCACGATCGATGCGAAGAACGCGAAGGGCAAGGAAGTGCTCGAGGCGCTGGTGAAGAAGTGCGACGTGCTGGTCGAGAACTTCGCGCCTGGTGCGCTCGACCGCATGGGCTTCACCTGGGAGCGCATCCAGGAGCTCAATCCCCGGATGATCGTCGCCTCGATCAAGGGTTTCGGCCCCGGACCCTACGCGGACTGCAAGGTCTACGAGAACGTCGCGCAATGCGCCGGCGGCGCGGCGTCGACCACGGGATTCGACGACGGTCCGCCGCTGGTCACCGGCGCCCAGATCGGCGATTCGGGGACCGGCCTGCATCTCGCGCTGGGGATCGTCACCGCGCTCTACCAGCGCAACACCAGCGGACGGGGGCAGCTCGTGACGGCCGCGATGCAGGACGGCGTGCTGAACCTCTGCCGCGTCAAGCTGCGCGACCAGCAGCGTCTCGACCGCACGAAGGTGATGGAGGAGTACCCGCAGTATCCGAACGGCAAGTTCGGCGAGGCGGTGCCCCGTGCGGGCAATGCCTCGGGCGGCGGCCAGCCGGGCTGGATCCTGAAATGCAAGGGTTGGGAGGCGGATCCCAATGCCTACATCTACTTCATCACCCAGGCGCCGGTGTGGAAGGACATCTGCAAGGTCATCGGCCGCGAGGAGTGGCTGACCGATCCGCGCTATGCGACGCCCAAGGCGCGGTTGCCGCACCTGATGGAGATCTTCGGCGAAATCGAGAAGTGGACGATGACGAAGACCAAGTTCGAGGCGATGGAGATCCTGAACAAGTACGACATTCCCTGCGGACCGATCCTGTCGATGAAGGAGATCGCCGAGGAGCAGTCGCTGCGCGACACCGGGACCATCGTCGAGGTCGACCACCCGACGCGAGGGAAATACCTTTCGGTCGGCAACCCGATCAAGCTCTCCGACAGTCCGAGCGAGGTCAAGCGCTCGCCGCTCCTGGGCGAGCACACCGACGAAGTCCTGGCGGAGCTCGGCTACTCGCGCCAGCAGATCGACGAACTGCGCGCAGCGCGCGCAATCTGACCGCGCGAATCGCCCGAAAACGAATTTCGCGGATACGCGGTTGAACAGGACAAACAGGGGACAGGCAATGGCGCAGGACAAGGCAGCGGTCAGGAAGATTCTGGATACGGTGAAGGCCGATGGGCGCTCGTCGCTCACCGCGCCCGAGGGCAAGCTCGTCTGTGACGCCTATGGCATTCCGGTGCCGAAGGAAGGCGTCGCGACCACCGCGGCGGAGGCGGCGGGCCTCGCTTCCGGGATGGGCTTTCCGGTCGTGCTGAAGATCGTGTCGCCAGACATCCTGCACAAGACCGAGGCGGGCGGCGTGCTCGTCGGCGTGAAGTCGGCGCAGGAGGTCGAGCAGGGATTCGCGACGATCATGGCGAACGCGCGCAAGTACAGCGCCAGCGCGAAGCTGCAGGGCGTGCAGGTGCAGCAGATGCTCGCAGGCGGCCAGGAAGTGATCGTCGGCGCCGTGACCGATCCGTCGTTCGGCAAGCTGGTCGCTTTCGGCCTGGGCGGCGTGCTGGTCGAGGTGCTGAAGGACATCACGTTCCGCCTCGCCCCGGCAACGCGCGACGAGGCGCTGTCGATGCTCGACGGCATCGCCGCGGCCGAGATCCTCAGGGGCGTGCGCGGCTCCGACCCGGTGAACCGCGACGCGCTGGCCAACCTCATCGTCGGCGTGTCGCAACTGGTCTCGGATTTCCCCGAGATCGCCGAGATGGACCTGAACCCGGTGTTCGCGACCAAGGACGGCGCGATCGCCGCGGACGTGCGCATCGTCGCCGACTGGAATCCCGCGCCGGCGCGCTACCGCCCGAGCCAGGACGAGATCGTCCGCGCGATGAACCGCATCATGAAGCCCGACGCGGTTGCCGTGATCGGCGCATCGGCCGAAGACGGCAAGATCGGCAACTCGGTGATGAAGAACCTGATCAACGGCGGCTACAAGGGGAAGATCTACCCGATCAACCCGTCGGCAGCCGAGATCATGGGCCTGAAGGCCTACAAGAGCGTCAAGGACATCCCGGGCGAGGTCGACGTCGCAGTGTTCGCGATCCCCGCGAAGTTCGTCGCCCAGGCGCTCACCGAGGTCGGTGAGAAGAAGATTCCCGGCGCGGTTCTGATCCCCTCCGGATTCGCCGAGACCGGCAATGTCGAGGGCCAGAAGGAGATCCAGGAGATCGGGCGCAAGTACAACGTGCGCCTGATGGGGCCGAACATCTACGGCTTCTACTATACGTGGAAGAACCTGTGCGCGACGTTCTGCACGGCCTACGACGTCAAGGGTCACGCGGCGCTGTCGTCGCAGTCGGGTGGCATCGGCATGGCGATCATCGGCTTCTCGCGCTCGGCCAAGATGGGGGTGTCGGCGATCGTGGGCCTGGGCAACAAGTCGGACATCGACGAGGATGATCTGCTGACGTTCTTCGAGCAGGACGAGAACACCCACATCATCGCCCAGCACTGCGAGGACCTGAAAGACGGGCGCGCGTTCGCCGAAGTCGCGAAACGCGTGTCGAGGAAGAAGCCGGTCGTCGTGCTCAAGGCCGGCCGCACCTCGGCCGGCGCCAAGGCCGCCAGCTCGCACACCGGGGCGCTGGCGGGCAACGACAGGATCTACGAGGACGTGCTCAAGCAATCGGGCGTGATCCGCGCGCGCAGCCTGCGCGACCTGCTCGAGTTCGCGCGCGGCATCCCGGTGCTGCCCACGCCCAAGGGCGAGAACGTCGTGATCATCACCGGGGCCGGCGGCTCGGGCGTGCTGCTGTCCGACGCCTGCGTCGACAACAAGCTGTCGCTGATGGCGATGCCCGCCGATCTCGACGCCGCATTCCGCAAGTTCATCCCGCCGTTCGGTGCCGCGGGGAACCCGGTCGACATCACGGGCGGCGAGCCGCCCAAGACCTACCAGAACACCATCCGCCTGGGCCTCGAGGATCCGCGCATCCACTCGCTGATCCTGGGCTACTGGCACACGATCATCACGCCGCCGATGGTGTTCGCGAAGCTCGTCGTCGAGGTCGTGGAGGAGATGAAGGCCAAGGGAATCCACAAGCCGATCGTCGCCTCCCTCGCCGGCGACGTCGAGGTCGAGGAGGCCGCCGAGTATCTGTACCAGCACGGCATCCCCGCCTATGCGTATTCGACCGAAATCCCGGTCGCGGTGCTCGGCGCGAAGTACCAATGGGCGCGCGGCGCGGGCCTGATCTGATCCTGGCGCCGGGACGGCCGTGATCCAATACCTCGGCAATCCAGCTTTCTGGGTGTCGCTGGGCGAGATCATGCTCGTCAACATCCTGCTGTCCGGCGACAACGCAGTGATGATCGCGCTTGCCGCGCGATCGTTGCCGCCGCATCAGCAGAAGAAGGCGATCATCGGCGGCAGCATCGCCGCGATCGTCATCCTGGTCGTGCTGACCACTCTCGCTGCCGAGCTGCTCGAGTTCCCCTACCTCAGGCTCGTCGGGAGCGTGATGCTGTTCTGGATTGCGCTCCAGCTGCTTCTGCCCGAGGACGAGGCGGAGGAGAAGGCGCAGGGCGACGGCGGCCTGCTCGCCGCGGTGCGGACGATCCTCGTTGCCAACCTGGTGATGAGCATGGACAACGTCCTAGGCGTCGCGGCGGTCGCCGAGGGCCGCGTTGCGCTGCTGATTGCGGGGCTCGGCATCAGCATCCCGGTCATCGTGTTCGGCAGCACGCTGGTGCTCAAGCTGATGACCCGCTTCCCGGTCATCATCACGATCGGTGCCGCGCTGCTTGGCTGGGTCGCGGGTGACATGCTCGTCAGCGATCCCGTGGTCGCGCCGTTTGTCGCGTCCAGGCTCGCCTGGACCCACGTCCAGCTTCCGCTGGACATCGATTTCAACCTGGTGCAGGTGCTGGGTGCCGCGATGGTGATCATCGTCGGCAGGGTCCTCGCTTCGCGGGCGGCGCGGGTCGTGCCTGCGGCGGCCGCGATCGACGGCGAGGGCGAGGCCGCTGCACCGGGACTGAGGCGCTCCTAGCGGAGGGGCAGGACGACGATTGTCGGGTCGGACGCGAGAGCCGCGCAGACGGCGCCGCGATTCGGCACAATGGCGTGGCAGGGAAACGTGGATGTGCACCGGGACATTGCAGTTCCCGGGAACGTTCGCGATGATGCGGGACGTGTCAGGCCGGTTCGGTTTGCCACGTGCAGACGAGTGATCGACCACAAGCTACCTTAGGAGGAAGCAATGCGTAATCAGTCGAAGTCGATGCTGCGGCGCGCACTTTGCGCGGTGATGGCGGGAATGTTCGCCGGCACCGCCGGGATTGCCGCGGCCTGGGAGCCCACCAAGCCGGTGACGATCGTCGTTCCCGCCGGTACCGGTGGCGGCGCGGACCAGATGGCGCGGTTCATCCAGGGCGTCGTGTCCAAGAACAAGCTGATGAAGGAACCGATCATCGTCGTCAACGAGTCCGGCGGCGCGGGTGCGCAGGGCTTCCTCGACGTCAAGGACTCCAAGGGCGACGGGAACAAGCTGATCATCACGCTCTCGAACCTGTTCACGACGCCGATGGCCACCGGCGTGCCCTTCAGCTACCGCGACTTCACGCCGGTCGCTATGCTGGCGCTCGACGAGTTCGTGCTGTGGGTCAATGCCGACACGCCGTACAAGACACCGACCGAGTACATCGACGCGGTCAAGAAGGCCGGACCGGGCAAGTTCAAGATGGGCGGCACCGGGTCGAAGCAGGAAGACCAGATCGTCACCGCGGAGATCGAGCAGAACACCGGCGCCAAGTTCACCTACATCCCGCTGAAGGGCGGCGGTGACGTGGCGGTCCAGCTGGTCGGCAAGCACATCGACTCGTCGGTGAACAACCCGATCGAGGCTGTGGCGCAGTGGCGCGCCGGCAAGCTGCGTCCGCTGTGCGTGTTCGATTCGCAGCGCATGCCGTACAAGGACAAGGTCACCAAGACGATGTCCTGGAACGACATTCCGACCTGCAAGGAGGCGGGGCTGCCGGTCGAGTACGTGATGCTTCGCGGCTTCTTCATGCCGCCGGGCGTGACGCAGGACGAGGTCAACTTCTACATCGACCTGTTCAAGAAGGTCCGCGCAACGCCGGACTGGAAGTCGTTCACCGAGCAGGCCGCGTTCAACACGTCGTTCATGACCGGTACCGAGTACCTCAAGTGGGTCGAGAACGCCGAGGCGCAGCACAAGGCGTTGATGGAGAAGGCCGGCTTCATGGCCAAGAAGTAGAGGCCGCGGGCAGCGGGCGCGCTCGAGGCGCGTTGCCGGGTTGCGTGCGGAATCGGGCGAGTTTCGCCCGGTGCCGCACGCCCGGCCGCCCGTCCCGGGGATGCGCCCGCGATCGCAATTCACTTTCGATGTCGCGGGAGTTCCTGTGGAACAAAACGTCGGTGCCGGTGACCCGGACGGCCGGACGGTAGTCTCGAGGCGCACGGTCGAGGCGGTCGTCGCGGCGCTGCTGCTCCTGTTCGGGGCGGTGTTCGCATACAGCAGCTACAAGCTCGGCTTCCGCTGGGCCATCGAAGGACCGCAGTCGGGTTTCGTCCCCTTCTACGTGAGCCTGATCATCTGTGTCGCGAGCGCGATGATCCTGTTCCACGCGCTGCGTGGCCGCGACCCCAAGGGTGCCGAGGCCTTCGTCGAGCGCGGGCAGCTGAAGCAGGTCCTGCACGTCCTGATTCCCGCAGGGGCTTTCGTCCTCGGCATCCAGCTGATCGGGATCTACGTGGCCGCGGTGATCTACATCGTCGTGTTCATGCGATGGCTGGGCAAGTACTCGCTGCTCAAGAGCGTGCTGCTTTCAGTCGCGATCATCGTCGCGTTCTTCTGCATGTTCGAGATCTGGTTCCAGGTCCCGCTGTACAAGGGCGTGTGGGACCTGACGTCGTGGACCGGCTACTGATACCTACAAGGGAGCGCTGAGTGGCAGACCTCGCATACCTCTTCCACGGCTTCGCCGTCGCGCTGACGCAGTTCAACCTCGGGCTGATGCTCCTCGGCATCGTGCTCGGCGTCGTCATCGGCGTGCTGCCCGGCCTCGGTGCGGCCAACGGGATCGCGATCCTGCTGCCCCTCACGTTCACGATGCCGCCGACATCGGCGATCATCATGCTGTCGTGCATCTACTGGGGCGCGCTGTTCGGCGGGGCGATCGCATCGATCCTGTTCAACATCCCGGGCGAGCCCTGGTCGGTGGCGACGACCTTCGACGGCTATCCGCTCG
>DATIQL010000215.1:0-8894 GCA_035470905.1 Casimicrobiaceae bacterium
CCGCGCCAAGTGATACTGGAGAACGAAATGAAGGTACTGGCATCGGTCAAGAAAATCTGCCGCAACTGCAAGATCATCCGGCGCAGCGGTGTCGTGCGCGTGATCTGCACCGATCCGCGGCACAAGCAGCGGCAAGGCTGACGGCGCGCCCGGTCGCGCGAACTTGGAAACGACAGACAGGTAAATCATGGCCCGTATTGCAGGCGTCAACATTCCGAACCATCAGCACGCGGAAATCGCGCTGACGGCGATCTACGGCATCGGCCGTCCGCGCGCCAAGGCGATCTGCGCCGCAGCGGGCGTTGCCCCCACGACGAAGATCAAGGACCTGACCGACGCGCAGATGGACAAGCTGCGCGACCACATCGGCAAGTTCACCGTCGAGGGCGACCTGCGGCGCGAAGTGACGATGAGCATCAAGCGCCTGATGGACCTCGGGTGCTACCGCGGCGTCCGGCATCGCAAGGGCCTGCCGGTGCGCGGACAGCGCACGCGGACCAACGCGCGCACCCGCAAGGGGCCGAAGAAGGGCCGCACCGTCGCGCTGTCCAAGGGCGTGACCAAGTAAGCGCCGACGCGTAACGAACGAAACACCAGCAAGGATCATCGATGGCACAGCAACCCTCGCAGAAGGCCGCCGCGGCGCGCACGCGCAAGAAGGTCAAGAAGAACGTGTCGGAAGGCATCGCGCACATCCACGCGTCCTTCAACAACACGATCATCACGATCACCGACCGCCAGGGCAACGCGCTTTCGTGGGCGACCTCCGGCGGCGCGGGCTTCAAGGGCTCGCGCAAGTCGACGCCATTCGCGGCGCAGGTCGCAGCGGAGGCGGCAGGACGCGCCGCGCAGGAATGCGGCGTGAAGAACCTCGAAGTCCGGATCAAGGGGCCCGGCCCCGGCCGTGAATCGGCCGTGCGCGCCCTGAACGCGCTGGGACTCAAGATCAGCAGCATCTCGGACGTCACGCCGGTTCCGCACAACGGCTGCCGTCCGCCGAAGCGGCGCCGGATCTAAACGACACACGGGATAGCGCAATGGCTCGATACACCGGACCCAAATGCAAGCTGGCGCGACGGGAAGGCACCGACCTTTTCCTGAAAAGCGCGCGTCGCTCACTCGACTCCAAGTGCAAGCTCGACACCAAGCCCGGCCAGCACGGCGTGAAGTCGGGGGCGCGGACGTCGGATTACGGCCACCAGCTGCGCGAGAAGCAGAAGCTGCGCCGGATCTACGGCGTCCTCGAGCGCCAGTTCCGCCGCTATTTCGCCGAGGCGACGAAGGGCAAGAGCTCGACCGGCACCAACCTGCTGCAGCTGCTCGAGTCGCTGCTCGACAACGTCGTCTACCGGATGGGGCTGGGCTCGACTCGTGCCGAGGCGCGGCAGCTCGTCTCGCACCGGGCGATCACCGTCAACGGCAAGGTCGTCAACGTTCCGTCCGCGCTGCTCAAGGCCGGTGACGTCGTCGCCACGACCGACAAGGCGAAGTCGCAGCTGCGCATCCAGGATGCGCTGCAGCTCGCCGAGAAGGTCGGCTTCCCGTCGTGGGTCTCGGTCGACCCGAAGAAGATGACCGGTACGTTCAAGGGCGCGCCCGACCGCTCGGAGTTCGGGCAGGACATCAACGAAAGCCTCGTCGTCGAGCTGTATTCGAAGTGATCGACGGCATGCTGCAGGCCCCTCGTCATCCGTCCCGACTCGCATAAAGGTACCGCATGCAGAGCAATGTTCTGTTGAAGCCGCGCATCATCGACGTGCAGAGCATGTCGCCGTTCCACGCCAAGGTTGTGATGGAGCCGTTCGAACGCGGGTACGGGCACACGCTGGGCAACGCGCTGCGGCGCGTCCTGCTTTCGTCGATGCCGGGCTATGCGCCCACCGAGGTGAAGATCACCGGGGTGCTGCACGAGTATTCGGCGCTCGACGGCGTGCAGGAAGACGTCGTCGACGTCCTGCTCAACCTCAAGGGCGTCGTCCTGAAGCTCCACAACCGCGACCACGTTGCGCTCAAGCTGTCGAAGAGCGGCGAAGGCCCGGTCACGGCGGCCGACATCGAGCCGAACCACGACGTCGAAATCATCAATCCCGAGCACGTGATCGCGCACCTGACGGCCGGCGGCAAGATCGAGATGGAGATCAAGGTCGAGAAGGGTCGCGGCTACCAGCCCGCAACGTCGCGCAGCAAGCCTGAAGGTGGACGCACGATCGGCAGCATCCTGCTCGACGCCTCGTTCTCCCCGGTGCGGCGGGTCAGCTATGCGGTCGAATCGGCGCGCGTAGAGCAGCGGACCGATCTCGACAAGCTGGTCCTCGACATCGAGACCAACGGCGTCGTCGAGCCCGAGCAGGCGGTCCGTTACGCAGCGAGCGTCCTGGTCGAGCAGCTGTCGGTTTTCGCAGACCTGAAAGGCACCGATCAGCCGTCGGCCGAGCGCGCGTCGCCGCAGGTCGATCCGATCCTGTTGCGCCCGGTCGACGATCTCGAGCTGACGGTTCGTTCGGCCAACTGCCTCAAGGCCGAGAACATCTATTACATCGGTGACCTGATCCAGCGCTCGGAAACCGAGTTGCTGAAGACGCCGAACCTGGGCCGCAAGTCGCTGAACGAGATCAAGGAAGTGCTGGCTTCCCGCGGACTGTCGCTGGGAATGAAGCTCGAGAACTGGCCGCCGGCAGGTCTGGACCGGCCGTAACGCCAAGGAAGAAGACATGCGTCACCGTCACGGACTGCGGAAGCTGAACCGCACGAGCGCCCATCGCCTCGCGATGCTGCGCAACATGACCAACTCACTGTTCACGCACGAGGCGATCCGCACGACGCTGCCGAAGGCGAAGGAACTGCGCCGGGTCGCCGAGCCGCTGATCACCCTCGGCAAGAACCCCACGGTTGCCAACCGCCGGCTGGCGTTTGCCCGCCTGCGTGACCGTGACGTCGTCACCAAGCTGTTCAACGATCTGGGGCCGCGGTTCATGGCGCGCCCGGGCGGGTACCTGCGCATCCTCAAGTTCGGGTTCCGGCAGGGCGATGCCGCGCCGATGGCGCTCGTCGAGCTCGTCGACCGGCCCGCGGCCGCCGGGGACGAGGCGTCCCAGGCAGCCTGACGAATCCGCTGGTTGCGTTTCATCGAGCCGGGCGACTACTCGCCCGGCTTTTTTTCGGCCCGACGCCCGTCCGCACGCAGTCCGGTCCTGCGCGTTCCTTTCCCGAATTTCGGGAACGAATCTTTGCGCGACCGCCTGCGCTCGCCATCATTCATCTCAATGCTTGCGAAGACCGGGTATAGGGGCGCGCCCTACGGGTGCCCGGGCACACGCGCGTCCCGAAACGTGTAGCATCGGATTCCATGCCTGAACGCGTACTTGTCACCGGTGGCGCCGGGTTCGTCGGCTCCCATATCGTCGTCGAACTGGCGCGGCACGGCTACAAGCCGGTCGTGCTCGACGATTTCTCCAACAGCACGCCCGCCATCCGTTCGCGCCTCGAGGCGGTCGCGGGGACTCCGATCCCGTTCATCACCTCCGACATCCGGGACATCAATGCCCTGCGTGCGGCTTTCCACGACTACCCGATCACCACGGTCGTCCACTGCGCGGGGCTGAAGAAGGTCGCCGAATCGCAATCGCGGCCGCTCGCTTACTACGATGTCAACGTCGGCGGCACGCTCGCGCTGGTGCAGGTGATGGGCGAGGCCGGCGTCGCGACCCTCGTGTACAGCTCTGCCGCCAGCGTCTACGGCGACACCGGAGGGGTGCAGGTCGGCGAGGATGCCCCCGCGTGCCCGTCCAGCGTTCACGGGCGGACCAAGCTCGTCGTCGAGAACTTCCTGCGCGATCTCGCCGGGGCCAACGCGAACTGGCGCATCGCCCTCCTGCGGGGATTCAATCCATCGGGGGCGCACTCGTCGGGGATGATGGGGGAGGCGCCGCGCGGCCCGGCATCGCACCTGCTGCCCCAGCTTGCACGGGTCGCGGCCGGGGAGGCTTCCGAGCTGGTCGTCTGCGGCGGCGACTGGGAGACTCCCGACGGTACCTGCGTCCGCGATTATGTCCATGTGGAGGACCTGGCCGATGCTTTCGTGCGCGCGATGCGCCACCTCGCATCGCGACATAACGGCGCGCTGACGGTGAATCTCGGCAGCGGCGTCGGCCACTCGGTAATGGAGGTCGTCGCAGCCTTCGAGCGGACCTGCGGCCGGTCGATTCCCCATGTGATCGGGCCGCGGCGGCCTGGCGATGTTGCGCGAAGCTGTGCGAATCCGATGCACGCGGCCGACACCCTCGATTGGCGCGCGACGCGCGGCATCGATGCCATATGCGCGGACGTGTGGCGATGGCAGCGCAATGGCGGTCGCTACTGATCGACGACGGCGGCCGGGCCGCTGCGCGGCCGGCTGCTTCGCCGGGCGATCGCCCGGCATGCGCTGCAGCTGAATGCGGCATCGCGTCCTGGCACCCGCCGACTATCGCCGGCTCCGGTGGAAGAACGGCAATGGCTTCACGACCGAGATCGCGCAGCATCCCCGCGGTGCGGACCTCGAGGCATTCGACTGGCGCGCCAGCATCGCCGAGATCGCGCAAAGCGGGCCGTTCTCGCAGTTTCCCGGCGTCACCCGTTCGCTGGTGCTGATCTCGGGCGACGGCATGCATCTCGACCGTGCCGCAGGTCCGCTCGACCTGCGGGCGCCTTTCGATATCGTCGAATTCGATGGCGCCGACGTCGTCCTGTGCACGCTCGCCGGGGGACCGGTGCGCGCGTTCAACCTGATGCTGCGGCGCCCGGGCGCCCTCGGCTGCGTGACCATCGTGCGCGGCTGCGATGAAGCGATCCGGCCTGCATCCTTCACGCTGTGTCATGCCGCCGTCGGCGCCAGCGAATGTGCGCTGCCGGGCGGCAGCAGCATCGTCGTCGACCAGGGCTGTGTGCTCGTCGTCGAATCCACGGGTGCGCCGGATGCCGAGTCCGGCGCGATTCGCGTCCATCCGGCGTCGCAGGGATCGGTCGCGGTCGTGGCGACCATTGCGACCCGCCCGGCGCACGGCTCCGGCCTCGTGGTCTCGCCCCGGGCATCGACATGAAATCCTGGTTTGCCCCATCGGCATTGCTGCCCGACGGCTGGGCCGCCGACGTGACGATCGTCGTCGACGATGCCGGCCGGATCGAGCGCGTCACGACGGGGACCGATCCCGGCGCTACCGAGCGCCTGCGCGGGCCGGTGATCGCGGGAATGCCGAACCTGCACTCGCATGCATTCCAGCGCGCAGTCGCCGGTCGTACCGGGAGCGCCGCGGCGGATCGCGACGACAGCTTCTGGACGTGGCGGCAGGCGATGTATGCGTTCCTGGCCCATGTCGACCCGGACGCATTCGAAGCCATCACCGCGCAGGCATACGTCGAGATGGCCAAGGCCGGCTACACCAGTGTCGCCGAGTTCCACTATGTCCACCATGACCCTTGCGGCATGCCCTACGCGGACCCCGCCGAGCTCGCATGGCGTGTCGTCGCCGCCTCCCGCAGTGCCGGGATTTCGCTGACGCTGCTGCCGGTGTTCTATGCGCACGCAGGATTCGGCGGGGTGCCGATCGCCGATGCGCAACGTCGCTTCAGGCACGGCATCGACGGCTTCTCGCGCCTGTACGGCGTCCTTGCCGCGGCTGCGTCGGCGCAGGGTTACACGCTGGGCCTCGCTCCCCACAGCCTGCGCGCGGTGACCCCCGAGGAGATGCAGGCGATCCTGCGTCTCGCCGGCGGCGGCACGCCGATCCACATCCATGCCGCCGAGCAGATCCGCGAGGTCGACGACTGCTACGCGTGGAGCGGCATGCGTCCGGTCGAGTGGCTGCTCGCGAATGCCGGTGTCGACGCGCGCTGGTGCCTCGTCCATGCAACGCACATGACGGCGCGCGAAGTGACGGCGCTGGCGGCGAGCGGCGCGATCGCAGGCATCGCGGCGACCACCGAGGCAGACCTGGGCGATGGCACGTTTCCCGGCGACGCGTACCTGCGCGCCGGCGGCCGGTTCGGCGTCGGCAGCGACTCCAATGCGAGCATCGATCCGTTCGCGGAGCTGCGGCAGCTCGAATGGTCGCAGCGGCTGCGACTGCGCAGGCGCAACGTGCTCTGCGACGCGGCGCAGCTTCCAATCGGAACCTCCCTGTGGCGTGCCGCAGCGGGCGGGGGCGCGCGGGCATTGGCGCAGCATTGCGGGACCATCGCCGCCGGCGCATATGCCGACCTGCTCGTGCTCGACCCCGACGAGCCCGCACTCGCCGGACAGGCGGTCGACCGTACGCTCGACGCAGCGATCTTCGGGCCGTGTCGCCGGCCGCTGCGCGACGTCATGAGCCGCGGGCGCTGGATCGTCCGGGATGGTCGCCATCCGCAGGAGGCGGAGGTGCTGCAGCGCTATCGCACGGCGCTGGCGCGGATCGATGCGATGGCGTGACCGGCGTCCCGGCGTGGCGCATTATCGGGTGATCGATGCAATCGGGGGCCGATGCGCGGCGCGCGGCCCCGTGGAGTGATCCAATGATGCTCTGGGAAATTTCCCGCGGCGATGCGCCGCTGATCGTCGACGTTCCTCATGCGGGGACGCATGTTCCCGACGCAATCGCGCTGCGGATGGCGCCCGCGGCACGGGCGCTGCCCGACACCGATTGGCACGTCGACCGCCTCTATGCGTTCGCCCGTTCAGCCGGCATCACGCTGATGGTGGCGACGCACTCGCGCTACGTCGTCGACCTGAACCGCGATCCCACCGGCGCCGCCCTGTACCCGGGAGCGGACAACACCGAGCTCTGCCCGACGCGAACCTTCGCCAGCGACCCGATCTACCTGGCCGGCGAGGCGCCGTCGCCGGCCGAGATCGCGGCGCGTCGCGCGACGTATTTCGACCCCTACCAGGCGCAGCTCGCCGCCGAGGTCCGGCGCGTGCGCGAGCGCCACGGATATGCGGTGCTGCTCGACGGGCACTCGATACCGGGAAGGGTGCCACGCTTCTTCGACGGACGGCTCCCCGACCTCAACCTGGGCACCGCCGACGGCGCGACCTGCGCAGCGTCGCTGCAGGCGCTCGCGCAGGGCATTGTCGGTGGGCCGCGGTTCACGCACGTCGTCAACGGACGTTTCAAGGGCGGCTATGTCACGCGCCACCATGGCCGGCCGGACTCGGGTGTCCACGCCCTGCAGCTGGAGATGGTGCAGGACTGCTACATGGACGAGGACCCGCCGTGGCGCTACGATGCGCAGCGCGCGGCACCCCTCGCGCAGCTGCTCGAGCGCCTGGTCGTCGCGCTGTCCGAATGGCGCCCCTGATTCCCTTTCGCGCCTTCGTCGAGAGGGCAGGGTGGGGGGGCGGAAAAGCGCCTGAACGATGATACGCATCTACGTCGCCCGCCAGCGCTATGACGCCTATCTGGTCGCCGACCGGCTCAACCAGGCGGGCATCCGCGCCCATGTGTTCAACCAGCACATCGCCGACGATCGCGACGAGGCGCGCGCGCGGGCGCTGCTGGGCGAAATGGAGCGCGATGCGTCGCGCACCACGCCGCGCTACTGCCGCAGCTGCGGCGAGCAGTCGCCGGGAAGCTTCGATCTGTGCTGGAACTGCGGGACGGCGCTGACCTGAGCTGCGGCGCGACGATCGCGAATCAGCCGTCGAGCAGCGCGCGCGCGCGCGCCGATGCGGCCTTGGCGCGGGAATCGGATGCCGGTCCGGCTTCCGCGCCGCCGCCACCCGCCCGGCGCCGCCTGCGCATGACTCCCCACCAGACGACCGCGCCGATGCCGAGCATCGCGAAGGGACCGAACCAGAGCAGCCATGTCGTCGGCTTGACCGGGGGCTTGTAGAGGACGAAATCGCCGTAGCGGGCGACCAGATACTGCTTGATCTGGTCGTCGGTCCTGCCGGACATCGCGAGCTCGCGAACCTCCTTGCGCAGGTCCGCAGCGAGGTCGGCGTTGCTGTCGGCCAGCTTCTGGTTCTGACAGACGAGGCAGCGCAGCTCGCTCTCGAGCTTCTTCAGCCGCGTGTCGAATGCAACGTCGGCGAGCGCCAGCGCCTGCAGCGCGCACAGCGCGGCGAGGACGACCGCAGCCAGGCTGCGCATGACCGCGGTCTTCATGATTTCTGCAGCTCCTGCACCAGCGGCAGGATCTTCCGCTTCAGCGCATCCTCGGTGAGCGGGCCGATCTGCTTGTAGCGGATGACGCCCGCCTTGTCGACGACGAAGGTTTCGGGCACGCCGTAGACGCCCCAGTTGATCCCCACGCGTCCGTCGAGATCCACGACCGACTTGCTGTACGGGTCGCCGTTGCCGGCGAGCCAGGCGAGGCCGTCCTCGGCCTTGTCCTTGTAGTCGAGGCCGATGATCGGAACGACGTTCGCTTTCGACAGCGCGACGAGCAGCGGATGCTCCTCGCGGCAGGATACGCACCACGACGCCCACACGTTCAGCAGCCAGACCTGCCCGCGCATGTCTTCGGTGGCGAGCATCCGGTCGGGGTGGTGCAGTTCGGCGAGCGAGAACGCCGGCGCAGGCTTGCCGATCAACGGCGACGGGACTTCGTGGGGATCGAGGTAGAGGCCGACGTACAGGAAGCCCGCGACGACCACGAAGATCGCGAGCGGCAGGGACCAGCGCAGGAACTTCATCGCGATGTCACGCCGCGCCGCCGGCCGCGGCGCCAAGGACGCCGGAGAATCTCTGCCTGAGCGCCAGCCGGTAACGCCGATCGGCGATCGCGGTGAACCCGCCGGACGCCATCAGCAGGCAGCCGAACCAGATCCAGTCGACGAAAGGCTTGACATAGATCCGCACGGCCCACGCGCCGGAGGCACCCTTCGCGCCCACCGGTTCGCCCAGGGACACGTAATGGTCGCCCGTGATCCCGCT
>DATIQL010000216.1:0-1625 GCA_035470905.1 Casimicrobiaceae bacterium
ATCGAAATCGAGACGATCTCGACCGGCTCGCTTGGCCTCGACATCGCGCTTGGCGTCGGCGGGCTGCCGCGTGGCCGCATCATCGAAATCTATGGCCCGGAAAGTTCGGGCAAGACGACGCTTGCGCTGCACGCGATCGCCGAGGCCCAGAAGAACGGCGGGACGGCGGCCTTCGTCGATGCCGAGCACGCGCTCGACCCGGTCTACGCGAAGAAGCTTGGCGTCGACATCGATGAATTGATCGTTTCGCAGCCCGACACGGGCGAACAGGCGCTCGAGATCGTCGACACGCTCGTGCGTTCGAACGCAATCGACGTGCTGGTGATCGATTCTGTCGCCGCGCTGGTTCCCCGCGCGGAAATCGAGGGCGAGATGGGCGACAGCCATGTCGGCCTGCAGGCGCGATTGATGAGCCAGGCGCTGCGCAAGCTCACCGGCTCGATCAGCCGGTCGCAATGCACCGTCATCTTCATCAACCAGGTGCGCATGAAGATAGGCGTCATGTACGGCAATCCCGAGACGACGACCGGCGGCAATGCGCTTAAATTCTACGCCTCGGTTCGCCTCGACATCCGGCGCACGGGACAGATCAAGGACCGCGACGAGATCGTTGGCAATGCGACGCGCGTGAAGGTCGTCAAGAACAAGGTCGCGCCGCCGTTCAAGCAGGTCGAGTTCGACATCATGTACGGCGAGGGCGTTTCCAAGGTCGGCGAGATTCTCGACCTTGGCGTCAAGGCGGGGCTCGTTGAGAAATCGGGTGCGTGGTTCAGCTATGACAGCGTCCGCATCGGGCAGGGCCGCGAGAATGCGAAAACCTATCTCAAGGAAAATCCCGACGTCGCGCAGCGTATCGAAAATGCCATCCGCGGCCGCACCGAGGTAGTCAGCGAAGCGCTGATGGTCGGCGGTGCCGACGACGATGACGTCGAGGCGCAATAGTCGCTAAACATCAACAGCGCCTTGGTGCGTGCAAGCCAATCGGGCTGACCAAGTTCGTTGATGCAGCGATGGCGCTGTCGAAGAAGATAGGCGCGGGTGACCGTCCGGCTACCCGCCCTTCTTTTCAGCAAAGATCGTCGGGATCGCCGAGCGCGAACTGAGGAGCAGGGCCGATCCGCGCGAACAGCCGGCGGGGCTCGGTTAGCACGACCGCGATAAAACCGACGACGGCGCAGCCGGCGGTACCAATCACGAACGGGACGACGGTGCCATTGAACGCGCCGCCGATCAAAAAGCCGATCGCGGATCCGGCGATGGTCCAGATGACGCCCTGGACCGAGGACGCAGTCCCCGCGATCGAAGCCATGTTGGACATGGCAAGCGTGCTGAGGTTGGCTGACGTAAAGGCGAAGCAGCACATGGTGAGGGCCTGGAGGACGATGAAGATCCCAAGGGTTTCCCTGCCCGATAGCGCGACCGTGACATGGATAAGGCCGATAACCGCGAAGGCCGCCGACGCGAGATGGCCGATGCGCCGCAATCCGAACCGGCCGACCACGTGCGAATTTGTCCAGGAGGCGAGCGCCATCGGCGCGGCGACCGCGGCGAACACCAGGCCGATGTAGCGGCCCTCGTGGAAGGCTTCGGCGACGATTTGCTGGATGGATGCAATATAGGCGACG
>DATIQL010000217.1:0-46353 GCA_035470905.1 Casimicrobiaceae bacterium
TACTCCGGTCGGTACATCGCAAGTCGGGCTGCAAGTCGCAGGTCGTCCGGGCGCGGTCGATCGAGAGGCTGCTCGTCGAATGCCACCGCGGCGACGGCTGCCGCCACCGTCGCAGCCGCTTCGCGCATGCGCGCTGCCTTCGGGAACACGCGACCTGCATCGAGGTCCGCCTGCGAGACTTCGCCCGCGAGCGCCTGCGCCGCGGCGACGAACATGCTGTCGGTGACGCGCGTGGCTCCCGACAGCAGCAGGCCTAGACCGACCCCGGGGAAGATGAACGAATTGTTCGACTGCCCGGGCTCGAGGATGCGCGCGCCCACGGCTACCGGCGGAAAGGGGCTGCCGCTCGCGAACACGGCGCGACCTTCCGTCCACTGGTACGCCTGCTCCGCCGTACATTCCGATTTCGAGGTCGGGTTCGAGAGTGCGAACACGACCGGTCGCTCGCTCTGGCGAGCCATCGCCTGCAGCACCGGTTGCGTGAACAGCCCGGCAGTTCCCGATGCGCCGATCATGACGGTGGGTGCGAAGCTTTCGATGGCCGCCTGAAGGTCGGCCGCCGGCGCACGATCGTGTGCGTAGGGGCGCTTGTGCGCGGAGAGATCGCTGCGGCTCGTGACCACCAGGCCCCTGGAGTCGACGAAGAGGCAGCGGCTCTTCGCGTCGGCCTCGGTGAGGCCTTCGCGCTGCATCGCGGCCACGACCATGCCCCCGATGCCGAGGCAGGCCTCGCCCGCGCCGGCGAAGAGGATGCGCTGCTGCGCGAGCCGCGCTCCGGTGATGCGGCCGGCAGCGAGCAGCCCGGCGAGGCCCATGGCCCCGGTGCCCTGGATGTCGTCGTTGAAGCAGCACAGGCGGTCGCGGTGGCGCTCGAGCAGGCCGAAGGCCGCGGCGTTGTTGAAATCCTCGAACTGCAGGATGGCGTCCGGGAATGCGGCCTGGCAGGCGGCGACGAACTCGTCGACAAACGCCTCCCACGCGCCGCCCGTGATCCGCGGCGTGCGCGTGCCGAGGTAGCAGGGGTCGTTGCGCAGCGTCTCGTTGTCGGTGCCGACGTCGAGGGTGACCGGCAGGCACAGCTCCGGTCTCACGCCCGCGCACGCGGTGTACAGGACGAGCTTGCCGATCGGGATGCCCATCCCGTTGGCGCCGAGATCGCCCAGCCCGAGGATGCGTCCCCCGTCGGTCACGACGATGACGCCGACGTCGCGTCGCGGCCAGTTGCGCAGCACCTCGGGGATGCGCCCGCGGTGCTCCAGCGACAGGTAGAGCCCGCGCGGCCGCGCATAGATGCGGCTCCACTCGAGGCATGCCTGGCCGACGGTCGGCGTATAGACGACCGGCAACAGCTCCTCGAGATTGTCGAGCAGCACCCGGTGGAACAGGGTCTCGTTGTCGTTCTGCAGCGCAGCCAGATGCAGGTACTTGTCGAGCGCCGTCGACCTCGACCGCAGATTCGAAACCGAGCGGGTCGCCTGTTCGGCGAGCGATTCGACGCGCGGCGGCAGCAGGCCCTCGATGCGAAGCTGCACGCGCCGGTCGTGCGTGAACGCCGTTCCCCGGTTGCGCAGCGGGTCCGTCAGCACGGCCGTGCCGCGTTCATGATCGGCGGGCGGGAGTGGAGGCGGCGACATGGGCGGCAGCGGGGCGGGCGGGGTCGTCGGTCGGATTGCGGTGCGTTGGGCTGGCCGGGAAGCGTGTCCGTCCAGCGCCGAGGCTAGCACCCCGGGTGCCCTGGGCTTTGACCGGAATCAGACTGTGGCGGGAATCGACGCGGGGCGCCGCCGCCATCGCGGGTGCTATCGTGGCGGCGCCCGAGGAACCCACGACCCGACACCGGTTCATCCCCGATGCAGCAGGAACAGCCGTCCCGGCGCTGGCGCGACTGGCGAATCGAGATGCGACGCCGCATCGCCGCGCGATTCGTCGGCGATCGCGCGTATCTCGCGGGGCTCTATCGGAAGCGATTCGGGCGCCTGCCCGACCTCGACCATCCGTCGGGCTTCAACGAAAAGATCCTGGTCAAGATCCTTACCGACCGGCGCCAATACCTGACGCTGTTCGCGGACCGGCTGCGGGTGCGCGACTACGTGCGCCGGCACACCCCCGACGTGGCCCTTCCGCGGCTCCACTGGTGGTCGGACGATCCCCGCTCGCTGCCTTTCGATTCGCTGCCCGAGTCGTTCGTGCTCAAGGCCAACCACGGCAGCGGCTTCGTGCGCATCGTCGAGCGCAAGGGCGAGGTCGGGCACGCGGAGCTCGCGCGTCTTGCGGCGAAATGGCTGGCGTCGGATTTCACCCTCGTCGGCCGCGAATGGGCGTATCGCAACGTGCGCCGCGCCGTCTACGCAGAAGAATTGCTGCGCGACGATTCCGGCGCCCTGCCGGCTGACTTCAAGCTCTTCGCGTTCGACGGCGAGGTCCGCCTGATCCAGGTCGACCGCGACCGCTACGCGCATCACACGCAGGTGCTCTACGACCCGCAGTGGCGACCGATCGAGGGCATCGTCGCGGCGGCGCAGGGGGCGCCGCTCGCGCCCCCGGTCACGCTTTCCCGCATGATCGAAGCTGCGCAGACGCTCGCTGCCGGCATCGATTTCCTGCGCGTCGATTTCTACGAAATCGGCGGCCGCATCGTGTTCGGGGAGCTCACCAACTATCCGAACAAGGGCCTGAACCGGTTCCAGCCGCCTTCGCTCGACGTCCTGCTCGGGAGCTGGCTCACGCTCGCGCCGACCCGCGCAGTCGCGATCGCCTATCGCCCGGAATCGTTCAGCGGAGCGTGACCACTCGCGATGTCAGGCGTCCTCGGCCGGATCGTAGGGAACGACGTTCTCCTGCTCCGCCGGATCGTTGCGGGCGACGATCGCGCGCGCCGGCTCGCTGTCGCTCAGATTGAACGCCTGGTGCGCGACGCCGGGCGGTATGAACAGGAACTCTCCCGCCGCGCTCACGATGCGCTCGCGCAGTCCCGGACCGTAACGCGTCTCGACGCGGCCCTCGAGCACGTAGATGGCGGTCTCGTATCCGCGATGCCGGTGCGGCGCGGCGACGCCTCCGGGCGGGATGACGACCATGTGCATCGACAGGCCGCGGCTGCCGGTGGTCTCGCCCGAAACACCCACGAAATACGGCAGCCGCTGCCGCGTGAGAACTTCGCGGTCGGGGCGCACGGCGACGACGGTGGCGGGCGATTCGGTGGGCGGGGCGGTCATGGGCGGGTCCCTTCGGCGATGCGGCGAGCCGTCTGCAGCGTGGGTTCGAACATAGCGGGTCGGCACGCGGATGTCGAGGCGGATCGAGGGCGTCAGGCAGCGCCGCCCGTGAACGCCGGTGGCGGTATCATCCGGATCCGCCATCGCGTGCCGGATCCGGATTGGCCGGGACCGATGCCCGACGCCGAACCTCCGACTTCGAACCACGCCATGATCAAGCTCTACTACTTCCCCGGCAACGCGAGCCTCACGCCGCACATGGTGCTCGAGGAACTCGGCGTGCCCTTCGAGCTGGAACTGGTCGACCGGGCGAATGCCGCGCACAAGTCGCCGGAATACCTGAAGCTCAATCCCAACGGCCAGATTCCGGTGCTGATCGACGGCGACATCGTGCTCTACGAAACTGCCGCGATCTGCCTGCACCTCGCCGACACCCATCCCGATTCGGGGCTCGCTCCGCAGCTTGGGTCGGCCGAGCGCGCCCATTTCTACAAGTGGCTGGTGTGGGCGACGAATACGTTCCAGGCGACGATGATGCTCTACTTCTACGGGGGCCGGTTTGTCGACGAAGGCAATGCCGAAGGCGCGGCGCAGGTCAGCAAGCATGCCCAGGCACGCGTGGGCGGCATGCTCGACCAGCTCGATGCCCAGGTGGCCTCGCATGGCCAGCCATGGCTCCTCGGCGCGACCTATCGTGCGGTCGATCCTTTCGTCCTGATGCTCTGCCGCTGGACGCGCGGCTTCTCGCGTCCTGCGCGCAGCCTGCCGCACCTCGGTCCCTACCTGCAGCGGGTGCTGGCGCGTCCGGCCGTGCAGCGCGCATTCGCCGCGGAGAAGCTGCAGCCGCCGCTGGTCTGAGGCCGGTCCCGGACGCGTGCCCTGTTCAAGCCGGGCGTGGCGCCGCGCGCCCGGCGGCTCGAACGGGCGCGGCTAGCGGCGCCAGATCACCGCGCCGTCGCGGTACACGCTGCGTATCCGGTGCAGCGGAATCGTGCGCATCGCGCCGTCGGGGGTCACGGCGGTGAAGAAGAAGTGCTCGCCGCTGGGGAACGCGGCGCGGTCGATGGGGACGCGGACCTCCCGCCGGTCGACGCGGTCCCAGTAGGCGAGCTCGAAGCATCCGCGACCGAACTCGGGGTCCCAGCGAATCCGGTGCAGCAGGTCCTGGATCGGAATCATCGCGGGGCAGCGGCCGTCGGCCGCACGCGTACCCGGACGCGCGGGCCCTCCGGCGTGCATTCGAAGTGCACCGGCAGGAACTGCTCGATCAGCCACATCGCCGTATGCGCGTGGCTCGTGACCTCGCGCGTCGAAAATGCGCCGCCGCCGGCGAGGGCGAGGTAGACCAGGATCTGGTCGCCCGCATGCACGTCGACGCAGACGCCGGCGCTCAAGTCCCCGTTAAGTTCCGCGGCGACCTCGCTGCCGAGCGTCTCCGCGCGCACTCCGCGCTGCGCGACCCGTCCGGCGCCGAGCAGGGCGTGTTCGGTCGCGGCCCAGGCGACGATCGCACCCCCCGATCCCGTTGCGTCCGTGGGTGCGAGCGCCGCGACGTCCATCCGCGGCGTGATCCGGGCTGCGGAGCCGGGGCCCGCCGCAAGGGTTGCGAGAAAGGCGTCGCGCATGCGGCGGGCGATGTCGGGGTCGATGCCCGCAACATGGGCGAGCCCGCCGATGTGGGTGAGCGCACCCGGATCGGGAAATTCCCGCGGACGCAGCGTCGAGCGCGAAACCGCCAGCGTGACTTCGCCGCCTCCATGTGGAAAATATCCACGGCGGTGAATCACGAGCCTGGCGTCGATGCCGATGCGGGCGAGCAGGGGAAGCGTCACGTGGGTGAAGTAGTCGAGGGGCGGCGCCGCGCGGATGTCGGTGCCGCCGCGCAGGGTGACCTCCGCGGCTTCGCCGCAGGCAACCAGCACGGGCAGCAGTGCATGAAGCACCAGCGTGACGCTGCCTGCGGTGCCGATGTCGAAGCTATGGCTGCCGCCGTGCAGGCGGCCCGGCACGAATGTCAGCGAGCGCGATCCTGGCGCGACGCCGCCGACCTGCGCACTGCAGAGCGCGGCGACGGCGGCGATCGCCGTCCGGTGCTGCGGGGCGAGCCCGGGCCGCGGGCGCCGGGCCCGGATGTCGTCGATCGCGATGCTTCGGCGCGTGACGGCGGCCAGCGCCACCGCGGTGCGCAACAGCTGCCCGCCGCCCTCGCCGTGGGCGCCGTCGATCGCGAGCATGGAGCGGGGGCGGTGCATGCGAAGATTGCGTTCCATGGTGCCAGATCGGCGATCGGCAGACGAGATGCATGCGGCCGCCCGCGCGTACGTCGCGCGCGGCTGGTCGGTCATTCCCGTCGAACCGCGCGGCAAGCGACCGCTCGTTCGCTGGGAGGAATTCCAGCATCGGGTGCCGACACAGGCGGAGGTCGGCGAATGGTTCCGGCGCTGGCCGGACGCCAACGTCGGCATTGTCGCCGGCCGGGTCTCGGGCCTGGTAGTCGTCGATGTCGATCCGCGGCATGGCGGGGAGCGCAGCCTGCAGGAGCTCCAGCGCACCGGCGGGGCGCTGCCCGATACCGTCGAAGCGACGACGGGAGGGGGAGGGCGCCATCTCTACTTTGCGCATCCCGGTGGCACGGTGACCAACCGGGTCGGTATCGCGCCGGGCATCGACCTTCGCGCCGATGGCGGCTGCGTCGTCGCACCGCCTTCCATGCATTCGAGCGGCAGACGCTATGCCTGGGTCGATGCGCGTGCACCGGGGGAGTGCCCGCTCACGCCGGCGCCTGCGTGGATCGGTGCGTCCGCAGTGCGCACACGGCATACCCAACGCCATTGGCGCGAGCTGGTGCGCGAGGGCGTTCCCGAGGGCCGGCGAAATGCGAGTCTCGCATCGCTCGCCGGGCACCTGCTGTGGCACGGCCTGGATCCGGAGGTCGTGCTCGAGCTGCTGCTGGCGTGGAACCGCCAGCGCTGCCGTCCGCCGCTGCCGGACGACGAGGTTGCCGCCGTGGTGGCGAGCGTTGCGCGCCTTCATTCTTCGGCAAGCTTGAGCTAGCGCAAATCCACGCTCGGTGCCCGGCGCTATTTTGGGCGCCGTACCAGGTTTCCGAGGAGCCCGTGATGAAACCCTCCACCGACGCCGCGACGCGCGTCAGCAGCGAACTGTCCGCGCTGATCGAGACAATGGCCGACGATCCGGATCGCGAGACGCCGCCGATGCTCGAGGACGTCCGATCCCTGGTGCATCACCGAGCGAGCGCCGCGGACCGGCGCGAGGAGACGCTGCACCCGCAGCAGCGGGCCTCGCTGCTGGCCGAGATCGACGATCTGGTCGCGGAATTCGGCGGCGACGCGCTGGCGATCGACTTCATCGCGGCGAAGGCAAGCGAGCAGCTGTCGCGGGTCATCGAACTCGCGATCGAGCAGTCGCGCGTCAGACACCAGCCGACGCTGGGCATGGTGCGCGATGCGATGGCAGCCGGCCTGATCGCCCGGCTCGCCGGAGACGGCATCATCGATCCCGACCAGGACCAGACGCTCATCGCCGAGATCGAAGCGCTGATCGAGCGCCACGGGGACGACGCGATCGCGGAGGATTACATTCGCTTCGAGTAAGCGCGCCGCGCGGGGGCGTCCGGGGCACGTGGCAACGGCCGGGCCTTTCATGTCACCATGCGGGGAATCGGAGTCATCCGGTGGCGCCAGACAACCCGACGCAGCTACCCGACGACGCGGTCGAGACCGCGATCATGCACGTGCTGCAGGCCGAGGCCGCGGCACGCGATGCCGTCGCCGGCGCGCGCAGCGCGGCCGGCGCGATCGCGGAAGAGGCGCGCGAGCGGGCCCGACGCGTCGCCGTCGCCGCCGACCGCCGCATCGCGGTGATGCGCGCCGCGTTCGGCGCCAGGACCGCGGCCGAGGTCGCATCGCTGGACGCGCGGGCGGCGGCGCTCGATGCCGCGGGCATTTCGACCCCCGACGACGTCGCGAAGGTCGAGACGGCGGTGCTCGCGCTCGCGGCATCGATCACCGGGGGCGCGCCGTGATCGAGGCCGGCAGCCTCGAGTACGCGCATGCGCGCCTTTCGGCGCGCTTCGGCAACCGCCCCGACGAGGCCGCATGGCGGCGCATCGAGACCATTCGCGACATCGGCGCGATGCTCGACGCCGCGCGTGCCTCGCCGCTGGCGGCATGGCTTGCCCGGATCGGGCGGGATGCCGACGTCCACGCGGTCGAGCGCGCAATGCGCGCCCATCTGCGCGAACGCGTCGCCGCGATCGCTGCGTGGATGCCGCCGCAATGGCGGGCTTCGGTCGAGTGGTGCGGCGTGGTCAGCGACCTGCCGCTGCTCCAGCACCTCGCGCGCGGCGGCGCCGCGCCGGCATGGCTGGACGACACGGATCCGCTGCGCCGAGAGGCCATCGAGGCCTTGCTCGCAACGGGCAACGTCGATCCCGGGCGCCTCGGTTCGAGCTGGCGCGACGAGTGGGAGCGGCGCCTGCCGAAGGGGAAGGGCGGCTCTGCGCTGCTCGTCGAGTTCGTGCGCCTGATCGACGGGCATGTCGACGCATGGAACGATCCGCGGCTGGTCGATGGCTGGGCGCAGCGGCGCCGCCTGCATGCCGGCCTGACCCGCCTGTTCCGACGCGCGACCCTCGACCCGGCAGTGGCGTTCATCTTCCTCGGGCTGTCGGCACTCGACTTCGAGCGCCTGCGGGGCGAGATCCTGCGCCGGGTCGCCTTTCCGGGCCTGCCACTGGTCGCGTGATTCGTCCGCAGCCTGCACGCTGGTTCGAGTTGCTCGTCGCACGCGACGACGCGACGCTCGCGCTCGAGGCGCTGGCGGGCACCGGCGCGATCGAGCTCGAAGCGCGGCCGAGCGCGGTGCTGCCTGCCGCGCTCGCCGATATCCGCGTTCCGATGCAGCAGTTCGCGGAGCTTGCGCTGCGTTACCACGACTACTGGCCGTCCGATCGCTGGAAGGCTTCGGCGTTTCCGGAGCCGCCGGCAACGACGCTTGCGCGCTGCCTGGCGACGATCCGCAGCTGGGCGCAGGACGCGGAAGCCCTGATCGGTCAGCTGCAGCGGGGCGACGCCGAGCGCGGCGATCTCGTCCGCTGGAAACGCGTCATCGATGCGCTGGCGGGAAGCCGCATCGACCTGGCGTGCATGGCGGGCGCGGGGCCGGTGCTGCAGGGGCGGCTGTTCGTCTTCGTCCAGGGTGGCGAGCCGGCCTTCGGGCCGGCGCTGCTCGTCCGGCGGTTCGAGGCAGGGGGGCTCGCGCATGCGCTGGCGCTCGGAACACCGGAGGACGTCGGGCGTCTCGCGCAGCAGACGACTGCGCAGAAGGGCGGCGTGTGGGCCCTGCCGGCGTGGCTGCAGCCGGACAATGCGCGCACCGACGCGCACATTGCGGCCCGGCTTGCCGGGCTCGAGCGCGAGGACGCTTCGGCGCATGCGCAACTGGCGGCGCTCGCCGATCGCCACGATCTGCGCGGCGTGCTCGGCGACGCGGCACGCCTGGAATGGATGCTGGAGAACGTCCGCGCACTGGAATCAGGCGAGCTCTTCTGCTGGATCACTGGCTGGACCAGCGATCGTGCCGGGCAGAGTCTCGCCACCGCGCTCGACCGTTCGCGGGCGCGCTCGATTCTTCACGGGCCGCCGCCGCCCGCGGCGACCGCAGCGCCGCTGCTGCTCGCAAACCCTTGGTGGGCAAGGCCCTACGAGATCTTCATCCGCGCGCTGGGCATGCCGTCGCGCGACGAAGCCGATGTCAGCGTGCTGCTCGCGTTCGTCGTTCCGCTGATGTTCGGTTACATGTTCGCGGACGTCGGGCAGGGACTGGTGATTGCGATTGCAGGCCTCGCCCTGCGCAGGCATTTTCCGCTCGCGCGACTGTTCGTCGCCGGCGGCCTTGCCGCCGCGGTGTTCGGCACGCTGTTCGGAAGCGTGTTCAGCCTGCCCGGCTTCCATCCGCTATGGTTCGAGCCGCTCGACGATCCGCTGGCGATCCTGCTGCTTCCGCTGGTCGGCGGCGCCGTACTGCTGGCGACGGGCCTGCTGCTCTCGGCACTGGAGGCGCTGTGGCGAGGCGAGTTCGAAGCCTGGCTCGCGAGCGATGCCGGGTTCATCGCCGTCTACGTCGGCCTGCTCGTCGGGTTCGTGCAGCCGGCGGGCTTCGCGGTCGCGGCGCTGGGCACATGCGCGTTCTGTCTCGGGCACGCGTGGCGGCGACGGCGGCTCGGCGCGATCGCCGGCGCATTGGCCGAGCTGGTCGAGCGCACGCTGCAGATCATGATCAACACGCTGTCATTCGCGCGCGTCGGGGCGTTCGCGCTTGCGCACGCCGGATTGTCGTCGGCCATCGTCACGCTGATGCACGCGAGCGGCAACATGATCGTGCAGGCGGCCGTGCTGATCGTCGGCAACGTGATCGTCATCGTGCTGGAGGGCCTGGTCGTCTCGATCCAGACCACGCGCCTCGTCCTGTTCGAGTTCTTCACGCGGTTCCTCGCGGCGGGCGGGCGGCTGTTCCGTCCGCTGCCCGTTCCCCCGTCCACCCTGCAGGAGAGAGGAATGAAAACGTCGTACAAGTTCACCACCGCGCTGGTTGCACTCGCGCTCGTCATGGGCGTCGGCGCGACTGCCTTGCTGGTCACCGGCGCGCCGGCGCTCGCCGCCACGGCGCCCGGGGCTGCGGCCGCTGGCGGGGGCGGGGGCGAGGCGGCGGGTTTCGGCCTGATCGCCGCGGCGGTGTCGACGGCGTTCGCGGCGCTGGGCGCGGGCCTTGCAGTCGCCCGTGTGGGAACCGCGGCCGTGGGTGCACTGGCGGAAAAGCCCGAGCTCTTCGGACGTCTGCTGATCTTCGTCGGTCTCGCCGAAGGCATCGCGATCTACGGCCTGATCGTTTCCATCCTGATCCTCAATCGGCTCGCGTGATGCCGGCCCCGGTCTACATTGGCGACGAGGTGAGCGCGGCCGGATACCGCCTCGCCGGCGTGCATTCCGCGGTTCCCGCGGCCGGGGAGGAGGGTGCGGCGCTGCAGGAAGCGCGCAGGCATGCACCGCTGGTGCTGATCTCTCCGGCGGTCGCGGCGCGCATCGATGCGAATGTGCTGAACGACGCACTGGCAGCGCTCGCGCCGCTGGTCGTGATCGTTCCCGACGTGCAGGGCGTATTGCCGCGACCCGATCTGGCAGCACGTCTGCGCGGGCAGCTGGGGCTTTCCGCATGACTCTGGAACGACGCACCCAGGCGCTGCTCGACCTGGTCGAGAATGACCGCAGGACGCGCAGCGACGCGTTGCTCGCGGATGCACGGGCGCGCGCGTCCGCGCTCGTCGCAATGGCCCATGCCGATGCGCGGGCGCGACTGCGCGAGGCCTGGGCCAGGGAACGCCAGCGGGCGCAGGACCGCGTCGCCGCCGCGATTGCCAACCTGCAGACGCGGCGACGCCTGCACGAGCAGAAGCACAGCGCGGCACTGCTCGCGCTCGCCTGGCAGGGCCTGCCCGACGCATTGCGCGAGCGGTGGCGCGTTGCCGACAGCCGGATCCGCTGGACCGACGCGGTGTTGGCCCACGCCATGCGGCTGCTGCCGCGCGGGCAGTGGCGGATCGTCCACGCGCCCGACTGGCCCGAAGGGGAACGGCAGGCGGTCGCGGCGCGTCTTGCGCAGGATCCCGGCGTTCGAGCCGAATTCGCCGCCGACACGGACGTCGAGGCCGGGATGCGCATCGTCGCCGGTGGCAACGTCGTCGATGGAACGCTCGCGGGCGTGATCGCCGACCGCGACGACATCGGGGCAAGGCTCCTGCGGCAACTGGAGGTCGCCGGATGAGCCCGAAGGGCCGCCCCGAGGGCGAATACCGGAGTGCGCAGCACGAAGGTGATCCACCATGAGCCGCGCGTCGATCCGCTCGATCAGCGGCCCCGTGTTGCACGCGACCGCCAGCGGTCCGTTCAGGCTGCGCGAAGCAGTCGAGGTCGGCCCGCAGGCGCTGCTGGGCGAGGTCGTCCGCCTGCACGACGACGATATCGTGGTCCAGGTCTACGAGGACACGACGGGATTGCGCCCGGGCGCCGACGTCGTCGGTTACGGCCTGCCGCTGGCGATCCGGCTTGGCCCGGGTCTGCTGGGCAACATTTTCGACGGCCTGCTGCGACCGCTGTCGGGGGCGGATTCGGCATTCGTCGCCCCCGGCATGCGCCGTGCCGCACCCGGAATCTTCAGCTTCGAGCCACGTGTCGGACCGGGCGATAGGCTCGCCCCGGGCGCGGTCTACGGTGTGGCCACCGCCGCGTCGAGGCATGCGCAGCGCTGCATCTGCCCGCCGGACATCGGAGGCGAGGTGGTCACGGTGGTGCCCGCGGGCGAGTATCGCGAAGACCAGTCCGTCTGCACGTTGCGCCTCGCCGACGGACGCGCCCATGCGCTGGAGATGCGTCACGACTGGCCGGTGCGCACGCCGCGCCCCGTTCGGCGGCGGCTGCCGGTGGCGGCACCGCTGGTCACCGGCCAGCGGATCATCGATTGCCTGTTTCCCGTCGCGCAGGGCGGGCGTGCCGCGGTGCCGGGCGGATTCGGCACCGGCAAGACCGTGCTGCTCGAAGCGCTGGCGAAGGGCTGCAACGCCGATGTGATCGTCTACCTGGGCTGCGGGGAGCGCGGCAACGAGATGGCCGGCGTCCTCGAGGAATTTCCGCAGCTCAGCGATCCGAAGACCGGGCGGCCGCTGATGGAGCGCACCGTCATCATCGCCAACACCTCGAACATGCCGGTCGCGGCGCGCGAGGCGTCGATCTATTGCGCGATCACCGTCGCCGAATATTTCCGCGACCAGGGCCTCGACGTCGCGCTGATGGCCGACTCGACCAGCCGGTGGGCCGAGGCGCTGCGCGAGGTGTCGGGGCGCTTCGGCGAGCTCCCCGGGGAGGGAGGCTATCCCGCATATCTGTCGTCGCGGCTCGCCGATTTCTACGAGCGCGCCGCGGTCGTGGAGACGCTGGGGGGCGATCGCGGGTCGGTGACCGTGATCGGCGCGATCAGCCCGCCCTCGGGGGACCTGTCGGAGCCGGTGACCAGCCACACCAAGCGCTACGTCAAGGCGTTCTGGACGCTCGACGTCAAGCGCGCGCAGGCGCGTTTCTACCCGGCCGTGCATCCGCTGCAGTCCTATTCCGAGGATGCCCGCGAATTCGCGCCATGGTGGGCCGACAACGGCAACGGGGAGTGGCTGAAGCTGCGGCGGCGTTTCCTGACGCTGCTCGACGAGCAGGCGCGTCTCGAGCGCATGGCGCGGATCATCGGCAAGGACGCGCTGCCCCTGCGGCAGCAGCTGGTGCTCTTCTGCGCCGACCTCGTCAACGACGCGTTCCTCCGCCAGTCGGCGTTCTCGCCGGTCGACCGCGTCTGCAGTCCGCGCCGGCAGGCCCTGATGATGCGGCTGGTCGGCAGGTTCGTCGATCTGGCCGAGGCCGCGGTGGCCGCAGGGGTCCATCCCGACCGGCTCGCCGCGTTGTCGTCGCTGCGCGCGCTGCAGCGGATGGGCGAGGACATTCCTGATGCGGAGCTCGCGCGCTTCGAGACGCTCGAGGCGAGCCTCGAGCGCGATTTCGCGCAGGTCATGCACGCGCACGAGGCAGGCGATGCGACTCACGGCTGAGGGCACCGCCACCCGGATCGAGGGCCCGCTGCTGTTCCTGCGGCGGACGATCGACGTGGGCCTGAACGACGCCGTGCAAGTCGTCGGCGGCGACGGCAGGACGCGGCCGGGCCGCATCGCGGCGATCGACGAATAGTTCATGACGATCGAGGTGCTCGAGTCGACATCGGGACTCGCCCTTTCCGACACCGTCGTGCGCTTTTTCGGCGAGCCCCTGAGCTTCGGCCTCGCGCCGTCGATCCTAGGTCGCGTGTTCAACGGCGTCGGACAGGTCATCGACGGCGGACCGCCGGTCGCAGCGCGGCAGACGCAGCGCATCGAGGGTCTGCCGATCAACCCGGTGGCGCGCGCCGGCCCGCGCGATTTCATCGAGACCGGGGTCACCGCGCTGGATCTGATGAACAGCCTGGTGCGCGGGCAGAAGCTGCCGATATTCTCGGGCGGCGGCTTGCCCCACGACCGGCTCGCCGTCGAGATCGCGACCCATGCGCGGCTGCGCCACCGATCCGCGGCCGAGAGCGATTTCGCGATCGTGTTCGCCGGGATCGGCGTGCCCCACGACAGCGCCGAGTACTTCCGCAGCAGTCTCGAGCGGCTGGGCGCCCTCGAGCGCACGGCGCTGTTCCTGAACCTCGCCAGCGATTCCTCGACGCAGCGGCTGCTGACGCCGCGCTTTGCGCTGACCGCCGCCGAGTACCTGGCATTCGTCGAAGGCAAGCACGTGCTTGCGATCCTGACCGACATGACGAATTACGCCGAGGCACTGCGCGAGGTCTCGTCGTCGAAGGGGGAGATCCCGAGCCGCAAGGGCTTTCCCGGCTACATGTACTCGGACCTCGCGAGCCTGTTCGAGCGCGCCGGCTGCATCCGTGGCGTGAAAGGAACGCTGACCCAGCTGTCGATCCTGTCGATGCCCGCCGACGACATCGGTCATCCGATTCCCGACCTGACCGGCTACATCACCGAGGGCCAGATCGTGCTTTCGCGCGACCTCGACCGGCGCGCCGTGTATCCGCCGATCGACGTCCTTCCGTCGCTGTCGCGCCTGATGAAGAACGGCATCGGCGAGCGCTACACCCATGCGGACCATCCCGCCCTGTCGAGCCAGCTCTACGCCGCCTACGCCCGCGCCGTGCAGGCGCGCGTGCTGGCGAGCGTCGTCGGCGAGGAAGGGCTCGCCGCGACCGACCGTCAATACCTGGCGTTCGGCGCGGCTTTCGAGAACGATCTCGTCAGCCAGCCCGAGGCGCGCACGCTGGAGCGGAGCATGGAGGTCGGCTGGCGCCTGCTGGCGGGGCTGCCGACGACCGAGCTGACTCGCCTGTCCGACGCCCAGATCGCCGCGCACGTCGCGGGCCTGCGTGGCGATCGCGCGGACGCGCAGAAATGAGCGAAGCGACCGTCACCCGCGCCGCGGTGCTCGAGATGAAGGACGAGCAGCGGGCGATGCATGAAGGGTATGTGTTCCTCGACGAGAAATGCCTGCTCCTCGGCGGCGAGATCCTGCGCGAGCTTGGCCGTTACACAGAAGTCGACCGCACGCTGGTCGTCGCGCAGCAGGCGGCGAGCAAGGCGCTGCAGGCCGCGGTCGCGCGGCACGGCCTCGAGGACCTGCAGGTCTACCCCCCGCTCGACCAGGGCGATGCGACGCTGGCGCGCGAGGCTCGCTCGGTCATGGGGGTGCGCCTGCAGGACGCCACCTGGCGGCCGGCGGGGAACGACGCGCCTGCGTCGGTGCAGCCGTCGCCCGAGGCCGAGGCCTGCCGGCGGGCGTATGTCGAGCTGGTCGCCGTGGCGGCGCGGCTGGCCGCCATCAGCGGCAATCTGGAGCGCCTGTCGCACGAGTACCGGCGCTCGGTGCGCAGGGCACGCGCACTGCAGGACGTGCTGCTGCCCGAGCTCGACCACCAGGTTGCGCGGGTCGAGACGCGCCTCGAAGAGCTCGAGCAGGAGGATGCGATCGCGATGCGGTCGCACGCCTGAGGGCTGCCGGCGGATCAGCTCGGCGCGGAACGCAGCCGCAGATGGATGTTCTTGAGCTGCGTGAACTGCAGCAGTTCCTCCAGACATTCCTCGCGACCGAACCCCGATTGCTTGACGCCGCCGAAAGGCGCGCCGAGGAAATGCTTTCCCACCTCGTTGATCCAGACATAACCCGCTTCCACCTCCATCGCGGTGCGATGCGCGGCGTCGAGGTCGCGGGTCCAGATCGAGCACGACAGGCCGTACTCGACGGCGTTGACGTCGGCGAGCATCTGCGCCCGATCGCTCCAGGGCAGCAGCGACAGCACCGGACCGAAGATCTCCTCGCGGGCGATGCGCATCGACATCGTGGCATCGGCAAAGACCGTCGGCTCGACGAAGTTGCCTCCGGCGAGCGCGGAATCGGAAGGCGGGTTGCCGCCGCACAGCAGCCGCGCGCCTTCGCGCTTGCCGCTTGCGATGAAATCCAGCACGCGATCGCGTTGCGCGGGGCTGACGATCGCGCCCATCGTCGTGGCCGGATCGGTCGGCCTGCCCGGGCGGAACGCCGCGATGCGCGCGACGATGCGCTGCTGCACCGGCTCGTAGATGTCGCGATGGATGAAGCCCCGGCTCGTCGATCCTCAGGACTGGCCGCACCATCCGAAATTCATGCCGGCGATCGCCGCGGCGGCAACCTCGTCGGGATCGGCGTCGGCAAAGGCGATCAGGGCGTTCTTGCCGCCCAGCTCCAGCAGCACTGGCTTGACGGTCTGGCTGGCCGCGCGCATGACCGCGCGCCCCGCATCGACGCTGCCGATGATTGCGACCATCGCGACCCCCGGGTGCGCCGCCAGCGCCGCGCCGGTCGCGCGATCTCCGGGGACGACGTTGAAGACGCCGGGCGGCAGCACGCCGTCGAGCAGCTCTGCAAGGCGCAGCGCCGACAGCGGCGCCTGATCGGGCGGCTTGACGATGACGGCATTGCCTGCGGCGAGCGGTGCCGCCGACTTGCCGGCCGCGAACATGAACGGATGGTTGAACGGAATGATGCGTGCGACGACGCCGACCGGCTCCCGCACCGAGAAATTGACGGCGTCGGGGCCCATCGGGATCGACGAGCCCTTGGCTTCGGTCACGAGTCCGGCGAAGAACTCGAGCTGGGCGGCGGCGATCGCCGTGTCGGCGCCCATCTCGCGCAGCGGATTGCCGCAGTTGAGCGCGTCGATCCAGGCGAGCTCGTCGGCATGCTCGCGCAGGATCGCCGCGATGCGCCGGAGGATGCGCGCGCGCTCCAGCGGCGCCACCGCGCGCCAGACGCGGAAGCCCTCGCGCGCCGCGGCGACGGCGGCAGCGACGTCGGCCTCGCCGGCGATCGCGACCTCGCCCAGCGACGCTCCGCTGCCGGGATCGAGGGTGACCGCGAAGCGCCCGCTTCGGGGCGCCTGCCATGCGCCGCCGATGTAGAGCGAGCGGGGGATCGCGGCAGTGCGTTGTGGGTCGGATGTGTCCATCGGCGGCAGGCAGGTGACGGAAGGTGGCGTCGGGGTCGAGGAGGGTCGAGGAGGGTCGGGCAGCAGGGAGCCGGTGTCGCGCCTGGCGTAGCCGGGCAATGCGGTGCGGGAGCCTGTGCGTGCCCGCTCAGGCGTCGAGGATGCGTGCCAGGCGCTGCGCGAGCGAGGCGCGCGGGTATGGGGCGCCGGCATCGATCGATCGCCCCGTTCCGAGGTAGCGTGCGGAGATCTGCGGATCGTCGAGCAGGTCGCGCCCCGATCCTTCGGCCGCGATGCGTCCCGACTCGATGACGTAACCGCGATCGGCGATCGCGAGACTCTGGCGCGCGTTCTGTTCCGACAGCAGGATCGCCAGACCCTCGGCGCGAAGCCCCTTGATCAGGCGGAAGATCTCGATGACCAGCAGCGGCGACAGGCCGAGCGAGGGCTCGTCGAGCATCAGCAGGCGCGGCCGCGACATCAGCCCGCGGGCGATCGCCAGCATCTGCTGCTGGCCGCCGGACAGGTTGCCGGCGGGTGTGCCCCGGCGCTCGCGCAGCACCGGGTAGCGCGCATAGACGTCGGCCAGGCGCTGCGTGATTTCGGCGTCGTCGGCGCGGCGGTGGACGAAGGCGCCCAGTGCCAGATTGTCCTCGATCGACAGGCCCGCGAACACCTGCCGGCCCTCGGGCACCTGGGCGAGGCCGAGGCGCACCCGCTCGCTCGACGGCAGGCGGTCGATGCGTTGGCCGGCGAAACGGATCTCGCCGGATTGCACCGGGAGCAGGCCGGAGACCGCCTTCAGCAGCGTCGACTTGCCGGCGCCGTTCGCACCGATCAGCGCGACGATCTCCCCGGGACGAACGATGAAGCTCGCCCCCCGGACGACGGCGCTGCTGCCGTAGCCAACGGTCAGTCCCTGCGCCTCGAGCATCAGTGCACCTCTGCGCCATGGCCGATGTAGGCCGCGATCACGCGGCCATCGCGCTGGATCTCGGCGGGCGCGCCGCGGGCGAGCACCGCGCCCGCATCGAGGACGATGACCTCGTCGGCGACCTCCATCACCAGCGACATGTTGTGCTCGACGACGACGACGGTAATGCCGTTTGCGCGAACCGCGGAGAGCAGCGCCGAGAGCTCGGCGGTCTCGCTGTCGTTGAGTCCCGCCGCGGGCTCGTCGAGCAGCAGCAGCCGCGGTCGCGCCATCAGCGCGCGCACGACCTCGAGCAGCTTCTGCGCGCCCATCGGGAGCGTGGTGGCGGGCGCCGAGCGGAACGGCGCGAGGCCGACGAGCTCGAGCAGGGCGTCTGCGCGCGCGGTGATCCGGCGTTCCTCGTCGCGCACCGACGGCAGCCACGCCATCTGCGCCAGCGGTCCGCCGCGCAGGTGCCGGTGCGCGCCGACCAGTGCGTTCTCCAGCGTCGTCATGCCGGGAAAGATGCGCGCGCTCTGGAACGTGCGCGTGAGCCCCAGACCGGCGATGCGCTCGGGCGGGAAACCCGCGATCGATTCCCCGTGGAGCAGGACGTCCCCCGCGTCGGGGCGGTACAGGTTGGTGATCAGGTTGAACAGCGTCGTCTTGCCGGCGCCGTTGGGTCCGATCAGCGCGGTGAGGGTTCCCTGCGGGACGGTGAACGACACGTCGTTGACGGCGACCAGGCCGCCGAAGGTCTTCGAAAGCCCGATCGCCTGGAGTGCGATGGGATTCACGACGCAGCCTCCTCGACCCCGATCGCCGCCGTGGCGGTTCGCGCCGCCGCGACGCGCCGCAGGCGCTCGACGGCAGTGCCGAAGATCCCGCCGGGGAGGTAGCGCACGGCGAGCACCAGCAGCAGCCCCGTCGCGAACGTCTTGTAGGCGGCCAGCGGCTGGAACACCGTCGGCAGCAGGGTCAGGATCGCCACCCCGAGCAGCGGTCCGACCAGCGTTCCTTCGCCGCCCAGCACCAGCATCGCGAGCATCTCCAGCGAGCGCGGCGTGCCCACCATCTCCGGCGACAGGAAATGGAAGTAGAACGCGTAGAGGCTGCCGGCGAGCGACGCCAGCGCGGCGCTGATCGCGAGCACGACGAGCTTGTGGCGCGCGACGTTGATCCCGAGCGCCGCCGCTGCCGTCTGGTCGGTGCGGATCGCCTGCAGCGCCCGCCCGAACCCCGAGCGCACGCCGCCGTGCAGAACCAGCACCAGCGCGACGATCAGCGCCAGCACCAGGTAGTACATCTTCTCCGACGTGTCGAAGGCGATTGCGCCGATGGCGAACGACGGGATGCCGACGAGCCCCGAGGGGCCGCCGGTGAGATCGGTGAGCCCGATGGTGAACGAGTCGACGAGCAGCCCGAAGGCGAGCGTTGCCAGCGCGAGGTAGTGCCCGCGCAGGCGCATGGTGAACAGCGACAGGACGATCGCGCACGCGACTGCGACGACGATGCCCGCGCCCGTGGCGGCAAGAGGCGACCAGCCGTGGTTGGTCGCCAGTATCGCCGACGCGTAGCCGCCGATGGCCATGAACCCGGCCTGTCCGAGGCTCACCTGGCCGGCATAGCCCATCAGCAGGTCGAGGCCCAGCAGGGCGATGAACAGGATGAAGGTGATGACCAGCGAACTCATCACCGGGACCGAGGTGACGACCAGCGGCAACGCGGTGAGGCCCGCGACCGCCACGATGCCCGCCCCGGCCGCGCCCTTGCCGCGCAGCCGCACGATCGGCGGATAGACGCGGTGCTCGTCGCGAACGTCGGTGCGGCGCTGGGGCCCCGATGCGAACAGCCCGCTCGGGCGCCACAGCAGGATGACCAGCAGCAGCCCGAAGGCCAGCGAGTTCGCGAACAGCGACGAGACGTAGCCAGCCGCGACCTGCTCGACGACGCCGAGCAGCAACCCGCCGACGACGGCGCCGACGAACGAGCCCAGGCCGCCGATCGCGACAGCGACGAATCCGTAGATGGTGAAGAAGCGGCCGGTGTCGAACTGCAGCGAGGTGATGGGGCCGACGACGATGCCGCCCAAGCCGCCGATCAGCGCAGCGAGCACGAAGCTCCCGAGCGTCGCGCGGGGAACGTCGATGCCCATCAGGCGGGCGGCGACGGGATTCTCCGCGCAGGCGCGCAGCGCCTTGCCCGCCGTCGTGCGCGTCAGCAGCAGCCACATGCCGAGCATCACCGCCGCGGCGACGGCCGCGATCCAGAATGCCTGCGTCGGCAGGCGCATGCCCAACACGCGGACCGGCGCCTCGCCCGAGAACGGGGGCAGCGCGTAGGGCTGGCTGCCCCAGACCAGCAGCGCCAGGCCTTCGACCAGCGTCAGCAGCCCCGCGGTCATGATCAGCATGCCGCTGACCGGCAGCCGCGACAGGCCGGGGACGAAGAAGGCGGCGCCGATGACGAGCCCCACCGCGACGACACCGGCGGCGGCGCCCGCCGCCGCCAGTCCCGTCGGCCAGTGGAAGACCTGTCCCAGCGAGTACATCGACAGCGCGCCCAGGATGCAGAATGCGCCCTGCATCAGGTTGATCGCGCCGGTGACGCGGAACACCAGCGAGAAGCCCAGGGCGACCAGTGCGAAGACGCTGCCCTGGAGCAACCCGCCGATGACGATCTGTACCGCTTGCTCCATCGCGAGACGCGGGAGCCGTCAATTCGCCAGAGGAATCCCCGTGGCCTTGCTGACCGGTTCCCACCGCTGCTGCGCGGCATCCCAGCGGGTCACGATCGCGTTCTGCACGCTCAAGCCCCGCTGCGGCACCTTCTGGAAGTCGTACACGCCGTTGATGCCGGCATACGACGTCTGCTTGGCGAGGTAGTCGCGCACCTGGGCGGCGGTTGCGTTCTCCGGCAGCTTGCGCAGTGCGTCGATCACGGTCATCGCCGGGCCCCAGCCGTGGTTCGCCGCCGCATCGGGCGCCGCGCCCTCGGCCTTGTAAGCCGCGTAGAACTCGTCCTGCGCCTTCTGCACCGCGGCGGGCACCTCGACGCCCGGCCCGCGCGCGGCCCAGGCCGCCGACGGGAAGTAGAGCTGCTTGGGCAGGAACGCCGCGTACTGCGTCATCTGTGTGTACGTCATGTTGCCGTCGGTGGTCGCCACCGGAACGTCGAGGCCGGCCTGCACGATGCCCTTGAAGATCGTCGCGATCGGTGCGCCGGTGCTCCAGGCTATGAACGCCTGCGGCTTCGCGGCCTTTACGCGCTCGATCTGCGCCGCGACGCTGACATCGGTCGGGTTGAAGTGCACGCGCTCGACCAGCTTGACATCCTTGTTCTCGGGGAGCTTCAGGACCTCGTCGACGCCGCGCTCGGCATCCTGGCCGCTCGCATCGGTGCTGGTGATCAGCGCGATGCGCGTCCAGCCCTTCATCCGGAAATAGCGGATCAGCGCGTTCTCCAGATCGTGCGTGGACACGCTCGAGGTGAACACGTAGCTGCCTGCCGGCGGATGGATTCCCGGCGACATGCAGTACATGACCGGACCTTCCTTCACCAGCGGCGCGACCGCGTTGCACATCGCCACGATCGCAGGCCCGATCATGACCGACGGCTTGGTCGCGAGGACCTGGTTCGCCATCTGCACCGCGGTCTGGGGACTCGACTGGTCGTCGTAGAACTTGAACTGCAGTTGCTTGCCGTGGATGCCGCCGCTGGCGTTCACCGTCTTCTGCACGAGCTCGAGCGCGTGCATTTCCGCCTTGCCGAGGAACGACGCTCCGCCGGTCTGCGGCAGGATCACGTTGATGTCGTAGTTGTCTGCTGCAGCCGCGCCGGCGAACGGAGCGCACAGCGCGAGCGCCAGCGTCGCAGCGGCGAGTTTCCTCTGGGTGAACACCGGTCTTCCTCCTCTGGATGACGCGTTTCGCGCCGTTTGTCGGAGCGCGAGATTAACACCCGGCCGGGGAGGCGGGAAAGACTGCCGATCCCTAGTGGCGTCCGGCTCAGTTCCAGAGGTCGACGGTCCTGCCTTCCGCGCGCAGGCGCTCGGCGCGGGCGCGCAGCCAGCGCTGGAACGACGGCTCCACCAGGTAGCCGCGGTCGGCGGCGTAGGCGAAGGACGAGGAGAAATGGAACGGGCGCAGGTAGGCGTCGATGCGGAAAACCTCGCGCCCGTCGGCGTCGAAGAACACCACCGACGGCGTGTAGACGATGCCGAGCTCCCGGGCCCAGGTCGCCGCGGTCGTCCGACGCCCGTCCGGCGTGACCAGCGGCGTCGCCGCGAAGATCGGGAAGCGCGCAACGTCGAAGCGCCGGACCTGCGCCATGACCTCGGGATTGCGGAAGCCTTCGCGGTGCAATTCGTCGCAGGCCGGGCAATCGACGGTCTCGAAGACGACGGCGAGCGGTTTCCCTCCGGTGCGATGCGCGAGGTCGTAGGGCGGCGCGATGAAGAACGGCTCGTCATGCAGCGTCGGGCTCGCCGTTTCCTTCACGTGCGTCTGCAGCCAGGCGGCGAGGGTTTGCTCGTTTTCGTGCCGGCCCGCAACGTAGTCGAGCACCGCTTCGAAGCGCTGCGGCGGAAAGTAGCCGTCGATGCGGGCGACGACCTTCCCCTGCTCGTCGAAGAACAGGACGGTCGGCGTGAACTGGACCCCGAGTTTGCGCGCAAGCTCCTTCTCGGGCATTGCGCTTCCGTCGACCCAGGTCGTATCGCGATCGCCCCAGAGGTCGAGCGCGATTGCGACGAAATGCCTGCGCGTCGTCTCGACGATCGAGCGCTGGGAGAAATTCACCCCCATCAGCCTTGCGCAATAGGGGCAGCCATCCTGCCCGATGTAGACGAGCAGCCGCTTGTGCTCGCGCGCCGCGTCCGCGATGTCCTCGCGGAAATCCAGGAAGGTCGTCGTGAACCACGGCGGGATGTCGATCGGCTGCGGCGGGGCGCCCTGTGCGACAGCGGCGCCGGTGCCGGCGCCCAGCGCGAACAACAACATGACCACGGCCCCGATTTTCATGTGCACCCGCCGATCGACGCAGCCCGCTGCTTCGTGTCCGAGTATCGACGCGGCGGCCGGGTGGGTCAACCACCGCAGGGTCATCCGGAACCCCGCTGCTGCTGGTGTCGACGGCCACGGGCTGGCCCGGGACGGCGCGCATGCCGCGGGCCATCGACCAGGTCGGCTTCGAACCTGCGCTGCTGACGCCGCGAATCTCGCTGGCCGAGAAGAGACGCTGGCTCGCCAGGATCGGGCAGCTGCGCCGCAGGGCGATGCCAGCGCCATGGGCGCCCGCGTTCTGCGCGAGCTCGCATCCCGGCTGGTCCGGGGGGCGGGATCAGCGGGCACTTCCTTGCGGAGACAGTCCGCGTCTGTCCGAATACCCGGCCGACATCCCCTGGGATGAGCGCGGGTTGTTCGAGGCGTTGCTGGCGCCGAGACACCGGGGCTGACGGAGCGCTCCTCCGCAGAGGCCCGCCCCGAGCTGCTGTCGGCCAAGCGCGCCAAGCCCGCCAAGCCCGCCAAGCTCGCGCTGCTGCGCGTGCTGTCACTGGTGATGGGCGATGCCGAGGTGCGCGAGATCGAGGACGAGTTCAAGCGTCATCCCAGCCTGGCGGTCAACCTCCTGCGCCTCGTCAACTCCGCCGCCGCCGGCCTGCGGCAGCCCGTCACGTCGCTGCGCCATGCGCTGGTGCTGCTGGGGCGCAAGCAGTTGCGCGTCTGGCTGCAGCTGCTTCTCTACACGGCGGATCGCGGCAACCTGGCGATGGCGAGCCCGCTGCTCCAGCTGGCGGCAGTGCGGGGAAAGCTCATGGAGCTGATCGCGACCCGCAAGGGTACGGTGAACGGCGACGGCGCCGAGCTGGCATTCATCACCGGGATCCTGTCGCTGATGGACGTGCTCCTGGAGATTCCGCACGCCGAGATCCTCAAGGAAATGCCGCTGCCGGAGCCGGTGGCAACCGCGCTGGTCGACCGCAGCGGCGATTACGCCGATCTGCTGGCGCTGGCCGAAGGGCTGGAGCGCGACGACCGCGCGATCGTGGCACGCTCGCTGCACCGCCTGCCGGGAGTGGATCCGGCCGAGCTCATGGGCATGCAGCGCGAAGCATTCCTGTGGGCCCACGAGCTGACGGCCGCTGCGAGTTGAAGCGGGCAAGCCTGCCGGCGCGCAGCGCGCATCGCATCGGTCAGTTCAGCGCGCCGGCCAGCTCGCGCCGGTAGCGGCGCACGAGGTCGCTGTCGCCGGGCAGCGCCGCGAACACCGCCAGCATCGTCTTGCGCCCGATGTCGTCGCCGAAATTGCGGTCGGTGCGCACGATCGCGAGCAGCTCGGCGAGCGCGCGCTCGTAATCGCCCGCCCCCGCCAGTGCGCGAGCATAGGCGAGCTTCGCCGCGCAATCGCCAGGCGCTGCCGCCGCCTGGCCTGCGAGCGCTGCGAGGTCGGTCGCGGCGTCGCCGGCGAACGCCGTGCGCGCCTTGAGGCCCGCCAGCCTGCGCTCGTCGCGCACGGTGCGCCGCGATGCCTCGATCTGCGCGACCAGCGCGTCGGCATCCGCTGCGCGGCGCACCGCGAGCAGGGCCTCGATGCGCGTCAGCAGCAGGTCCTCGTCCTGCGCGTCGATCGCCTGCGCGTCGTCCAGCCGAGCGAGCGCGGCGTCGGGGTCGCCTCCGGCCAGCAGCGCCTTGGCGGCGGCGACGAGCGGCGCGGCCGGCGAGGGCAGGGCGGCGGCGAGAAAATCGCGTATCGCGGATTCCGGCAGCGCGCCGGTGAATTCGTCGACGACATTGCCGTCGACGAACAGCTTGCAGTTGGGAATGCCGCGCACGCCGAAGCTTGCGGCGAGCTCGGGCTCGTCTTCGGTGTTGAGCTTCACGAGCGTCAGGCGGCCGTCGTACTCGGCGGCGACGCGGTCGAGAATCGGCGCGAGCGTGCGGCAGGGTCCGCACCATGGCGCCCAGAAGTCGACGAGGACGGGGCGCCGTCCGGAACCCTGCAGTACGACCTCGTCGAAGTTGGCGCGCGTAACGTTGATTGCAGTCATGTCGTCAGGAGTCGGGGGTCCAAAGCAAGGCAAATGGGGTCGGCGGACGACGGACACAAGTCGCGTGCCGTGCCGTCGGGTGGCCGGCAGGCGGGGCCAGCAACCGCTGGCGCCCGGAACCGCCGGGGGCCTAGAACCGCTCGACCCAGGGCCGCAGCTCGATCTCCCAGGTCCACGCGCTGCGCGGCTGCTCGAGCACGTGCAGATAGGTGCTCGCGATCGCGTCGGGGTCGAGCCTGGAATCGGGCGGATCCTCGGCTGCGACCCGCCCGTCGCGCCTGATCGTGCCGTCGATCACGAAGTGCGCGACGTGGATGCCGCGCGGCGCGAGCTCCCGCGCCAGGCTTTGCGCGAGCCCGCGCACGGCGAACTTTCCCATGGCGAACGGTGCCGACTCGGCGTAGCCCTTGACGCTCGCGGATGCACCGGTGAACAGGATCGCCCCGCTGCCCCTGGCGAGCATCCGGGAGGCCGCGCATTGCGCGACCGCGAAGGCGCCGAAGCCATTGGTCAGCAGCACGCGGCGAACCTCGGCGGGATCCAGCGCCGTCAGCGGGCCCCGTGCGCGCGCGCTGGCGTTGTAGACGACGATGTCCGGCGGGCCCATCTGCTGATCGACCTCGTCGAACAGCTCGGCGACCGCCTGTTCGTCCTGGGCGTCGCACCGGAAGGCGCTCGCACCGATCTTTGCGCAAAGCGAATCCAGTGCGGCCGGCTCGCGCGAGGCGAGCGCCACGGCGATGCCCCTGCTCCTCAGGAGACGGGCGAGCGAGGCGGAGAGTCCGGTTCCTGCGCCGACGATCAGGGCGGTCGTGTACGGAAGTTGGTTCATTTCAGGGCCTCGGGCCGCGGTCGAGGGTGGCGAAATCGAGCCCGGCGAGCAGGGTCGCCGTGTCGCGCATCAGGCGGGTCTGCGGGCGTGCGCGGGGGATGGCGAGCACCAGCGAGTTGCGCACGATCGGCGACCCGATCGGCGCGATCCGCAGGTCGAGCCCCTGGCCGCAGGCTTCGACGCCGGTCTGCGGCATCACCGTGCTTCCCGCGCCGCTGTGGACGAGCGACAGCACGGTGCGCACCGAATCGACTTCGGCGACGATGCGAAGCTTGATGCCGCGCGAGCGTGTCGCGTCGTCGATCAGGCTGCGCAGGGCGTTCGGCGCACCAGGCAGCACCAGATCGTAATTCGACACTGCGGCAAGCCGCAGGCGCGGCGGCAGCCGGGGCCCGGATCCCGGGGCGACGAGGACCAGAGGCTCGCGCGCCAGCGTGCGGTAATCCAGCTGGGGGGCGGCCGGCGGGTCGAACAGCAGCGCCAGGTCGAGACGTCCGGCGATCAGCCATTCGCGCAGGTGGGTGCTGAGCGACTCGGCCACGGTGATGACGGCGTCGGGGAAGCGCCCGCGGAACCGGTGGACCAGGGGGGCGGCCATGACGTGCGCGACGCGCGGCGGCAGGCCGACAATGACGCGCCCGCGCGGACTCGCATTCCAGCCGCGCAGCTCGTCGCGGGCGCGGTCGGCGAGCTCGAGCAGCGCTTTCGCGTGTCCGAGCAGCGCCAGGCCCGCGTCCGTCGGCACCGCGCCGCGACCGGTGCGGCTCAGCAGGCGTTGCCCGAGATCGGCCTCGAGCAGGCCGATCTGCCGCGACAGCGCCGACTGGGTCAGGTCGAGTTGGGCGGCCGCGCGGGTGAAACCTCCGGCGTCGACCACGCGCACGAAATGCGCGAGCCGGGTCAGGTCCATCGACTTCCCGTGCCGGCAGCCAGGCCATCGAATTTGCGCATCGCTGCTATGCTACCCATGCGCTTCACTTCTGGCGAGCGACGCCCCAGAATCGCGCCTTTGGTGCCGCCTTGCAGGCGTCGGTCCCGTCGTGTCCTCCCCGCCCCTTTCGTACCACGCAGCCCCCGGCCGGCCGAAGTTCGCGCTGCCACCGGGTGCATGCGATGCGCACGTCCACGTGTTCGGGCCGCAGTCGAGGTTCCCGTTCGCGCCGGGGCGCAGCTTCACGCCCTGCGAGGCGTCGAAGGAGAAGCTCTTCGCCCTGCATGCGCTGCTCGGAATCGAGCGCTGCGTCGTCGTGCAGTCCAACGCCCACGGTTACGACAACTCGGTGACCGAGGACGCCATCGCGGCGCGAAAGGGGACCTACGTCGGCATTGCGCTGCTGCCGCCGTCGGTCGACGACGCCGAGCTCGCGCGCCTCGATGCCGCGGGCTTTCGCGGTGCGCGCTTCCATTTCATGCGTCATCTCGGCGCCGCGACGCCGATCGAGGACGTGATCGCCTTCGGCGGCCGGCTCGCCGCCATCGGCTGGCACCTGCAGCTGCATTTCGAAAGCTCGCTGGTGCACGAGCTCGCCCCGGCGCTGCTGCGCTCGCCGGTCCCGGTGGTCATCGATCACATGGCGCGCATCGACGCGGCGCGCGGCCTCGACCAGCCTGATTTCCGCCGGCTGCGCGAGCTGATGCGCGATGCGCGGTTCTTCGTGAAGGTCAGCGGTCCGGAGCGCGCATCGCGCCAGGGCCCGCCGTATCGCGATGCCGTCCCCTACGCGAAGGCGCTGGTCGAGGAGGCAGGGGATCGCGTGCTGTGGGGCACCGATTGGCCGCACCCGAACCTCGATCACATCCCCGACGACGGCCTGCTCACCGACCTGATCGCCGAGATCGCGCCGACCAAGGCGCAGCGCCAGGCGCTGCTCGTGGACAATCCAGGACGCCTCTACCGCTTCGGCCAGCGGCGATGAAGCGCTTCGAAGGCAAGGTCGCGATCGTCACCTGCGCGGGTTGCGTCGGGCCGGGATGGGGCAATGGCCGGGCGGTCGCGGTCCGCCTCGCCGAGGAAGGCGCCCGGGTGCTCGCCGTCGATCGCGACCTCGCGCGCGTCGAGGAGACGCTCGAGCGCGCCGGCGACCTGCGGGAGTCGATCCGCGCCGCGCGGTGCGACGTCACCGATTCGAAGGCGGTGGCGGCGATGGTGGCCCAGGCGTGCGACGCATTCGGCCGCATCGACGTGCTGGTGAACAACGTCGGCGGATCGGCGGCGGGCGGCCCGGTCGAGATGGACGAAGACGTCTTCGCTGCGCAGGTCGATTCCAACCTGAAGAGCGTGTTCCTCGCCTGCAAGCACGTGCTCCCGGTGATGGAGGCGCAGGGGGCCGGGGCGATCGTGAACGTGTCGTCGACGTCGGGGCTGCGCTGGACCGGCGCCGCGCAGGTCGCGTACGCGGCCACCAAGGCCGGGGTCATCCAGTTCTCGCGCGTCGTCGCCGTCCAGTACGCAAAGAAGGGGATACGGGTGAATTCCGTGGTCCCCGGCCAGCTGCATACGCCGATGGTCGAGGCACGGCTTGCGAAGCAGCGCGCAGGCGGGGATGTCGATGCGCTGCTGGCCCAGCGGCTCGCGCGCATTCCGCTGGGCTTCATGTGCGACGGTCGCGACACGGCAGCCGCCGTGCTGTTCCTCGCCGCCGACGAGGCCCGCTTCATCACCGGCACCGAGGTCGTCGTCGACGGCGGCATGACCGTCCGTTGCGATTGAGTCAACCGGCCGAGATCAATACAACGTCAATCCCGAAGGAGCAACCGATGATACGCAGAGTCGCCTCCGCGCTCGTTCTTGCCGGCGCCGTCACCGCCCTGCCGGCGCTCGCCCAGGACAGCGTCGTCCACCTCGTCGTCGCGTTCCCCGCAGGCGGTCCGACCGACTTCGTCGCGCGAACGATCTCCGAGCAGCTCGGCAACGAGCTCCACAAGCACGTTATCGTCGAGAACAAGTCGGGAGGCAATGGCGCAGTCGCCGCGGAATATGTCGCGCGCTCGACGCCCGACGGCACGACGATCTGGCTCTCCAGCGTCGGCGCGGTCGCGATCAACCCGGTCCTATACAGGAAGCTCGCCTACGACGTCAAGGACCTGGCAGCGGTGTCGCTCGTCGTCAACAACAACGAGCTCCTGGTCGTGAACCCGGCCAATCCGGCGAAGAACGCGGCGGAGTTCGTCGCCAACGCGCGCAAGTCGTCGAAGCCGGTGGCGATCGCGTCGACCGGGATCGGCAGCATCCCGCATCTCGCGATGGAGCAGCTCGCCGAGTCGACCAAGGTGAATTTCCTGCACGTTCCCTACAAGGGTGCGGCGCCGGCGATCACCGATCTGCTCGGCGGACAGGTGTCGGCGTTCTTCGGCGACGTTCCCGGATTGATCGGCCAGGTCAAGGGCGGCAAGCTGCGCGCGATCGGCATCGCGGCGCCGAAACGCAATCCGGAGCTGCCGGACGTGCCGACATTGGCCGAGCAGGGCCTGCCGGGCGTGGACACCGACAACTGGTACGGTCTGTTCGTCAGCGCGAAGACGCCGGCGGCGGTGATCAATGCGCTGAACGAGGCGGCCCGCAGGACGCTCGCCACGCCCGCGGTTCGCGACAAGCTGGAGAAGGCCGGCGCCGAGCCCGCATCGTCGACGCCGCAGGAGCTGGAGAAGCTGCTCGCGCACGATACCGGGAAGTGGGGCAAGCTGATCAAGGCGAAGAACATCTCGCCGGAGGGCTGATGACCCGGTCCGACGCGACGATCGCTGCGCGAGCCGGGCGATGACCGGGGACATCCGCGTGCCGCGGGTCGAGCCGGGGACCCGGCCCGAGCTCGCCGGGATCGAGCGTTCGATCCTGGCCGAGCGCGGGAGGATCTCGCTGCTCTACCAGGTGCTGCTCAACAGCCCCCCGATCGCCGAGGGGTGGGAAAAGCTCCTGACCGCGGTGCGAAACCGAACGCTGATCCCGCCGAACCTGCGCGAGCTCGTCATCCTGCGCGTGGCGGTGCAGAACCGCGCGTCGTTCGAGTACGAAGCCCACGTGCCGCACGCGCTCGCCGCAGGCGTGCCGCAGGCGAAGATCGACGCGCTGTCCGCGTGGCGTCGCGGCGACCGGGAGGCGCGGGCACCCGCCGCCCCCGATCCCTACGACGACGACGAACGCCTGGTGCTGGAGCTCACCGACGCGATGACATGCGACATCGAGGTTCCCGACGCGCTGATGGACCGGCTGCGCGCGCGTTTCGACGCGCGAGGGGTCGTCGAGGTCGTCACGACCGTCGCCGCGTACAACATGGTGTCGCGCTTCCTGGTCGCGCTCGACGTCGCGCACCGGTGATGGCTTCGCCCGTGGCGGTGGTGCTGGTGAAATTCCGCTGGCCGGATCGCGACCCGGTCGCCCTGCTGCGCGACCTGGTCGAAGGCCATCCCGTCGCCCGCGATCTGCGCGTGTTCCGCGCGCTCGAAGTCGACGACGGCCGTGCGTACGTGGATGTCACCGCCGACCAGGTGCCCATCGCCCCGCTGGCGCGCCTCGTGGCCTCGCTGCAGGTGGCGCTGCATCGCGTGCTGCCGGGGGCGACGGTGACGCGCCTCGCGGCGATCAGCAGTGTCGCGGGCGCCTCCTCCGGCGAGGCGGCGCCTTGGCACTACGTCGTCGAGACCGACGTGCTGCCCGAGCGCGAGGCGGACTTCAACGCCTGGTACGAGCAGGAGCACCTGCCCGGGCTCGCGTCGGTCCCCGGGACCGTGCGCGCGATGCGCTACCGCAACGTCGATGGGCATCCGCGCTACCACGCCTGCTACGACCTGGCGCGGCCCGAGACCCTCGGCAGTCCGCCGTGGCTCGCGGTGCGCGGCACGCCCTGGAGCGGCCGCGTGCGACCGGCGTTCGTCAACACCCGGCGGACAATGTTCCGGCGCATCTGACGGGGAGCTTCATTCGCCCGCGCAGTTGGTGTGTAATCGCGTGACCGAACTCCGGAATGACGCCATGACCGCTTCCAGCGCTGCCTTCACCGACGCCCGCGACTTCCTGCTCGCGCATCGCACCGACTATGAAACGGCCGTGCGCGACTTCCGCTGGCCGGCACTGTCGCAGTTCAACTGGGCGCTCGACCACTTCGATCCGATGGCGCGCGGCAACGACGCCCCTGCGCTGTGGATCGTCGGCGAGGACGGCAGCGAGCACAGGCGGTCGTTCCGCCAGATGTCGGAGCGCTCGTCGCAGGTCGCCAACCACCTGAGGAGCCTCGGCGTGAACCGGGGTGATCGCATCCTGCTGATGCTGGGCAACGAGCTCGCGCTGTGGGAAACGATGCTCGCAGCGATGAAGCTCGGGGCGGTGGTGATCCCGGCGACCTCCCTGCTGACGGCCGACGACCTGCGCGACCGCATCGACCGCGGCCGCGTGCGGCACGTCGTCGCCGCGAGCGCGCATGCGCCGAAGTTCGCCGAGGTGGCAGGCAGCTACACGCGGATCTGCGTCGGCGCGCGCGAGCCCGGCTGGACGAGCCACGACGCCGCCGATCGGTTTCCGGTCGAGTTCCGCCCCGAGGGTCCGACCCAGGCGAGCGACCCGCTGCTCCTCTATTTCACGTCGGGCACGACATCGAAGCCCAAGCTGGTGCTGCATACGCACCAGAGCTATCCGGTCGGCCATCTGTCGACGATGTACTGGATCGGGCTCACGCCCGGCGACGTGCACCTCAACATCTCGTCGCCGGGATGGGCCAAGCACTCGTGGAGCTGTGTCTTCGCGCCCTGGAACGCCGGTGCCTGCGTATTCATCTACAACAGTGCGCGTTTCGACGCCAGGGGTCTGCTCGCAGCCGTCGAGCGCCACGGCGTCACGACGCTGTGCGCGCCGCCGACGGTGTGGCGGCTGCTGATCCAGGAAGACCTCGCCGCCTTTCGCGGACGGCTCAGGCTCCGCGAGCTGGTGGGCGCGGGCGAGCCCCTCAATCCCGAGATCATCGAGCAGGTGCGCGATGCGTGGGGAATCACCCTGCGCGACGGCTATGGCCAGACCGAGACGACAGCGGTGCTCGGGAACTCGCCCGGCCAGCGTCTGAAGCCCGGCTCGATGGGTCGTCCGCTCCCCGGCTACCGCGTGAGCCTGCTCGACATCGACGGCCGCGCAGCCGACGAAGGCGAGGTGTGCCTGGACCTCGCCGCACATCCGCTGGGGCTGATGCAGGGATACGAGGACAGCCCGCAGGCGACGGCCCAGGCAATGCGCGACGGCCATTACCACACGGGAGACACCGCGACGCGCGACGCCGACGGCTACGTGACCTTCGTCGGGCGCGCCGACGACGTCTTCAAGGCTTCCGACTACCGGATCAGCCCCTTCGAGCTCGAAAGCGCATTGCTCGAGCACGAGGCCGTCACCGAGGTGGCCATCGTCCCCAGTCCCGATCCGGTCCGCCTCGCCGTGCCCAAGGCGTTCGTCACCGTGACGGGCGCAAGCGAGGCGGGCAGTGCGCTGGCCGAGGACATCCTCGCCTTCGCCCGCAGGCAGCTCGCCCCGTACAAGCGGGTGCGAAGGATCGAGTTCGTCGCCGAATTGCCCAAGACCCTCTCGGGCAAGATCCGCCGCGTCGAGCTGCGCAAGGCCGAGGCGGAGCGCCGGGAACGGGGGCAGCGCGAGCCGCTCGAATATTTCGAGGAAGACTTCCCCGGTCTCAAGCGCGAGTAGACGGCGGCCGCCCCGGCCCCACCCGCGCCTCCCGCGCACACGGCGCTGTCGCACGGCCGCAAGACCGGCGCCTCCGGGGCGGGGACCCGTGCAGCTGTGCGCTGCACAACGCCGCGATAACCCGCCAGCTTCGCGTTCCACGCCGCGGCAACCGGGTCGCTGTGCGCTGCACAATGCGCCCCGGCCGCCGGGCACGCGCATGTCCGGTCACGATATAGCGTGTTGCGATACACAAGGAGAGCTGCTAAGGTTCACCGCAAAAAAGCAATGTGGTCGTGGAAGTGCGCGAAGCGCTGGATGAACGGCGCGCAGCGCGGCGCATCGCAGAACAAAACCATCAGGAGGAGACCGATGAGCGCTACACCCGGCTTTTTTTCCAGGGAGAGAATCACCGCTGCCCCAGGCTTCAACCGCTGGCTCGTCCCGCCGGCGGCGCTGGCCGTGCACCTGTGCATCGGGCAGGCCTACGCATTCAGCGTGTTCAACGCCCCGCTGACCAAGGTCATCGGCATCTCGCAATCGGCCCCGGACGACTGGAAACTCACGACGCTCGGCTGGATCTTCAGCCTGGCGATCGTCTGCCTCGGGCTGTCGGCGGCGTTTGCCGGCCGCTGGATCGAGAGGGTCGGTCCGCGGGTCGCGATGTTCGCGGCCGCGTGCTGCTTCGGCGGCGGATTCCTGGTCTCGGCGCTCGGCGTCTGGGCGCACCAGATCTGGCTGCTGTACCTGGGCTACGGGGTCATCGGCGGCTGCGGCCTGGGGATCGGCTACGTCTCGCCGGTGTCGACGCTGATCAAATGGTTCCCGGACCGGCGGGGCATGTCGACGGGGATGGCGATCATGGGCTTCGGCGGCGGCGCGATGATCGGTGCGCCGCTGTCCGTATACCTGATGAACTCGTTCAAGTCGGCGACCTCGGTCGGCGTGGCGGAGACCTTCGTCGTCATGGGGGTCATCTACTTCATCTCGATGTGCATCGGCGCATTCGCCGTGCGGCTGCCGGCTGCCGGCTGGAAGCCCGAGGGCTGGGTTGCGCCCGCCAAGCCGAAGAGACTCGTGACCAGCAACCACGTGCACATCGACAGGGCGCTCAAGACGCCCCAGTTCTGGCTGATGTGGTGGGTGCTGTGCCTCAACGTCACCGCCGGCATCGGCGTGCTCGGCCAGGCCTCGGTGATGATCCAGGAGAGCTTTTCCGGTCGGGTGAGCGCCGCTGCGGCCGCCGGCTTCGTCGGCCTGATGAGCCTGTTCAACATGGGCGGCCGCTTCGTCTGGGCTTCGGCGTCGGATTACCTGGGGCGCAAGACGACCTACTACGTGTTCTTCGCGCTCGGCATCTTCCTGTATGCGATGGTGCCCGGCACCGGCCACATGGGCAGCGTCGCGCTGTTCGTCGTCTGCTACCTGCTGATCATCAGCATGTACGGCGGCGGCTTCGCGACGATTCCCGCATACATCGCCGACGTGTTCGGGACCAGGTTCGTCGGTGGCATCCACGGCCGGATCCTGACCGCCTGGTCGGCGGCCGGCGTCTTCGGTCCGGTGCTGGTCAACTACCTGCGCCAGTATCAGATCGACCATGGCGTGGCCAAGGCCGATTCGTACACGGTGACCATGTACATCATGGCGGCGCTGCTGGTGGTCGGCTTCCTGTGCAACCTGTTCATCCGCCCGGTTCACGAGAAGCACCACATGCCGCAGGACGAGGTGACCGAGACCGATGCGATCGCGCTGGCGGGGAGTGCAGCCGCAGATTAGCGAATGCAACCACCGTGTTGATCACCCGAAACCGGATTCATCGAATCAGGAGATGACAAATGCCTGAAATCGTCCCGCGCCAGCACGGCAACGGCGTGCTGCTCGTCGTGTTCTGGCTGTATGTCGGCATTCCCCTCGCGTGGGGGGTCCTGTCCACGCTCGGCAAGTCGATGGCGCTGTTCAGATAGGATCCCGGCGGCTCTGGTGCGAGGCAGGCGGCGCAGGCCGCCTGCCTTTTTTCGTGCCTGCCCAATCCAGTACGATGGCGGTGTCATGTCGGGCAGGCGCCGCAGCAAATTCGAGAACTGGCTCGACGCCGAGCGTGCTCTGGCGCAGCGCGCCATTGCCGGCGCTGTCGGACTCGGGGCGCTCGCGGCGCTGCTGCTGGTCGCCCAGGCATGGCTGCTGGCATGGACGCTCGCGGGTGCCGTGCTGCAGCGGACGCCGCTCCACCAGGTCCTGACGCAGCTGTGGCCGCTGGTACCGATCGTCGCGGGGCGATTCGCGGTGGCGGCTCTGACCGAGCAGACGGGCATGCGCGGCGCCGTCGCGATCAAGGAGGGCCTGCGCGACAGGCTCGTCCGCCATCTCCACGAACTGGGCCCCGTCTTCCTCCATGCGCGGCACAGCGGCGAGGTGGCGACGGCGGTGGTCGATGGCGTCGAGGCGCTGGAATCCTATTACGCGCGCTATCTGCCGCAGAAGGCGCTTGCCCTGCTCGTGCCCGTCGCGATCCTCGCCTTCGTCCTTCCGCGCGACTGGATCTCGGCTCTGGTGCTCGTCGCGAGCGCGCCGCCGATCGTCGTGTTCATGATCCTGATCGGCAGCGGCGCCGAGCGACGCAACCAGCGCCAATGGCGCCAGCTCGCGCGGATGAGCGCGCATTTCCTGGACGCGCTGCGGGGCCTGGTGACGCTGAAGATGTTCAATGCCGCGCGGCGCGAGGCCGACGTCATCGCCCGCGTCTCCGACGAATACCGGCGCAGCACGATGGCGGTGCTGCGCATCGCCTTCCTGTCCTCGCTGGTGCTCGAGTTCTTCTCGGCGGTCGGCATCGCGCTGGTGGCGGTGCTGATCGGATTCCGCCTGCTTCGAGGCGACCTGGGGCTGGAAGCAGGGCTGTTCGTCCTGCTGCTCGCACCCGAGTATTTCCTCCCGTTGCGCACGCTCGGCACCCATTACCACGCGCGCATGGAGGCGATCGCAGCGGCCGAACGCATCGCCGGCATCCTGGAGGCTCCGGTGCCGGGGTCGGCCAGAGCAGTGACGCGCCCGGCGCTCGGGCGCGCATTCGACCTGCGCTTCGACGACGTGCATTTCGCCTACGAGCCGGGTCGCGACGCGCTTCGCGGCGCGAGCTTCGCCCTGCAGCCGGGCCGCGTCGCAGCACTGGTCGGACCGAGCGGGGCGGGCAAGAGCACGGTTCTCAACCTGCTGCTCGGTTTCGTGCACGCGCAACGCGGGCGCGTGCTCGTCGGCGGACACGACCTGGCGGACATCGATCCCGAGTCCTGGCTCGCCCATGTGGCGTGGCTGCCGCAGCGTCCACATCTGTTCGAGGGCAGCATCCTCGACAACATCCGGCTGGGCAATCCCGGCGCATCGGTCGAGGCGGTGCGCGCGGCTGCGCGCGAGGCGGACGCCGACGAATTCATCGGGCGCCTGCGGCAGGGCTACGACACGCCGGTCGGCGAGCGCGGCCAGAACCTGTCGGGCGGGCAGGTGCAGCGCATCGCGCTCGCGCGTGCTTTCCTCAAGGACGCGCCGCTGGTCCTGATGGACGAGGCCACGGCGAGCCTCGATGCCGAGACCGAGGCGCGCGTGGTCGCGGCGCTCGCGCGGCTGGCGCGCGGTCGCTCGCTCCTGGTCGTCGCGCACCGGCTGCGCACCGTCGTCGCGGCAGATCACGTCGTCGTGATGGATGCGGGGCGGGTGGTCGAGGAGGGGACGCACGAGGCGCTCGCGCGCGCAGGGGGACTCTACGCGAGGCTGGTGCGCGCGCACGACGCCGCGCCGGACCCGGCGCCTCGGCCGCCGCCGGATCCGCCTCCGGATTCGGCCCCGGCGGCGGCACTGCGCCCGGACTGACATGCGCGCCGACCTGAAGCTCGCGCGCCGCTTGCTGGCCCTGGCCGGACCCTACCGGGGCTGGCTGGCGCTCGGCGCGCTGTGCGCGACGCTCACCCAGCTGGCGGGCGTCGGCCTGATGGCGGTCGCCGGGTGGTTCATCGCGGCGATGGCGCTCGCAGGCGTGGCCGGCGCGCCGATCAACTATTTCCTCCCGGCTGCGCTGATCCGCGCGTTCGCGATCCTTCGGACGGGCGGGCGCTACGTCGAGCGCGTGGTCACGCACGAGGCGACATTCCGGCTGCTGGCGCAGCTGCGAACCTGGTTCTTTCGCCGGATCGAACCGCTTGCGCCGGCGCGGCTCGAACACCGCCGCAGCGGCGACCTGCTGGAGCGCATCCAGGCCGACATCGACACCCTCCAGAATGCCTACCTGCGCCTGCTCGTGCCCTTCGCCGTGGGCATCGCAAGCGCGCTGGTCGCCGCGATCGTGCTCGTCCATGTGATTGCGCAAGCCGCGATGCCGGTGATGGTGCTGATGCTCGTTGCCGGCGCCGCGCTGCCGGTCGCGATGCGCCGCCTGGGTGAGGCGCCGGGCAGCGCGCGCATCGAGGCCCGCGCCGCGCTGCGCATGGCGGTGATCGACGGCGTGCAGGGGATGGCCGAGCTCCGGGTCTACGGCGCGGCACAGGCGCAGGCGCGGCGCATCCACACGCTGACGCAGGCGCTGAACGCGCAGCAGCTGCGCCTTGCCCACCTGTCGGGGCTGTCGGCTGCCATCGTCGGCTTGTGCGCCAGTGGCGCGATGTGGGCGGTCGCGCTCGAGGGCGTCGTGCTGGTTTCGCGCGGGACGTTGATGCCGGCGGCGCTGCCGATGCTCGCGCTGTTCGTGCTCGCGAGCTTCGACGCGATCGGGCCGCTGCCTGGAGCGATGCAGCAGGTCGGTGAAACCTTCGCCGCCGCCCGACGCGTGTTCGAGCTGGTCGACGCGACTCCCGAGGTCGCCGAGCCTAAGGGCGGATCACCGACACCCGGCGCCGCCGGCATCACGATGCGCGGCGTCCGCATGCGCTACGGCGCGGACGAGGCATGGGCGCTGGACGGCATCGATCTGGAGCTTCGGCCGGGACGGCGGATCGCGGTCGTCGGGCCGAGCGGCGCTGGCAAGAGCAGCATCGTGCGGCTGCTGCTCCGTTTCCGGGAATACCAGGAGGGCGCGGTGCATTTCGGCGGCCACGACCTGCGAAGCTACCGGGGCGAGGACCTCCGCGCGCGGATCGCCGTCGTGGCGCAGGATACCTGGCTGTTCGACACGACGATCCTCGACAACCTGCGCATCGCCAATCCGCGGGCCAGCGATGCGGACGTCTTTCGCGCCGCGCGCGCGGCGCAGATCCACGATTTCATCGTCTCGCTGCCCGAGGGCTACCGGACCTGCGTCGGCGAAGCCGGCATCAAGGTGTCCGGCGGACAGGCGCGGCGCATCGCCATCGCGCGCGCATTGCTGAAGGATGCGCCGGTGCTGCTGCTCGACGAGCCCACCGAAGGCCTCGATCCGCAGACCGGACAGGCGCTCGTCGGGTCCATCGAGACGCTGATGGCCGGCCGCAGCGTGCTGGTCATCACCCACCGGCTGGCGCATCTGGGGGATCGCGTCGACGAGGTGCTCGTCCTCGAGCAGGGGCGCATCGTCGAGCGCGGCACGCCCGCGGAGCTGCTGCGCCGCGGGGGGCGCTACGCGCGCCATCAGGACCATCTGGCCCTGCCCGGCGAGGCGTGCTGAACGCTGGCGTCCTGCGGCGCCCGGCGAGGTCAATGCCCGCCGCTGCGCCGCTGCTCCTCTTCCTGGGTGTCGAGCAGCGCGGCGCCGGCGGCCGCGATCAGCACCATCATGACGGTGCCGACCAGCCAGGCGAAATACCAGGATCCGTAGGCCCCCAGAATCACCGCAATGACGATGACGCAGATGGCGATGAACAGGTAGACGACGAAACGTGCGAACGTGCCCATGGCGGCGCCGGCTCCTCAGTAGGCGTGCTCGTCGGATTCGATTCGCGCCGCGCTGACCTTGCCGCGCATGATCCAGAAAGCCCAGCCGGTGTACCAGACGATCAGCGGCATGAACACCAGCGTGAAACCGAGCATCCAGGCCAGCGTGTACTGGCTCGACGAGGCGTTCCACACCGTCAGGCTGTGCGAGGGCTCCGAGGAGGAGGGCAGCATGAACGGGAACATCGCCGCGCCGACGGTGCCGATGATGCCGATCCACGCCAGCGCTCCCAGCCACCAGGCGACATGCGAGGCGCCTTTGCGCACGGCGACGAGCCCGATGAGCAGGCCCGCATACGCGCCCGCCGGCGCGAGCCACAGGATCGCATGGCTGCCGAAGTTGGCGAGCCAGTCGCCGGTTGCGCGCTCGACGACCTGACGCAGCGGCGTCTGGGCGAGCGCGGGGTCGGGTCCCTGCACCAGGTGATAGCCCTCGATGCGGGTCACCCAGATCCCGCCGACGGTGAAGAGCACCAGCGCGCCGATCCCGCCCCAGCTCGCGAGGCGCCTGGCGCGCGCGCGGATCATGCCCTCGGCACGATTCATCACCATCGTCGCGCCCATCCAGACCGACATCGCGACCGACAGCAATCCGCAGAGGATCGCGAACGGGTTGAAGAGCGCGATGAAGCTTCCGGTGTAGCGGGAGGTCAGGTTCCAGTCGAAATGGAAAGGCACCCCCTGCAGGATGTTGCCGATCGCGGCGCCGAATACCAGCATCGGCACGAAGCCGCTGACGAACAGCGCCCAGTCCCAGGCGCTGCGCCACCGCGCCGACGCGAGCTTGCTCCGGTACTCGAAGCCGAGGGGCCGCACGATCATCGTCCACAGCAGGAGCAGCATCACCACGTACAGGCCCGAGAAAGCGGTCGCGTAGACCAGCGGCCAGGCGGCGAAGATCGCCCCGCCGCCGAGGATGAACCACACCTGGTTGCCGTCCCAGTGCGGACCGACGATGTTAAGTGCGACGCGTCGCTCCGTGTCGCTGCGGCCGACATAACGGAGGATCGTGCCCACGCCCATGTCCATCCCGACCATGATCGCGAGCCCCATCAGCAGCACACCCAGCAGCACCCACCAGATGACCTTGAGCAGCAGGTAGGTCTCCATCGTCAGCCCTCCCAGCGGCTGGCGAGCGCCGCTCCCGTCCCCGCCATTCGCGGCATCGCGGCGGATTCGCCGGGCAGTCCGGCTGCGTCGGGACCGTCGGCATCCGGCCCGTCGCGGATCGCCTTGACCATCAGGTACATCTCGATGGCGATGAATATCGAGTAGAGCACGACGAAGCCCGCGAGCGAGAACGCCATGTAGGCGACGCTGTGCGTCGATGCCGACATCCAGGTCGGCAGGACCTGGTAGACCGTCCACGGCTGCCTGCCGATCTCGGCGACGAGCCAGCCCATTTCGCAGGCGATGAAAGGCACCGGAATCGACCACAGTGCAAGGCGCAGGAAGCCGCGCTTGTGCTCGACCTGGTTGCGCATCGTATAGATGACGGCGAGGATGAAGTAGCCGAGCATCAGCAGTCCAAGGCCGACCATGATCCGGAACGACCAGAAGATGGGCGCGACCTGCGGAATCGTGTCGCGCGCAGCCTGCTCGATCGCTTCCGGCGTGACCCTGGCGATGTCCTGGTCGGGCGCATAGCGCTGGACCAGGAATCCATAGCCCAGATCCTTCTCGTGGGCGGTTAACTGCGCCAGGGCATTCGCATCGGTCGGATCCTGCGCCAGGCGCTTCAGTGCCATGACGGCCGGGATGCCGTTGCGGATGCGCACGGCAGCCTGCTTCTCGAGCTCGTCGGCGCCGGGGACCGTCCCGTCCAGCGAGTGCGTGACGAGCAGCGACAGCGCGGCCGGCACCTGGATCTGCCAGAGGTTCGTCCGCTGCGACTGCGATGGCGCCGCGACGACGTTGAATGCCGCCGGTGCGGGTTCGGTCTGCCAGAGCGCTTCCATCGCGGCGAGCTTGGTCGGCTGGGCCTGGCCGCCGACGAAGCCGAGCGCGTCACCCAGGGTGATGACCCCCGCGGTCGCGAGCACGCCGAACAGCGCCGCCATCCGGAACGAGCGCCGCGCGAGCTCCATATGGCGCCCCCTCAGCATGTAGAACGCGCTGATGCCCCCGACGAACATCGCGGCGGTCACGTACCCGGCGATGCTCGTGTGGACGAATTTCGATTGGGCGTCGGGGTTGAAGATGAGATCGGCGAAGCTCGAAAGCTCCATGCGCATCGTCAGCGGATTGAAATGCGCGCCCTGCGGATCCTGCATGAAGCCGTTGGCGACCAGGATCCATACTGCCGACAGGTTGGATCCCAGTGCGACCAGGTAGGTGACGATCAGGTGCTGCGCCTTGGTGAGGCGCTCCCAGCCGAACACCATCAGGCCCACGAACGTGGACTCCATGAAGAACGCCATCAGGCCCTCGATCGCGAGCGGCGCGCCGAAGGTGTCGCCGACGAAGCTCGAGTAGTACGACCAGTTGGTCCCGAACTCGAACTCCATCGTCAGGCCGGTGGCCACACCAAGCGCGAAGTTGATCAGGAACAGCCGGCCCCAGAAATGCGCCATCCGCCGGTAGATGTCGCGCCCGGTGGTGACGTAGACCGTCTCCATGGCCGCGAGCAGGAAGGAAAGGCCGAGCGTCAGCGGAACGAACAGGAAATGATAGAGGGCCGTCGCGGCGAATTGCCATCGCGAAAGCTCGACCACCGTATTGTCGATCATCGAAGACCTCCGATTTCGCGAATGCGCAGCCCGATGGCGCTGGCGGTTGGCGCCGACTCCGGGAAGTGTCGCATCGCACAGCGCACGAGGCAACTGCCGTAAAATCCGGATCTTGCGCAACACGCGTCGCCATCCCCACACTTCGCCCATGCCCGATACCACCGCTCCTTCCGCCAAGCGCGAAACCCTGGGATTCCAGGCCGAGGTCAGACAGCTGCTCGACCTGATGATCCATTCGCTCTATTCGAATCGCGAGATCTTCCTGCGCGAGCTGGTCTCCAACGCGTCGGATGCCTGCGACAAGCTGCGCTTCGAGGCGCTGCACAACCCCGCGCTGTTCGAGGACGATGCCGAGCTCGCGATCCGCGTCGACTACGACGCCGCGGCGAGGACGCTGACCATCGCCGACAACGGCATCGGCATGAATCGCGACGAGGTGATCGCGAACCTCGGCACGATCGCCAAGTCGGGGACGCGCGAGTTCTTCGCGCGCCTGTCGGGCGACCAGCAGAAGGATGCCCATCTGATCGGCCAGTTCGGCGTCGGATTCTATTCGTCGTTCATCGTCGCCGACCGGGTCACGGTGGTGACCCGCCGTGCCGGCGAGAACGCCGACCAGGGCGTGCGCTGGGAGTCCGACGGCGGCGGCGAATTCGACGTCGAGGTGGTCGACAGGACCGGACGCGGGACCGAGATCACGCTGCACCTGCGCGAAGGCCAGGATGACCTGCTCGCAGGCTCGAAGCTTCGCTCGATCATCCGCCGCTATTCCGACCACATCGTCCAGCCGATCCGGATGAAGAAGGAGGAATGGAAGGAAGGCAAGCCCGAAAAGCTCGCCGAGGACGAGACGGTCAACCAGGCCTCCGCGCTGTGGGCGCGGCCCCGGAGCGAGATCACCGACGAGCAGTACCGGGAGTTCTACAAGCACGTCGGCCACGATTTCGAGGATCCGCTCGCATGGACGCATGCGCGCGTCGAAGGACGATCCGAGTACACGCAGCTGCTGTACATCCCGTCGCGGGCGCCGTTCGACCTGTGGGACCGCAATGCCCGCCACGGCGTCAAGCTCTATGTCCGTCGCGTCTTCATCATGGACGATGCCGAGCAGCTGCTGCCGGGGTACCTGCGGTTCATCCGGGGCATCGTCGACTCGGCCGACCTGCCGCTCAACGTTTCGCGGGAGATCCTCCAGGAGTCGCGGGACATCGAGGCGATCCGCGGCGGCTGCACGAAAAAAGTCCTGGACCTGCTCGCCCATCTCGCAGGCGAGGACAATGACCGGTACGGGAAGTTCTGGGGCGAGTTCGGTCGCGTGCTGAAGGAGGGCATCGGCGAGGACGACGCCAATCGCGAGCGGATCGCCGCGCTCCTGCGCTTCGCGTCGACGCGCTCCGACAGCGCCGACGAAACCGTGTCGCTCGCCGATTACGTCGGCAGGATGAAAGGCGGTCAGGACAGGATCTACTACGTGACCGCCGAGACCTTCAATGCGGCGCGCAACAGTCCCCATCTCGAAGTCTTCCGCAGCAAGGGCATCGAGGTCCTGCTGCTTTCGGATCGCGTCGACGAATGGGTCGTGGGGCACCTCGCCGAATTCGAGGGCAAGGCGCTCGTTTCGGTCGCCAAGGGCGGGCTCGACCTCGGCACGCTGGAGGACGCGGGCGAAAAGAGCGAGGACACGCAGGAGGCAGACGAGTTCAGGCCTTTCGTCGACAGGCTCAAGGCGAGCCTGGGCGAGCGCGTCAAGGATGTCCGCGTCACGCGCAGGCTGACCGAATCCCCTGCCTGCCTGGTGGCCGACGAGCACGACATGAGCGCCAATCTCGCGCGCATGCTGCGGGCCGCCGGCCAGGCCGGGCCGGGGTGGAAACCCATCCTCGAGATCAACCCGCGGCATCCGGTCGTCGCCCGGCTGCGGGACGAGACGGGCAATTTCGACGATTGGGCCAGCGTGCTGTTCGACCAGGCGCTGCTGGCCGAGGGTGGCCAACTCGACGACCCTGCGACTTTCGTCAAACGCATAAACCACCTGATGCTGGCCATGAACGCGGGCACCCACGGCGCGGCTGCAGGCTGATTCTTCCGGGCACGCTGCGGCGGGTCGCCGGACCGCAGGCGACCGAATTCGGGAGGGAACGGGATGAACATGAACGCGCGCATGACCGGCGTGCTGGCTCCGGTGGTCACGCCTTTCTCTGCCGACGGCGGAGCGGATGTCGAGCGCTTCGTGCGCCACTGCCGGTGGCTGCTCGGCCAGGGCGTCGGCCTTGCCGTGTTCGGCACGAATTCGGAGGCGAATTCGCTGGGCATCGACGAGCGGATCGACCTGCTGGACCGATTGGTCGCTTCGGGCATCGATCCGGCGCGAATGATGCCGGGCACCGGCACTTGCGCATTGACCGACTCGGTGCGCCTGACCGCCCACGCGGTGAAGCTCGGTTGCGCGGGAACCCTGATGCTCCCGCCGTTCTACTACAAGGGCGTCACGGACGAAGGCCTCTACCGCAGCTATTCCGAAATCATCGAGCGCGTCGGCGATGCGCGGCTGCGCATCTATCTCTACCACATCCCGCCGGTGTCGCAGGTGCCGATCTCCCTCGGGCTGATCGAGCGGCTGCTGAAGGCCTGGCCCGGGATCGTCGCGGGGGTGAAGGATTCCTCGGGTGACTGGAGCAACTCAAAGGCCATGCTCGACCGCTACGCGGGGGAGGGGTTCGATGTCTTCGTCGGCAGCGAGAGCTTCCTGCTCGCCAACCTGCGCAACGGCGGCAGGGGCTGCATCAGCGCGACGGCCAACGTGAATCCCGCTGCGATCCATCACCTCTACGGGCACTGGCAGGAAGGGGACGCGGACGCGATCCAGCAGGCGCTGGACCGCGTGCGCGGCACGTTCCAGAAGTATCCGATGATCCCGGCACTCAAGCAGGCGATCGCACACTGGGGCCGCGACCCGGCCTGGGCGCGCGTGCGTCCGCCGCTGGTCGGACTGACCGATGCACAGTCCGCGGCGCTCGTCGCCGATCTCGTGGCTTGCGGCTTTTCGATGCACAATCTCGGGCTTGCGGGGCCGCAGGCCCGATCGTAAGTTCCTGTGGCCGGCGCAGCGACGCCGCGACCGGGGCAGCGTTCTCCGGCAGGGACAGGCAGCAAGGACATTGGAGGAGCATCGATGTGGGCATTGAAGAGCAAGCGTAGCCGCGACTACGCGGGCGGGATGCTGATGACCGCCATCGGCCTGGCGGCCGCATTCCAGGGCTCGAGCTACCAGCTCGGGACGCTGGAGCGAATGGGACCGGGTTTCTTCCCGACCGCGCTGGGGGTGATCCTCGCCGGGGTGGGCTTCGCGATCGCCGTCAGCGCGCGATTCACCCGCTACGAAGGCGAGCTCGAGGTTCTCGCCCCCGAATGGCGCGGCTGGCTCTGCATCATCGGCGCGCTGGTTGCCTTCGTCGTGCTCGGGAAATACGGCGGCCTGCTGCCCGCGACGTTCGCGATCGTGTTCATCTCGGCGCTGGGCGACCGGCAGAACACCTTCCTGGGCGCCGTCCTGCTCGCGCTGGCGAGTGTCGTCGTCGCCATCGTCATCTTCTGGTGGGCGCTGCAGATGCAGTTCCCGCCGTTCCAGTGGGGAGGGGCCTGATCATGCACCAGGCTCTCGTCGACCTCTGGTACGGCTTCGGCGTTGCGCTGGAGCCGCACAATCTGATGTGGTCGTTCTTCGGCGTTCTGGTCGGCAACCTGATCGGCGTGCTGCCGGGCATGGGCGCACTGTCGGCGATCTCGATGCTGCTGCCCATCACCTACACGATGCATCCGGTGCCGGCATTCCTGATGCTCGCCGGCATCTTCTACGGATCGATGTACGGCGGTGCAATCGGGGCGATCCTGCTCAACCTCCCGTCGCACCCGCCGCATGCGGTCACCTGCCTCGACGGCTATCCGATGACGCGGGCGGGCAGGGGAGGCGCGGCGCTGGGTGTCACGATGATCGCATCGTTCTTCGCCGCGTCGTTCGGCATCACGGTGATGGTCTTCGCCTCGCCGCTGCTGGTCAACGCCGCGCTGAAGTTCGGACCCACCGAGATCTGCTCGATCATGCTGCTGGGGCTGCTTGCCGGCGGCACGATGGCGCGGGGGTCGCCGCTCAAGGGCATCGCGATGACCGTCGTGGGCCTCCTGATCGGCACCGTCGGCACCGACGTCAACAGCGGAGTCATCCGGTTTTCGTTCGGCTTTCCCGAGCTGACCGACCGCGTCGAGCTGGTCGCGCTGGCGCTGGGCCTGTTCGGCGCCGCCGATTTCCTGCGCAGCGTAAACCGGATGAAGTTCATCGGCAACGAGACCAAGGTGCGCCTGCGCGACATGCGCCCCAGCCGGAAGGAGCTCAAGCAGTCGTTCTTCCCGATGCTGCGCGGAACCCTGATCGGGACCTTGTTCGGCGCGATGCCGGGCACCGGCCCCACGATCACCACGTTCATCGCCTACGCCTTCGAGCGCAAGATCTCGAAGACACCGGAGCGCTTCGGCCATGGCGCGATCGAGGGTGTCGCGAGCCCCGAGGCCGCATCGCACTCCAAGACCCAGGTCGACTTCATCCCGACGATGAGCCTCGGCATTCCCGGCGATCCGGTGATGGCCCTGCTGCTGGGCGCGCTGATGGTGCAGGGGATCGCGCCGGGTCCGCAGCTCATCACCGAGCACGCGGACCTGTTCTGGGGGCTGATCGCGAGCTTCTGGGTGGGGAACGTCCTGTTGCTGATCCTCAACGTGCCGCTGATCGGCGTGTGGGTCAAGGTGCTGCGCGTACCCTACCGGCTGATGTTTCCCTGCGCGCTGTTCTTCATCGCCGTGGGGGTCTACAGCACGAACAACAGCCTGTTCGAGGTGAACGAAGTGCTGGTGTTCGGGATCATCGGCGCGATCTTCATGGCCCTGGATTTCCCGGTTGCGCCCGTGCTGCTGGGCTACGTTCTGGGTCCGCTGGTCGAGGAGAATTTCCGCCGCGCGCTGCTCCTTTCGCGCGGCAACATGGGCGTCTTCCTGGAACGGCCGATCAGCCTGACGTTCATCACGCTGTGCGCGCTGCTGATCGTCCTGCAGGTGGTCTTCGCATTGCGCACGGCCCATGCGAGCCGGCACGCCAGGCGCAGATCCCGCTTTGCGGCTGCGCCGGCCGGCGCCGTGCCGCCAGGGGATTGATCGGCGCCGTGCCGCCGGGGGATTGATCGGCGCCGGGTGGGCGGGACTGCCGGGACGGGCGGAACCCGAGGGTGCCGGGTGACGGCCGGCCCCGGATGGCGCTGCCGGGTCCTGGATTACTGGACCGGAACGGGGGAGAGCGCTTCCTCGAGGAAGCCCACGCTGCGATCGACGTTCTGGAGCTTGTCGAGGCCGAAGAGCCCGATGCGGAACGTGCGGAAATCGGCGGGCTCGTCGCACTGCAGCGGGACGCCGGCGGCGGTCTGCAGGCCCATGCCGGTCCATCGCTTGCCGGACTGGATGTCGGGGTCGTCGGTGTAGCTGACGACCACGCCCGGGGCGCCGAAGCCGTCGGCAGCGACGCTCGGAAAGCCCCGGCTCGCCAGCATCGCCCGGACGCGATCTCCCAGCGACTGCTGCGCGGCGCGAGCCTCGTCGAAGCCGAACCGCTCGGTGTCCTTCATCATGTCGCGCAGGCGCGCCAGCGAATCGGTGGGCAGCGTCGCGTAGTAGGCGTGCCCGCCCGCTTCGTAGGTCTCCATGATGCCCAGCCACTTGCGCAGGTCGCAGGCGAAGCTCGTGCTGGTCGTCGATTCGATCGCGGACCTTGCGCGTTCGCCCAGCATCACCAGCGCGAACCCGGCGTAGCTGCTCCAGCCCTTCTGTGGCGCGCTGACCAGGATGTCGACGCCGGTGGCCGCCATGTCGACCCACATCGCGCCCGAGGCGATGCAGTCGAGGA